>JANYBG010000021.1 GCA_025360865.1 Pseudomonadota bacterium | reverse complement strand
GCACCGCGCTTCATGCCACAGCGACCGAAGAATCCGCCAACGACACCCAGCGCATGAAGGCGGCCAACGCGCCGTTGCGAAAGAGCTCATGAACACCGAAATCCGCGTCCCGCAGCTGCCCGAGTCCGTCGCCGACGCGACGCTTGTGGCCTGGCACAAGCAACCCGGCGACTCCATCCGCCGCGACGAGAACCTCGCGGATCTTGAGACCGACAAGGTCGTTCTCGAGGTCCCCGCCCCGGCCAATGGCATCGTGCGTGAACTGCGCGTGCAAAACGGCGCGGTGGTCACCAGCGGCCAGGTGCTGGCGGTGATCGAGGAGGGCGCCGCGCCCGCCAAGCCGGCCGCCGCGTTGGCTGTGAAGCCCGCGGCCGCCGCGAAGACCTCAGCCCCGGCGCCCGCGGCGGCCGAGGAAGGCAAGGACTCGGGCAAGTTCAGCCCCTCGGTCCGGCGCCTGGTCGAGGAGAATCAGCTGGATCCGGGCGCGATCCCGGCTTCCGGCCGCGACGGTCGCCTCACCAAATCCGATATCGTCGGATACCTGGGGAAGAAGCCCGCCGAGGCGCCGCTCGTGGCGGCCCCCGCGTCCCGTCCCGCGGCCGCGCGGCCGCCGGTGGCCGCCGGGGCCCGCACCGAGCAGCGCGTGCCCATGACACGCCTGCGCGCGCGCATCGCGCAGCGGCTGATCGAGGCGCAGTCCACCCAGGCCCTGCTCACCACCTTTAACGAGGTGGACCTGACGGCGACCCAGGAACTGCGCTCCCGCTACAAGGAGCGCTTCGAGAAGGAGCACGGCGTGAAGCTCGGCTTCATGTCCTTCTTCGTGAAAGCGGCGATCGAGGCGCTCAAGCGCTATCCGGTCATGAACGCCTCCGTCGACGGCAACGACATCATCTACCACGAGTATTACGACATTGGCGTCGCGGTCTCCACCGACCGCGGGCTGATCGTGCCGATCGTGCGCGACGCGGACACCAAGGCTTTCGCCGTGATCGAGAAGGAAGTCTCGGACTACGCGCGCAAGGCGCGCGAGGGGTCGCTGGCCATCGAGGACCTGACCGGGGGCACCTTCACCATCACCAATGGCGGGGTATTCGGCTCACTCATGTCCACACCGATCGTCAACGCCCCGCAGAGCGCGATCCTGGGCATGCACAAGATCCAGGACCGGCCCATGGTGGTGAACGGGGCGGTCGCGGTGCGCCCGATGATGTACCTCGCGGTGACCTACGATCACCGGATTATCGATGGGCGTGACGCCGTGCGGTTCCTGGTGGCCATCAAGGATGCGCTCGAGGATCCGGGCCGCATGCTGCTCGGGATCTGACCCGCCCCTTTGTAAGCGGAAGCCCCCGTGCGCTTGTGACAGCGCCGCCCGCCGCGAGCGGACGGCCGCCTTCACGCGCTCTCTCAGAGGCTGTGGCACGGGCGGTTGACTCCCGCGGGGTGTCAGCGGTGTGCCATCGCCGGGCCATTTCCCCGGCGACCACCCGAACGCCAGTGTTCAAGGCCGCCGGATGAAAGGCGCTCCAAGCGCTCCCCGTTCACGCACCCGACGGGGTTGGGATCCGCCGTCTGGCGGCCGGATCTGAGCCTTTATGCTACTGTCCCGACCCCGAAATTTCCCTGCTACCCAGCTCATGGCCAACGACGACAAAAAGCCCGCCGCACCTTCGCCTTCCTTCGATGTCATCGTGATCGGGGGTGGCCCGGCGGGGTACCCGGCCGCTATCCGCGCGGCCCAGAACAAGCTCAGCGTGGCCTGCATAGATGAGTGGAAGAACCGCGACGGCACCCCCGCCTTCGGCGGCACCTGTCTCAACGCCGGCTGCATTCCTTCCAAGGCGCTGCTCGAGTCGAGCGAACTCTATCACCGGGTGCGCGAGGAGTTCGCGAGCCACGGCATCAAGGTGTCGGGGGCGAGCCTGGATCTTGCCCAGATGCAGAAGCGCAAGGCGGGAATCGTGCGCGGCATGACCGGCGGCATTCTCGCGCTCTTCAAGGCCGCGGGCGTCACCCCGCTCCAGGGGCACGGCAAGCTGCTGGCGCCGGGCACGGTCGAATTCACCGCCCACGATGGGGCTAAGCGTAGCTTGAGCGCGAAGCAGGTCGTGCTCGCCTCGGGCTCCGCTCCCATCGAACTGCGCTCCGCGGCTTTCCAGGCCCCGCAGATCGTGGATTCCTGGGGCGCACTGGACTTCGACGCGGTGCCCAAACGGCTGGCAGTGATCGGCGCGGGGGTCATCGGCCTCGAGCTAGGCAGCGTGTGGCGCCGCCTGGGGTCCGAGGTGGTGGTGCTCGAGGCGCTGCCTGAGTTCCTCCCCATCGCTGACCAGCAGCTGGCGAAGGAGGCGCTGCGGCACTTCAAGAAGCAGGGCCTGGAGATCCGCCTGGGCGCCAAACTCACCCAGGCCCTGGTCGAGGGCGATGCGGTCCATGTCACCTACGCCGACGCCAAGGGCGAGCAGAAGCTCACCGTCGACCGTCTTGTGGTCGCCGTCGGCCGCCGCCCGTATACCCAGGATCTGTTCACGCCCGAAAGCGCGGTGCAGCTGGATGAGCGCGGCTTCATCAAGGTCGATGACCACTGCCGCACGGGTGTTGCGGGCGTTTGGGCGATCGGGGACTGCGTGCGCGGGCCGATGCTCGCGCACAAGGGCAAGGAGGAGGGGGTCATGGTCGCGGACCTCATCGCCGGGCTCTTTGGCGAGACCAACTACAAGGTGATTCCCTCGGTCATCTATACCTCCCCTGAGATCTCCTGGGTCGGGCTCACGGAGGAGCAGGTCAAGGCCAGTGGGCGCGCCTACAAGGTCGGTGTGTTCCCGTTCCTGGCCAGCGGCCGGGCAAAGGCGATGGAACAGGCGAGCGGCTTCGCCAAGGTGCTCGCCGCGCAGGACGACGACGAGATCCTGGGCGTGCACATCGTGGGGCCGATGGCAGGCGAGTTGATCGCCGAAGCGGTGCTGGCGATGGAGTACTCGGCCTCGAGCGAGGACCTGCAACGCACGATACACGCGCACCCGACACTGTCGGAGGCGGTGCACGAGGCGGCGCTTAACGCGGACAAGCGCTCGATCGACAATATCAATCGCTGAACCGCCTTCGGTACTAGAGGCGGCGTCGCGCCTCGATCACGTTCGGCACCCCGGTGAGCTGCCGCAACACGCGGGCGAGCTGCCCGAGATCGCTCACCGCCACGGTGAGCGAGAAGTGCGCGATTCCCCTGTCGTGGTCGGTGCGCGTGGTCGCGGCATCGATGCTCAGGCGCTCGATGGCGAGCACATCACTCAGGTCCCGCAGCAGTGCGCGCCGATCGTAGGCGCTGACCAGCAATTCCACCTGCAGCGTGCCGGTGTCCGAGCGGGCCCATCCCACGTTAAGGACACGGTCGGGCTTGAGCCCGCTCATCCGGGTCAGCCCGGCGCAGTCACGGCGGTGCACGGTGACGCCGCGCCCCAAGCTCACGTAGCCCACGATCGGCTGTGGGCGCAGCGGGGCGCAGCAGCGCGCCAGCGTGACGGGCAGGTCCCCGATTCCCTCGATCTCCACCGGGGATGCGCGCTTGCGCACCGGCGGCCGGCGCGCGGGCGCGCGCACCACCGCGGGCGCCTGCGGTTCGAGCACGCGCCCGGCGGCCTGCAGGAGCTGTGTGACCGTGACCTCCCCTTCGCCCAGCAACTGGTGGAGATGCTCGGTGTCGCGGGCTTTCAGCTCCTGGGCGAGAGCGGCGAAGTGCTCGGCGCGCGCGCCCACGCGCGCGAGTTCCCGCTCGGCGATCGCACGTCCGGCGCTGCGGTTATCGCCCACGTCGAGCTTCCTGAACCAGCCGCGCACCTTGGCGCGGTTGCGCGCGGAAGTGAGGTACCCCTGCTCGGGGGCGAGCCAGTCGCGACTGGGCGCCTCTTGCTTGGCGGTGATGATCTCCACGATCTCCCCGTTGGACAGGGCGTGCGTGAGTGGCACGATGCGCCCGTTGGTCTTCGCCCCCCGGCAGCGGTGCCCCAGCGAGGTGTGGACGCTGTAGGCGAAGTCCAGTGGCGTCGCCCCGGTGGGCAGGTCGATCACCTCCCCGCGCGGGGTGAGGACGTAGACCCGGTCGGCGAAGAGTTCGCTGCGCATACCCTCGATCAGGTCGCGGTCCGCATCCGGGCGCACGCCTTCCGCGGGTTCTAGCAGGCGACGCACCCATTCGATCTTGCGCTGATAGAGCGCATCGCGCGGGCCGCCCTCCTTGTACGTCCAGTGCGCGGCGACGCCCAGCTCGGAGTGCTGGTGCATCTCGCGGGTGCGGATCTGCACCTCCACGCTCAGGGAGTGCGGGCCGATGACCGCGGTGTGGATCGAGCGATAGCCATTGCCCTTAGGGGTCGCCACGTAGTCATCGAACTCACCGGGGATGTACGGCCACCGGCCGTGCACCACCCCGAGAGCCGCGTAGCAGTCGGGAACGGAGGCGACGACGATGCGCACCGCGCGCACGTCGTACAACTGCGAGAACGCCAGCTGCTTGCGCTGCATCTTCCGGTAGATGCTGAAGATGTGCTTTGGCCGCCCGTGCACCTGGGCCTCGATTCCGGCCTCGCTCAGCTGGGCGCGCAGGCTTTCGCATAACGCCTCGATGTAGCGCTCGCGGTCCGCGCGCCGCTCGTTCAAGACACTCGCCACGCGCTTGTACTCATCCGGCTCGAGGTAGCGGAACGCGAGGTCCTCGAGTTCCCACTTCAGCTGCCACACGCCTAAGCGGTTCGCCAGCGGCGCGTATACCGCGCGCGCCTCGAGCGCCCGGCGGCCGCGCTCGGCCGCGGGAAGCGCGCGCGCGTGCCGCAGCGCCACGAGTTCCTCGGCCAACCGCGCGAGCACCAGCCGTGGATCGCTCACCACGGCGAGCAGCATCTTGCGCAGGGTCTCGGTCTGGGGCGTGTCCAGGCCCTGGGTCGGGGACCAGTCGCGCGGCAGGCCGAGCGCGCCAAGGCGCACCAGCGCCGCGGAGATCCGCGCGGCCGGCGCGCCGACCACGGTAGCGGTCGCCTGCGGTGAAAGACCGCCCGCGAGCGCCGCGCGCCCGATGAGCGCGAGCGCCAGCTCCTGGTTCCCGGTGAGGCCGCCGAGGATGCCACCGGCCTCGGCGGCGAGATCCAGCGCTGAGGACTCCCCATTCGCGCCGAACGCCGCGCGGGCGGCATCGAGGGCGTCGCGGATCGAAGACGGACAGGCCTGGCTCGTTTCCACGACGGTGAGGGCTTTTTCGAGGTTTGACGGGACCTTAGAACGCGGCGGCGTGTCGTCCGCGCAGGATTGCCGCTATCATACGCGTCTGTTTTTATCGCGACGTGTGAGCATGGCTGGTCACAGCAGGTGGGCGAACATCCAGCGCCGCGAGAGTGCCCAAGCCCGCAGGCGCGAGCGCGTCCCATCGGGTGATGGTGACAGTGGCCTTGTGCGGGTGCGCTTCGAGGGCTACGGGCCCGGCGGCGCCGCGGTTATGGTGGACTGCCTGACGCCCGACCGGGAGCGCAGCGGGGCTCAGGTGCGGCGCGCGTTTGACTTGCACGGCGGTAACTTGGGAGCGGACGGCTCGGTCAGCTACCTGTTCAACACCGTGGGGCTCATGACCTTCCCGCCCGGCACCGACGAGGAGCAGTTGATGCGCGTGGCGCTCGAGGCCGGGGCGGAGGATGTGGTGCCCAGCGATGACTGCTCGGTCGAGGTCCTCGCTGACCCGCTCGAGTTCGACACAGTACGCGCGGTGCTGACCCACGGGGGCTTCACGCCGGCGACCGCGCGGGTTACCGAGCGCGCGGCCACGGCGCTGGAACTCTCAGGAGAGAGCGCGATGCTGATGGCGCACCTGTTGGATGCCCTCGAAGAGCTGGACGAAGTACGGGACGTTTATTCGAATGTCGAGATATCGGACGAGGTCCTGGCGCGCCTTTGAGCCCACCGCCGCCCCGGTGCGCTTGAGCACCGCCGCAAGCGTGCGCATCCTCGGGATTGACCCGGGATCGCGGCGCACGGGCTTCGGTTTCATCGAAAGTCGCGCGAATGGCGTCATCGTGATCGCTCACGGCTGCCTGAACGTGGCCACCGCGGCCCCGATGGAGCGCCTGCGCCTGATCTTCGAGGGGTTGCGCGCGCTCATGAGCGAGCATGCCCCCGTCGAGGTCGCCGTCGAGCGCGTGTTCGTCAGCCGCAATGTGGACAGCGCCCTCAAGCTCGGGCAGGCCCGGGGCGCGGCGTTGTGCGCGATCCCCGAAGGAATCCCGGTATTCGAGTACGCGCCGCGCGCCATCAAACTCGCCGTGGTCGGCTCGGGAGCGGCGCAGAAGCCCCAGGTGGCCCACATGATCAAGGTGCTCCTGGCGCTCGCCGAGTGCCCGGGCGCGGATGCCGCCGATGCCCTGGCGGTGGCGGTGTGCCACGCCCACTCGCGCACCCTGGGGCTGCTCGCGCAGGCCGCGGACGCCACGCGCGCCCAGGTCCGGCGATGATCGGCTCGCTGCGCGGGCGCATCGCCTCGAAGTCGCCCCCCCAGCTCACCCTTGAAGTCGGCGGCATCGGTTACGAGCTGGAAGCCCCGATGTCCACGTACTACGACCTACCGCCGGTGGGCGCGGAAGCGCACCTGCTCACGCACCTCGTGGTCCGGGAGGACGCGCACGTGCTCTATGGATTCGCCACCGAGGACGAGCGGCGCCTGTTCAGGAGCCTCATCAAGGTCTCAGGCGTGGGACCAAAGATCGCACTCGCGCTGCTCTCCGGCGTGAGCGTCGCTGAGTTCAACCAGAGCGTTCAGGGACAGGACATCAGCGCCCTCACGCGCGTGCCAGGCATCGGCCGCAAGACCGCCGAGCGACTCATCGTGGAGATGCGCGACCGGCTCACCGCCCCGCAGCTGGCGACCGGGGTGCCCGGGGAGGCCGCGGTGGCGAATCCCGCCAACGAGGCCTATGAGGCGCTCATCGCCCTGGGCTATCGGCCGGCCGAGGCGACCCGCTTGCTCAAGGCCGCGGGGACCGGTACACACACCACCGAGGAACTGATCCGCCGCGCCCTGCAGAGCGCGGTGCGGGAGTAGAGCGCCCAGCCGTGACAGAGGAACGCATTGTCAATGGGGTGGCGAGCACCGAGGAGGAGGCGGTCGAGCGCGCCATCCGGCCCCGACGCCTCGCGGAGTATGTCGGCCAGGCCCCGGTGAAGAACCAGCTGGAGATCTTCATCAGCGCGGCCCGTCAGCGCGGGGAAGCCCTCGACCACGTGCTGATCTTCGGGCCGCCTGGCTTGGGTAAAACCACGCTTGCCCACATCATCGCCGCGGAACTGGGCGCGAACCTGCGCCAGACCTCCGGTCCGGTGCTGGAGCGGCCCGGGGACCTCGCCGCATTGCTCACCAACCTGCAGGCGCGGGACGTGCTCTTCGTGGATGAGATCCACAGGCTCCCGCCGGTGGTCGAGGAGGTCCTGTATCCGGCGATGGAGGACTACCAGCTCGACATATTAATCGGCGAGGGCCCCGCGGCGCGCTCGATCAAGCTGAACCTGCCGCCCGTCACCCTGGTCGGCGC
>JANYBG010000233.1 GCA_025360865.1 Pseudomonadota bacterium | reverse complement strand
CCAACATCGGCAACTCCGCCGTGACCTCCTCGACCGCGGAAGAGGTGGACAAGATGGTATGGGCGATCCGCTGGGGTGCCGACACCGTCATGGACCTGTCCACCGGGCGCAACATCCACAACATCCGCGAGTGGATCGTGCGCAACTCGCCGGTGCCGATCGGCACCGTGCCGATCTACCAGGCGCTGGAGAAGGTCGGCGGCGTCGCCGAGGACCTCACCTGGGAGATCTTCCGCGACACCCTCATCGAACAGGCCGAGCAGGGAGTGGACTACTTCACCATCCACGCCGGCGTGCGCCTGGCCTACATCCCGCTCACCGTGAACCGCGTGACCGGCATCGTCTCCCGTGGCGGCTCGATCATGGCCAAATGGTGCCTCGCGCATCACCGCGAGAGCTTCCTGTACGAGCACTTCGAGGAGATCTGCCGCATCTGCCGCGCGTACGACGTGAGCTTCTCGCTGGGCGATGGCCTGCGCCCAGGATCGATCGCCGATGCGAACGATGCCGCGCAGTTCGCCGAGCTTGAGACGCTGGGCGAGCTCACCCAACTCGCCTGGAAGCACGACTGCCAGGTGATGATCGAAGGCCCCGGCCACGTGGCGATGCACAAGATCAAGGCCAACATGGACAAGCAGCTGGCCACCTGCGGCGAGGCGCCGTTCTACACCTTAGGACCCCTCACCACCGACATCGCCCCCGGCTACGATCACATCACCTCCGCGATCGGCGCGGCCATGATCGGCTGGTTCGGCACCGCCATGCTGTGCTACGTGACGCCCAAAGAGCACCTGGGCCTCCCCGACCGCAACGACGTGAAGACCGGGGTCATCACCTACAAGATCGCCGCGCACGCCGCGGACCTGGCCAAGGGCCACCCCGGCGCGCAGGCGCGCGATGACGCGCTCTCGCGGGCGCGCTTTGATTTTCGCTGGCAGGACCAGTTCAATCTCTCGCTCGATCCTGACACCGCGCTTGCCTTCCACGATGCGACACTGCCGAAGGAGGGCCACAAGGTGGCGCACTTCTGCTCCATGTGCGGGCCCAAATTCTGCTCCATGCGTATCTCGCACGAAGTGCGGGCGGAGGCGCGCGCGCAGGGCATGGAGGACATGTCGGCCAAGTTCCGCGCCGGCGGCGCGGAGCTCTACGTGCCCGCGCCCACCGTGAAGGCGAAGAGCGCCTGAATGACGCGCGTCGCGGTCATAGGCGCCGGCATCGCAGGGCTTGCCTGCGCGCTCGAACTCGCCGAGCGCGGGGCCGCGGTCGAGATCTTCGAGCGCGCCAGCCAGCTGGGGGAGGGCGCCTGTTCATGGGTCGCCGGCGGCATGCTCGCTCCCTGGTGCGAGCGGGAGAACTCCGAACCCCTGATCGCGCAGCTGGGCCTCGAGAGCATTCCCTGGTGGCGGGAGCGCTTCCCCCGCACGGTGGTGAACGGCACGCTCGTCGTCGCGCACGCGCGTGACACCGCGGAGCTCGTTCAGTTCGCGGGCCGCACGCGTAACTTCGCCTCGATCGACGCGGCCGCCATCGCGGCGCTTGAACCGGATCTCGCGGGCCGCTTCGGCAGGGCGCTGTACTTCGAAGGGGAAGGGCACCTGGATCCGCGCGCCGCGCTCGCCGCGCTGGCCGGGCGGCTCGCCGAGCTTTCCGTGCCAATTCACTTCTGCGCCGCGGTCAGCCGCGCGCAGTTGACCTGGGCCCGCGCGGTGGTGGACTGCACGGGACTCGCCGCGGCCAAGTCACTGCCGGGGCTGCGCGGAGTGAAGGGGGAGATGGTGCTCCTGCGCCTGAGAGACTTTACCCTGCGACGCCCGGTGCGCGTGCTGCACCCACGCCTGCCGGTCTACGTTGTGCCGCGCGGGGAGGGCTTGTTCATGGTCGGGGCGACGCTTCTTGAGAGTGACGACGGTGAGCGCATCAGCGCGCGCTCGATGCTCGAACTGCTATCGGCCGCCTACGCGCTGCATCCGGCTTTCGGGGAGGCGCATATCCTTGAGATCGGCACGGGAGTTCGCGCGGCCTTCGCGGACAACCTGCCGCGGCTCACCGTCCGCGGTGACACGGTGTACGTCAATGGCCTGTACCGACACGGCTTCCTCATCGCCCCGGCGATGGCGCGGCGTGCCGCGCGTGCCGTGCTCGAGGGAAGCCATTTTCCGGAGGTGATGGATGAGGATACTCGTCAACAGCGCCTGGCATGAGGTTCGCGCCGGAGAGCTCGCCGCGGCGCTGGGTGAGCTGGGCTACGGCGAGCGCACAGTCTCGACCGCGGTGAACGGCGAATTCGTCGCCGCGGGCGCCCGCGCTGAAACCCCACTCAACGAGGGCGACCGGGTCGAGGTCCTCGCCCCGATGCAGGGGGGCTGATGCTCGAGCTGTACCAGACCTCGCTGCGCTCACGCCTGCTGCTTGGCAGCGCGCGCTACTCGTCCCCGGCTGTGCTGGGCGCCGCGGTACGCGCCGCGGAGACGCAGATCGTGACCGTGTCGCTGCGGCGCGAGGGCGCGGGGGAGCGTTCGGGACAGGGGTTCTGGTCGCTCGTCCGCGAACTGGGCGTGCGGGTGCTGCCCAACACCGCGGGCTGCCATTCGGTGAAGGAGGCGGTTACCACCGCGCACATGGCGCGTGAGGTCTTCGGGACCCCCTGGATCAAGCTCGAGGTGATCGGGGAGGACGACACGCTGCAGCCGGATGTCTTCGCGCTGGTCGAGGCCGCGGGCATCCTCAGCACGGAGGGATTCGAGGTATTCCCCTACACGACCGAGGACCTGGTGGTCGCCGAGCGCCTGCTGAGCGCGGGCTGTCGGGTGCTGATGCCGTGGGGCTCACCGATTGGCTCGGGCCGCGGCCTGAACAACCTGTTCGGCCTCAGGGCGCTGCGCGCGCATTTCCCCGAAGTGCCGCTGATCATCGACGCGGGGATCGGCGTGCCATCGCACGCGGCCCTGGCGCTCGAGCAGGGTTTCGACGCGGTGCTGATCAACACCGCGGTCGCGCAGGCGCGGGATCCCGTGCTGATGGCGCAAGCGTTTCGACAGGCCGTCGATGCCGGGCGCGCCGCGTATATGGCAGGCCCCATCGAGGCGCGCGACGTGGCACAGCCCTCGACGCCTGTCATTGGCACGGCGTTTCGCGGATGAGGCTCCCACGTGTTTACCCGATCGTCGACAGCGCGGCATGGGTCGAGCGCCTGGCGTCAACGGGCGTGGCCCTCGTGCAATTGCGCATCAAGGGCGCGCCCCCGGCGCGTGTCGCCGCGCAGATCAGCGCCGCGCGCGCGTGCTGTGTGGGCGCTGGCATGCAGCTGGTCGTGAACGATCACTGGCGGCAGGCGCTGGATCTGGGGTGCGACTTCGTCCACCTGGGCCAGGGGGATCTCGATGGCGCGGACATCCCCGCGCTGCGCCGCGCGGGGATGCGGCTTGGCATCAGCACCCATGATGAGGCCGAACTGGAGCGCGCGCTCGCCCTGGAACCGGAATACGTCGCGCTCGGACCTGTGTACCACACGACGCTTAAGGTGATGCCATGGCGGCCGCAAGGCCTGGCGCGCCTGGCGGAGTGGAAACGCCGCGTCGGCGCGATCCCGCTGGTGGCGATCGGAGGAGTGACGCTCGCGCGCCTGCCCGAGGTGTTCGGCGCCGGCGCGGATATCGCCGCGGTGGTGAGTGACATCGTCGCCGCGGCGAACCCGGAAGACCAGGCCCGACGCTGGCTCGCCGCCGCGGCCTGACCCGCGCCTGCCGATGAGCGATCGTTACGCACGACAGTCGGTGCTTCCGCAGGTGGGCCCCGCGGGGCAAGCGCGCTTGGGCAGGGCGAGCGTCCTGGTCGTGGGCGCGGGGGGCCTCGGCTGCGCCGTCCTTCCGTATCTGGCCGCCGCGGGGGTAGGCCGAATCGCCGTCGCCGACCCGGATGCGGTTGAGGAGACCAACCTGCATCGCCAGCCGCTTTATCGCATGAGTGACATCGGCCAGTCCAAGGTCCTGGCCGCGCGCGCGGCCCTGCTGGCTCTGAATCCCCACGTTCGGATCGACCCGCACCCGGTGCGCGTGACGCCTGCCAACGTCGTCGCGCTCGTGGCGGATGTGGACCTCGTCCTGGATGCCGGGGACAGCCTCGCGCTGACGTACGTGCTCAGCGATGCGTGCCGGGCGGCCGCGAAGCCGCTGGTGAGCGCCTCCGTGCTCGGACTGGCAGGCTACGTCGGCGCCTTCTGTGGCGGCGCACCGAGCTACCGCGCCGTCTTCCCGGAGATGCCGCGGACCGCCGGCTCGTGTGCCGAGGCCGGTGTCCTGGGCACCGCGGTCGGGGTCATCGGAACGCTCCAGGCGCACATGGCGCTGGCCCTGTTGCTGGACTTGCGGCCACCGGTTCTCGGCCGGCTGGTCTCGGTCGACTTCCAGTCGCTGCGTTTTGGCGGATTCTCCTTCGCCGGGGCGAGTGAGTCAGCCGCGGCCGCGCTGAGTTTCATCGATCCGACCCAGGTCCGACCGAGTGACGTCGTGATCGACCTGCGCAGCCTGGAGGAAGCCCCCGTGTCGGCTTTTCCCGGCGCGCTGCGCATCGAGGTCGACGCGCTCGAGGGCGCTCCGCCCGCGCTGCCGGCGCAGGCGCGGATCGTGCTGTGCTGCCGCTCGGGCATTCGCGCGTGGCGCGCGGCCCGCTCGCTGCAGGCGCGCGGACACGCCGACGTCGCTCTGGTCGCGCTCGGGGAGTGAGCGCGGTACTGGTCATCGCGGGAACCGATTCCAGCGGGGGAGCGGGGCTGACCCGTGATCTGCGGACACTGGCCCATCTGGACGCGCGCCCGCTGTGCGCGGTGACGGCGGTGACCGCGCAGTCGGATGCCGGGGTGCTCGCCACTCACGTAGTGCCCGCATCGATGGTGCGTGCGCAGATCGAGGCAGCCTTTGCGACCTGCCCCGTCGATGCGGTGAAGATAGGCATGCTCGCCACCGGCGGCACGGTGCGCGCCGTGGCCCACTCGCTGGCCAGGCATCCACTCGTCCCGGTGGTACTGGATCCGGTGCTGGCATCCTCCTCGGGATCCCTGCTGCTGGATGAACTCGGGCGGCGGGAGCTGCTGGATGTGCTGTTGCCGCGCGTGGCCGTGCTCACCCCCAACATCCCGGAAGCGGGAATCCTGCTCGGGACTCCGGCGGCGGCCAACGAGGAGGAGATGCTGAGCCAGGCGCGCGCGCTGCTCGCGCTCGGCGCACGCGCGGTCCTGCTCAAGGGTGGACACGCGTCCGGGCGCGATGCGGTGGATCTACTCGTGAGCGCGCGCTTGACGCGGCGGCTGTCCGCTCCCCGGGTGGACGCCGAGCTGCGCGGCACCGGCTGCGCATTGGCGACGGCGATCGCCGCCGCGCTCGCCTCGGGACTTGATCTGGAAGCCGCCTGTGTCCGCGGCAAGGATCACGTGACCGGGCTGCTGCGGGGCTGAGTCCCTGTCCACGTGTCGGTTGGCCGCGACACGGCGCCCGTGACTGCGCGGCCGCGTCAACGGATCCATTCCTCGTTCGCTATATCAGCACTTGCCCAACAGGGCATAAGCGAACAGAGGGAATTGGACATGCGCAGGAATATGTTGCAGAGCGCGGTTTACACCGTGCTTTTGGCGGGGACCACGGCGAACCTGGTGGGCTGCGGCGGAGGCGGGGGCACAAGCACCCTGGGCACCCCGAGCGGCACGAGCTCGGTGACGATGCCGCTGAGTTTCAGCGATGCCTCGTCCGAGGACTGGGCGACGATAGGGGTCAAGGTATTAAGCATCGCGCTGGTCCCCCAGGGCGGTGGTGCCGCGGTCACCGTCTGGACCGCCCCGACGCCGGCGCCCTACGTGAATCTTGAGCAGCTGGACCAGTTGAGTGAGTTACTGGGCAACGTCAGTGTCCCGGCCGGCGCGTATTCGGCCGCCGTACTCACCATAGCCGCCAATCCCGGTGACGTGCTGTTGACGGTGGCCGCGGATCCGCAGAGCGGCTTCCCGGTCGCCCCGGGCACGACTATCCCCTCCGACCAGATCCAGATTCAGGGCAAGCAGGGAATCGCTGGGAACCTAACGGTCGGCGTCACGGTGGACTTCGAGTCGACCCTGGTCGTTAGCGCCACGCAGAGCAATGCGTTGGATCTTGAGTTCGACCTCGCCAATCCGGCCTTCATCATTGGCCATACCCCGCCGGCCGCCGCCGGCGCCACGCTATGGGCGGTCAACTTCAAGGGCCCCGTGCGCCACCATCCGGTACGCGATATCGCGCGTCTGGTGCTGCGCCACACGTATGGCACCGTCGTGAGTGTCGCCAGCGACAACCTGTCCTTCGACATGACCAAGGATTTCCCGGTCCTGCCAGTGACCAACCCGGAAACCGCGGTGGCGAGCTCGCAGGATCTCAAGATCCTCGCGGATAACACCAACGGCACTATTTTCTACGACATGGATGCCAAGACACGCGTGGTGGTCAAGGACTTCTCGGCGCAGGCGGCGACCTTGAGCGCGAAGTACGTGCGCGTCGCGGCCCGTTACCAGCAGGACGGCACGCTGGTCGCGGTCCGCGTCTGGGCGAGCAGCGATTTCGCCAGCGTCTGGCTGAGTCCTGAGGGACACGTGCTGCACGTGGATCCCTCCACCAACATCATCACCGTCGCCGACGAATCCGGACGCGGGGTCCCAGTGAGTGTCGATGAGAACACGCAGTTCTTCTTCCGCACGCCCAAGGATGCCCTGGCGGACGCCACGCCGATCGCCACCGGCACCGCCTTCCTCGCCGCGGACAACCTGGTGCGTGGCTTCAAGGTGCATGTGAGCGCGGTTGATCCTCTGGCCACCCCGCTGGTGGCGCAGACCATCGACATAGAAACGGCCGCCTACTCGGGGAAGATCTCCGGCGCGAACAGCACCGGCTTCACCTACACCCGCCAGTTCGCCCGCGCCACCGATGACTACGCGGTGCCCCTCACCTATATCGCTGCGACGACGCCCAATGGCACTGATGCCAGCGGCAACGCGATCGTGGGGTTCAAGTGGTGGAACTTCACTTACCCGACCCTCGCCGAGAGCGGCACCAACGCGGTACCGGACTTCGTCACCGCCACGAACGGGGCGGCCAACTTCGGCGGCACGGTGGGAGCGCTGGATGCCTGGGGCGTGAGTTCAGCGATCTGGGCTGACCCGGCCAATGCCTCCGGCTGGTCGGTGCGCGACGCGATCCTGCTGCCGACGCCTGTGCCCTTGGGCACGGTGTCGAGCGGGCTGACCGGCAACGCCTTCGGGCTCACCGTCGCAGGTGGCACGCAGCCGGTCACGGTGGACCTGAGCACGGCCAGCGGGTCGGCGACCCTGGTGTATCAGATCGACCGCAGCGGAGCGGTGGTGACCATCAGTCCCATCGACGTGACGACCGCGAACGGCCTGGCTGCGGTGACCAGCGGTCTTGCCGCGGGCGCGCCAGTCAAGGTCTTCGGCGTACCCCAGCCCGACGGGACGCTCAAGGCGTACGTCCTGGCCTACTACACCGGAACGCTGCCAGGCATGTGAGGGTTGAGGGCAAGGCAGGAAGCCATGTCCC
>JANYBG010000036.1 GCA_025360865.1 Pseudomonadota bacterium | reverse complement strand
ACGGTCGAGTCGGTGGTCGAGCAGATCAACACCAACCGCGGCTTTTACGCCGAGGTCGCCGGGAAGGGCGCCAAGCGGATCTGCTTCGACCAGGTATCCATCGAGCGCGCCAGTGAATACGCCGCCGAGCATGCCGACGTCACCCTGCGCCTGCACCAGGCGCTGTGGGCGCAGCTGCAGGGCGTGCCGAGCCTGGCGCGCCTGTACCAGGAGTGCGAACAGCCACTGGTGCCAGTGCTGGTCAGCATGGAACGCCATGGGGTGCTGGTGGACCGCGAGCTGCTGCGCGCGCAGAGCCGCGAGTTCGCGCGCCAGCTGCAGGAGTTGCTGCTGCAGGCCCACAAGGAAGCCGGGCATGAATTCAACATCGAGTCCCCGCGCCAGCTGCAGCAGATCCTGTTCGAGCGTCTGCAGCTGCCGGTGAAGCGGCGCACGCCCACCGGCCAGCCCTCCACCGCCGAAGACGTGCTCGAGGAGCTCGCGCAGAACTACGCGCTGCCGAAGATCGTGCTCGAGCACCGCGCGCTCGCCAAGCTCAAGTCCACCTACACCGACAAGCTCCCGGAGCTGGTGAACGAACGCACCGGGCGCATCCACACCTCCTACGCCCAAGCGGTCGCCGCCACCGGGCGCCTGTCCTCCGTGGAACCGAACCTGCAGAACATACCGGTGCGACGAACCGAGGGACGGCGCATACGCCAGAGCTTCATCGCCCCGCCGGGGCAGGTGCTGCTCGCGGCGGACTATTCGCAGATCGAGCTGCGCATCATGGCGCACCTGTCGGATGATGACAGCCTGCGCGCAGCCTTCGCCGAGGACCGTGACGTGCACCAGGCGACCGCGGCGGAGGTCTTCGGCGTTGAACTGGCCGCGGTCAACGCCGACCAGCGCCGCACGGCGAAGATGATCAACTTCGGGCTCATCTATGGCATGAGCGCGTTCGGGCTCGCGCGCAACCTCGGCATCGAGCGCGGCGCCGCCGCGCATTACGTGGAGCGCTACTTCCAGCGCTACCCGGGAGTGAAGGCCTTCATGGATAACACGCGCGCACAGGCGCGCGAGACCGGCTACGTGGAGACCGTGTTCGGGCGGCGGCTGTACCTGCCGGATATCCGCTCGGGAAACGCGCAGATGCGCCAGTACGCCGAGCGCAGCGCGATCAACGCCCCGATGCAGGGCACCGCGGCGGACATCATCAAGCGGGCGATGATCGCCATCGACGCCTGGCTCACGCGCACCCGGACGCCCGCCCGGCTGATCATGCAGGTGCATGACGAGCTCGTGTTCGAGGTGCCTGCCGACCGGGTAACCGAGCTTACGGCCGCCGTGCGCGAGTGCATGGTGCAGGCCGCATCCTTAAGCGTACCGCTGCGCGTGGATGTCGGCTCGGGCGGCAACTGGGACGAGGCCCACTAGTGACGGTGCTGGTCGCTCGACGGCGGCGGGAATCGCGGGCGGCGCCATCGATTCGCCGTTGAATTCCCCTGCCCCACGGATCGAGAAGCGCGGCGGCGGGCCATACCGCGCACCAGAAGACACGGCCCACGTGGGCCACCGACTGGCATTGGTGCGGTTTGCCAACGGAGCCTCGCGTTCGGGAACAGCCGCGTCACCATGTCGAACATTGATGGGAAAGGGATTTTCCCTGTCCGCATCTATGAAGCTTCTTCAGTCACGACTGTGTTGCCAAAATGATACAGTTCGTACCACAAACTTATGATTTGAAAAGAGATTTTTGCACGAGGATTGGAACTCGGCGGCCGTGTCGCCATCAAACCATACGAGTGCCTAGCACTCCCCGCTTCCCTCCCTGAGCGGGTCAACCCGGTTCATCAAGACTGTACCGGGTTAGTCGGCCCCGGCGGCTTCTAGCGAAACCGCCGGGGCATTTTTATTGGGGAGGGACTCACGCAAGCCAGGCGCGGAGCGTGTCCTGGGCTTCCTCGACGCCGTTGCCCCTGAGCGCGGAGAACAGCTGCACGCTCGCGCGTCCAGCGAGTGCCTCCGAGGCGCTGCGCAGCGCCGCGGCAGCCTCGTTCCGGGTGAGCTTGTCGGCCTTTGAAAGAAGCACGTGCACCCGATGGGTGGGCTGCGCCCATTCCAGCAGGCCCTCGTCGCCGTCCTTCACGCCCCGGCGCGCATCCACGATCACGAAGAGTCCCTTGAGCGAGGCGCGCTCACGCAGGGCATTGATCAGGGGCGGCCACGTGCTGCGGTGTTTCTCTGGCACGTTCGCGTAACCGTAACCCGGCAGGTCGACCAGCCGCCGCTGTGGGCCCAGCTCGAAAAAGTTGAGCAGCTGCGTGCGCCCGGGGGTCTTGCTGGTACGGGCCAGGCCTTGGCGCTGAACGATGGCGTTGATGGCGCTCGACTTGCCGGCGTTGGAGCGGCCCACGAAGGCAACCTCGGTCCCGAGGTCGGCCGGAAACTGCGCTGGTGCCGCGGCGCTGATCACGAACTGCACGTGGTTGAAACGGCTCATCGTGGTGAACGGACGGAAAGCGGTGCCATGGCCGTAGTGTACAATTCGGCGCCCCCGCAGCGAGCCATAGCCGGAATACCAAGTGATGCCGCAGACCCTGAGAGTCGTTTGGATTGGATCCGTCACCGTCGTGACGCTGGCGGCGTGCCTCGCACCCTCGCTGGCCTGCGCGCAGGCGGCCCCGGAGGCGGCTCCCGCCGCGGCTGCCGCGCCGGCGGCGCCGGGAACTCCGTTTGACCATGGCAAGGCGGCCGATGGCCAGGCCAAGGCGGCGCTGTGCGCCGGGTGCCATGGCCAGGGTGGCAACAGCACCAACCCCGAATGGCCACGCCTAGCGGGGCAGAGCGCAGTGTACACCGCCGCGCAGCTGCGCCTATTCAAGGCCGGCACGCGCGCGAACCCCATCATGCAGGCCCTTGTCGCCGCGCTCACCGACCAGGACATCGACGACCTCGCCGTGTATTTCCAGACGCAGACCCCGCTGGGACTGGAGGCGGACCCCTCGTACTGGAAGTCGGGTGAGGCGCTATACCTGCGGGGTGACCGCGCTACCGGCGTGCCCGCCTGCGTCGCCTGCCACGGCCCGGCCGGACGAGGCAACCTGGCCGCGGGCTACCCGGCGCTGCGCGCGCAGCAATCGGTGTACTTGGTCAAGCAACTCAACGCGTACGCCGACGGCACGCGCTATACCGGCACCGCGGCCGCGAAACAGGATCCCAACAGCGTGATGATGTTCAGCCTGGCCAAGCGCCTGACCCCCGAGCAGATCCGCGATGTGGCCTCTTACGTGCAGGGCATGCGCTGATCCGAGGACCGAACATGACCCGATCCGTCGCCCTGGCGGCCCTGCTCCTGCTGTGCGCGTGCTCATCCAAGGAGCCACCGGTCGCGGCCCCTGCGCCTGCCCCCGCGGCCGAGCAGGCGAGCCCGCCCCCTGCGCCCGCGCCCGAAGCCAGCGCCCAGAACGAGACCGAGCAGGCGACTCACTCGCAGGAGTCCGCCGATGGCGCGACCGATGCGGAGCACGCCCCGGCAAGCGATGCCTCGCTGGAAAAGATCGCGACGGCGCCCGCGGTCGCGCCGCTCCCGCCGGGCAAGTGGCAGGCCGGGGTGAACTACAACATGCTGGTGCCGGCGCAACCCACCAGCGTCCCCCCCGGCAAGGTCGAAGTGACCGAGGTTTTCTGGCTGGCCTGCCCGCACTGCTACGCGCTCGAGCCCTTGCTCAAGGGCTGGCTGAACAGCAAGCCCGGGTACGTCGAGTTCGTGCGAGTGCCGGTGATGTGGCAGCCGATGCACAAGAGTCATGCGCGCCTGTACTACACCCTGAGAGCGCTGGGCCGCGATGACTTGGTCGCCAAGGCCTTCGAAACGATCGCCGCCCGGCGTGAGATGCTCGTCGGCGCCGATGACGACGAGACCTTGAAGCTGCAGCAGCGCTTCGCCACCAGCAATGGCGTCAGCACCGATGACTTCACAAAGGCGTACAACTCGTTCTCAGTGAGCACCAATCTGCAACGCGCGACGGAGATCACGCAGCGCTACCAGATCCAGGGCGTACCGTTCGTCATCGTGAATGGCAAGTACACGACCGACATCACCATGGCTGGTGGCGAGGCGAAGCTGATCGAGCTGATCAACGATCTGACCGCGGCGGAGCATCATCCCTGATGGCCCGCCATGGCCTTGCGAGGACTGAGGCAGCGCTAGCGTCTATACCCTGGACCTGAATGGTCCGCAGCGCGGCGTGGTCGGCCCGGGCGAGACAATACCTCGATGATGCCGTCTGGCCGGACCTGCCCGAGCCCACCATCGAGGAAGAGGGCCAGGTCTAGCGGGCCGCCGGGATCAACTTCATCCTCAGAGGTTGCCGCCTGGTCACCAACCGCCACGCGGTCCCGCTGTCCTTCCAGGGTTTCGCCGGTTTCGCGGAGAATCATCCAGCGGTGCGCAGGCGAGCCTCGGGAATCACAGCCGGCAACATTTAAGAGTGAGTTAGGTATGACATCGCCGGTACGAGACTGCCGTTCGACGGCGCGGTTCGCCTGCTATCACTGTACGTCCGGCACTCAGAGGCCCAACCTCGAGAGGTAGGCATTTCCCCGAACAGCCTATAAGCTTCGCATGAGGGCATTTAGGTTGACGACCAAACAAAGACCAACCGCGCCATACCCGCCAAAGGCGCGCACCGCCGGCGATTGGCTTCCAGCAGCCGTCATTGTCAGCCTCATCCTCGGCCTTGCCTTCGGCGTGCTACTGCGCACCTGGCCGCATTCGCCCGTCGCCTCCGGCATCATCACCGCGCTCGATGTGATCGGCACGATGTGGATGAACGCGATCCGCATGACCGTGATTCCGCTCATAGTGCCGCTCTTGATCGCGGCCGTCGCAGGCGCGCGCAGTGGGCGCGCCGTGGGTAACTTAGGGCTTTACACGGGCGCGCTGTTTCTCGGCATGGTGACGATGTTCGCGGTCATTTCGGCTTTGGTGAGCCCGCTCATCTTCGGCCATTTGCATCTCGAACCGTCGGCGACGGTCGCCCTCCGCGCCTCAGTTGCCGCGACACCCTTACCGGCCGGCGACGCTAGCGTCACCGGCTGGTTCAAGAACCTCATTCCGACCAACCCAATCAGAGCAGCGGCAGACGGCACGATGCTGCCGCTGGTTGTGTTCGCACTCATGTTCGGCTTTGCGACTTTGGCCGCTACCGCTGACATTCAGGCGCGCGTTATCGCGTTTTGCCACACATTGCGCGACATCATGCTTATCCTGATCCAGGCGGTGCTGAAACTCGCCCCACTTGGGGTTTTCGCTCTCACTGCCGTCGTTGGCGCGAAACTCGGTCGCATCGCGTTCGGCGCGCTCAGCTTCTACATCAGTGTTGTCTCAATCAGCTTGCTTATCGGGACGCTCGCGCTTTGCGCGCTGGCCGTTGTTGTCGGCCGTTTGTCTTTACCGCGCTTCTTCAGTGGCGCATCGCCCGCGC
This sequence comes from Pseudomonadota bacterium, assembly GCA_025360865.1. Lineage (GTDB taxonomy): Bacteria > Pseudomonadota > Gammaproteobacteria > Steroidobacterales > Steroidobacteraceae > 13-2-20CM-66-19. Next base: position 52,343 of record JANYBG010000036.1, on the reverse strand, counting down.
AGTTGACCGCGTTGAGCACGTCATCGTCACTCGCGTCGCTTCCGGCGATGATCGAAGGCGCGCGCGAGCAGTGGGCGCTGCGCGAAGATGTGATCGGCTTTGTGCTCGCGCTCGCCGTATCGACATTCAAGCCCGCCTCCGCGATTTCATTTCCGATCATCGCGCTTTTTGTCGCGACACTCTATGGTATTCATCTTAGTCCAGCGCAGATCATCCTAATCGCCGCTTATGTGGTGCTGATGAACCCGACAGTACCCGGCATTCCGAGCGGCGGTTTCATCGTGATCGCCCCATTGTTCACCGCCGTGGGGCTGCCGCTTGAAGGGGTGGCCGTCACACTTGCGGTGGCGCCAATCACGGATCGCTTCAGTACATTGTTGAATGTCACCGCCGATATGGCGGTCGCAGCGGTGTTGGGACAGAAGCGGGTGGACGAAAGGACGTGACGGCGTCCGCGCCTCCTTCGGAAACAGGACGGGCAATGAAACATCAGCCGTAAACATACAGCGGGCACTGTGATTACAGTACGGGACCACAACTGTGGCGTGAGGCGCACCGAAACGATCGTGCAGGTAGCGCGCGAATGTCAGTCGTCTTTCAAGACGCGAATAGCCCTGCGCCATCGCGGGGCATGAAGTGGCTACCCTCTAATCTCTGGTGCGCCGACCGAAGCTCTTAGGAATTCTGGAACCATGCGAGCCGCCTTGTGCTATCTATTCGCGCTGTTGCTGGCTGGTGTGTCCGTCGCTCAGCCGTCCCCTGCAACCGCTCCGCAGACCGTAGATATCCCCAGCGGCGACCTTCACCTCAAAGCCTATCTGTGGAAACCCGCGGCTTCCGGTCCCTTTCCGGTCGTGCTATTCAACCACGGCTCTGGCGGCGCCGATGGCGCGCATACAGCCGGAATGCCCATAACGGAAGCGGCCGAACGCCTAGCGCCGATTTTCCCGAAACATGGTTATGCCTTGCTGTATCTGTTTCGCCGCGGCCAGGGGCTTTCGGCAGACCAAGCGCCTTTCTTGCAAGATCTCCTACAGCGCGAGGAGGCCGCCAGAGGGAAGGAATCTCGGCAGCACTTGCAAGACCTACTGCTGAATACTGAGCAACTTGACGATGTGCTGGCGGCCGTCGCCGGTCAGAGTTTTGGCGGCAACCTCGCATTGCTCGCCGCCGGGCGGCGGTCCATGCTGCGGGCGGCAGTCGCGTTCGCGGCGGCCGCTAATTCCTGGCAACGCTCGCCCGAGCCGCGGGAGCGTCTCCTCGCCGCCGTTCGTTCGACCGCTGTCCCTGTGATGCTTGTTTACGCCGCCAACGACTACGCCACCTCCCCAGGCATCGCCCTCGCGGCCGAACTTGTACGCCAACACAAGCCGCATGCGCTTAAAATCCACCCACCTGTCGGCCAGTCAAACGACGATGGGCACAACATGTTGTATATGGCGCGATCACTTTGGGAAGACGATGTCCTTTCAGTTTCTTGATGAGCGCATAATGCGGTAGCTGATGACCGGCCCTGATTGCGAGCCGGCATCCGCTGTGCCGGAAGTAGCGCGGCGATGAAGCTCGAAGCCACCCATCAGCTGGCGACAAGGTCCATGTTACTGATGAAGACGGCTGCGGCCAGCGACGACACCAGAGTCCCACGATCGCGATCTATTCCTCCGGCCCTATCGTCGATTGCCCGTCGCTGGCGTGAGCACATTGATTTAAGGTAACTTCGCCGCCGTGCGTGGCCTCACGTTGAGCGTCACACCAACACGGGACACCATGGTCAAACTAATCGTCGCGAGAGGCGCGCGATGGACCGGCACTAAGACGAGTCTAATTTGGACCTAGCGGCTTTGACATCTCGGGGATTCGGCGCGGTCCGCATCGTGGGACACGCGGTGGTCTACGGCCTGCGCTTTCTGCGCATGCACGTGTGGCGATTGATACTTTGGTTCTTCTGTCTGCTACTGCCGCTGTGGGGATTCGCTGGTCTGGTCGGTGAACTCCACGAAAAGAAAGCGTTCTGGTTCGATGGTCCGATACTGAACTTGCTGCATGGGCTGGCAACGCCGACACTGAATCACTTCTTCGTGATAACGAGCCGTCTGGGCTACCTCTGGGGGGTAGTGCCGCTCGACGCGATCATCCTGATTGTCCTCGTCGCGAGCAGACGGTTTCGCGACGGCTTGTTCTTCGGCCTCGCTGTCGTGGGGTCGGCGACCTTGAATATCGTCGCGAAAAATCATTTCGCGCGCCTGCGCCCGGATCTGTGGCTCTCGATCACGCCGGAGTCCACGTACAGTTTTCCAAGCGGCCATGCGATGGCCTCCGCGACCTTGGGTTTGGCTCTGATCATTCTGTTTTGGAGAACACGCTGGCGTTGGCCCGTGTCGGCGGTCAGCGGGATTTTCATATCGCTGGTCGGAACCTCACGGGTTTATTTAGGGGTTCACTATCCGTCGGACATCCTCGCCGGGTGGACGGCGGCGATGACATGGACCTTCGCGATGTTCGTCTTGGTAGACCAAAAGGCTCCAACGCCGCCGCCGAGCGCGACGCCGAACAAGGATGCGATCGGAGCAAATACGGGACGTTGACGAGCGGCGGCTTCGGGCACGACAGCGACCATTGCGCCGCCGGTGCGTATTGGCATCGCTGCATGCGCCGTGAGATCGTCGGCTACACGGTCGCTGACCCGCCACGGCGATCGGAACGCGTCGTAAGAGTGGCGAAAGCGCACGCGACAGTGAGCCCGGCGATCGGTGGCCCGGCGGCAGCGGACCGCTTGTCCCGCCACCCGTGGCGGCGCAAGCTGGCAGCCGGTCATCTGCGGGGGAGAAGGTGAGAACGGCACCATTGGCGGTGCGGCGCGCGCTCGCGTGAGCGCGATCGCCCTGATCGCTCGCTGGCCACGGCGACACGTCGTCGTCGCGCTTACCTTCGTTGGCTGCATCATCGCCTATACCGACCGGGTGAACATCTCGGTTGCGGCACTCGCGATGAAGGAGCACTTCGGCTGGTCCCAGACGCAGAAGGGTGTCGTTCTCTCCGCGTTCTTCGTCGGCTACCTGCTGTTCATGTTCTTGGCTGGCCTGCTGGCGGTTCGCTTCGGCGGCAAACGCGTGGTCGGATACTCCGTCCTCGGCTGGTCAATCTTCACGCTGCTGACACCACCCGCCGCGATATCGTCGATGGCAGTGCTGATCGCGGCGCGCATCGGCATGGGGGTGGGCGAGGCCGGACTGTTCCCCGGGGTCTACGAGCTGTTCGGCCGCTGGGTGCCCAAAACGGAACGTGGGCGCGCAGTGGCTTTTATGTCGAGTGGCGTTCCAATCGGCTCGTTGATCGGGCTCATGGGCAGCGGCTGGCTGGTACAGCGTTACGGTTGGGCCATGCCCTTCTATGTCTTCGGGACGGCTGGGCTCTTGTGGTTGATTCTTTGGTTTCAGCAGGTCGAGAACGACCCGGGCGGCGACCCGCGTATCGGAACGCAGGAACGCGCGCTACTACAGGCGGCGCGGTCGCCGAGCGACCTGGTCGAACGCGTACCATTGCGTCGGCTGTTACTACGGGCGCCAGTGGCGGGTATCGTCGCAGGACATGTCGCGTTCAACTGGAGTCAGTACGTGCTGCTGTCGTGGCTGCCCAGTTACTTCCGCGATGTGCATGGGCTGAGCATCGCGCACTCGGGCCTGTTCTCGGCGGCGCCGTGGCTTTCGATGTTCGCGGTCTACAATCTGGCCGGGGCGGTGGCGGACCTAATGACCCGGCGCGGCGTCGCCCTGACGACTACCCGCAAGCGCATGGTCTGCGCCGGCCTCATCTTGTCCGCTGGCTTCCTGCTCGCGCTGCAGCAGGCGCATTCACCCGTCGCGGCGCTGGTGCTCCTGTGCGGAGCGACCGGCGCACTCGCGTGTGCGGCGGCGGGGTACATGCCGAGCTACCTCGACGTCGCTCCCCACCATGGCGCCGTGCTGTTTGGATTCGGCAATACCTTCGCGCAAATTCCCGGGATCGTCGGCGTGGCCGTGACCGGCTGGCTCGTCGACGTCACCGGCACCTACTCGGCGGCCTTTATGCTCACGGCGATAGTGAGCGCCGCCGGTGCGCTGACGTTCGGACTGCTTTTCGATGCGCGCGCCATCGTCGACTGACGGGCTTCCGAACCCCGTGGCTGTTACCCATTCAGGCATTTCGCGCGGAGCGTGGAGCCCACGCACCGGGTTCGTCCCCGATCGCGACATTCATGCGAGGGCGCTTGAGAATTAAAGCGCCAGCACCGGCATTTCCGGTCAAGCCGAAATCGCGGTAACTCCCTTGTCAGCGGCCGCGGCGCGGGTTTAGCCTGTGCGGCGCCTCAAGCCTCGAAGGCGCGCGCCCCCGTGGAGAATAAGACCCATGAAAAGTCCCTTCCTCGTCCTTGGTCTCCTGCTCGTCATGCCAGCGCTCGCCGGATCGCAGGGCGATCGCGGCCCGCCGGCGGACATCCTCGTCGTGCGCAACGTCGAGGTGACGTTCCACACCGCCGGGAGCGTGCTGCCGGAGAAGAACCTGGATCTCATGATGAGCATCTACGCCGACGATGCGGTGCTCACCGACACCGCGCACGACGACACGGTCTACAGCGGCAAGGCTGAGGTGCGCCGCTACTGGTCGGACGTCAGCGGCCCGTTCCGCCCCGAGCATCACTGGATCGGTTACACGCCCGCGATGCGCATGCACGCGCAGGTCGCGGGCGACCAAGCGTCGCTCTACTTCGAGTGCCTGTGGATGGACGTGGACAACAAGACGGTCGGCGCCCACTCCTTCTCCGACATGAAGCTCGCGCGGCTGCACGGACATTGGCTCGTCAAAAGCGTTCGGGTGGGCAAGATCGAGAAACTTTGATTCGCGACTGCACCCCACGACACACCCAACCGCGCTTCGACACGATCCTGGCGAGTTCGCCATAACGAGTTGCTTGCCGACTTACGTGAATAGCCGGGGTCACGGGCGCAAACGCTGCAAGTGACTGACTGGAAGAATCCCAATACCCCGCGCCGGGCCTCATAACCCCGAAGGTCGCCGGTTGAAATCCTGCCCGCGTTGAACGGCGCGCCGGTGTGGGCGGTCTAACAAAAAGTCCGCAAATCCGGGCGGCGGGGGAGGTCTGGGCGCCCCGCCACGTCCACCGTCGCGGCTCACACGCCCGGACGGATTCACAGCGACGGCGCACGGGTCTTCTGCTGCTCAGGTGGGTGCTTAGTTCATGGGTGGGTCACATGCCCGGTTACAGGGCGAATCCGTGACTACGACGCTAGTCACGAAGAGTGCGTTCCCGAGTGACCCTTATGATCTTGATGGCGCGCCCGACTGGATTCGAACCAGCGACCTGCAGCTTCGGAGGCTGCCACTCTATCCAACTGAGCTACGGGCGCGTTTCGGCCGGCGATGATACGCGCGGCCGCTCGACGCCGTCCATCCAACGGCTATGTCTAAGTTCAAGACGTTATCTGGCCGTATTTGTCTGGAACCGCGTGCGAGTTTGGGCGTCTAATCCAAGGCGCGTCTTAAAACAAGTTCCAGCGATGCGGTGGAGAACGCCCGTGCCAAGAACCGTCCTGATCTGCACAGCCGCCTGCGCGCTCCTGTCAGCCTGCGCCGGCGCCCCGACCTTAAACAGTTCGGCGGTTGCCGCCGCCAACGCCCCGGTCAATGGGGTCTGCGCGCCGGCCGAAGCATCCCGCCTCAAGCAGCCGTGCCCGGCGGCCGGGCAGACGTACTCCCAGGCTGACATCCGCGCCACAGGCCAGCCGAACAACGCCCAGGCGCTACGCATGCTGGACCCATCCATCCACTGATGCGCGTTGGGCGGTGAATGCCGGGGACGACGGATAGCTCCCCGGCCGCTCCACCACGCGAAGCCCGCGCCCCGCGAGCATGAGCGCGACAGGCTGCCACGGCGCCATCCGCGGTTAGCGGGCGGCCCGCCCCGCGGCTATACTGCGGCGCCGAATCGGCACCTGAGCGGATGACATCGTGAGCAAGCAAGATACCCATTTCTTCAACGTTTTCAGCCTCGTCCTCGGTCTACTGATGGCGATCGCAATCGGTATCTTCGCCTTCGCCCGCGTCGTCGCCAGCCATACCCAGGACAAACAGGTCATGGCGGAGGCTGACTACACCAAGAATGTGTCAGCCCGGCTGGCCCTGCCCGCGCAGGAAGCGATTGCCGGACAGGACAACAGCGCGCTTGCGATCAAGGTCGCGGGACCGGCGGCCGGTTCCGCAGCCCCGGGCATGCCCGGCACCGGGACCCAGTTATTCGAGCAGGCCTGCAGCGCCTGCCACGGCCAGGGCATCGCCGGCGCGCCCAAGGCCGGTGACAAAGCCGCGTGGGCCGCGCGCATCGCCCAAGGCAAGGCGACGCTTTATCAGCACGCGCTCAATGGCTTCCAGGGCAAGGCGGGGATGATGCCTCCCAAGGGTGGCCGCACGGATGTCTCCGACGACCTGGTGAAGCAGGCCGTCGATCACATGGTGCAGATTTCCCAGTAACGCTGTCGCGCGGCCTTCAGGGCGCGGGTGCGCCGGATGACGCCGGCTTGCCAGCACCGCCCTCGAGTTCGGTAAGACGCGCCTCGAGCGCCTCGAGGCGCGAGCGGGTGCGCTCCAAGACTCGCGTTTGCGCCTCAAACTCGTCGCGACTCACCAGGTCCAGCCGGCTCAGGCGCTCACGCAACACCGCGCGAAAATTCGTCTCCAGGTCCTGCCGCATGCTGCGCAGTCCCGGGGGCACCCGCTCGAGTAGCCGGCGGGCGATTTCATCGATTCGGAACGAGTCCATGGTCCTGACCTCCCGGTCGTGCCCACGGCGGCGCTGAGATGCCGGCGGGGGGGGTGAAAGCCTAGTTTATCGCGCCTGGGGGCCCGCGCGGCCCCCCCCCCCGGTTATCGGCTCGAGTGGCTACCGGCGGGGGTTCTTTGTATCGTGACCTCAGGCGGAGATCGCTTGCGGCGGGTGTGACGGAGTTCAAAGGCCGGCCCAGCCGTTAGCGGTGATACTTCGCCCCGGGGAGGCCCCTTATGTCGCGATTCGTACTCTTCGGAGCCCTGTTACTCGCTGGCGCGCTGAGCGTCGCCCAGGCGGACGTCTATCGCTGGGTGGACGAACACGGCGAGCCGCACTACAGCGATCAGTGGGTCCCCGGTTCGCAGGTCATCAAGACGAGCAAGGCGCACCCTGGCTCGGAGACGATGAGCCAGCCGCGTTTCCAGGCGGTCAACCGCACCCCCGAATCCCTGGCCGATGAGGCGAACACGCGCGCCGTGCAGCAGGACGTGACCAAGACACGAGATGCGCAGTGCAAGGCGGCCAAGGATCGCTACATGAAGGCGATCGAATCTCGCCGCGTGTACAAGGAAAGCAAGAACGGCGAGCGCGAATACCTGTCGGACGCGGATGCCGATGCCTACCGCAACGTCGCGCGCAAGGATGTGCAGGACCGCTGCGGCAGCGTGCCGAGCTTCGACCCCAACGCGCCGATTCCCGAACCGCAGCCGATTCCCGAGCCGAAGGTGAATCCGGCCGACGCGACTTCCCGGTAACGCCGCGCCGCGCCGCGGCCTGTTGCGATTCCGCGCGTCCCGCTGACGCACTATAGTGACCCCGGCGGCAACCTCGAACCGCCGCACGAGGCACTCATCACATGCGCGTAGGTTTTGTCGGGCTCGGCGCCATGGGCATGCACATGGCCCGCAATCTTCACCGCGCGGGAATGCTTGCTGGCGTCTACAACCGCGGCGCGGACAAGGCACGCGCGCTCGCCGCCGAAACCGGCGTCACCGCCCATACCAAGCTCGCCAAGCTCGCCGCCGATGTCGATGCGGTTGTCTCCTGCGTCTCCGCGGATGCCGATGTGCTCGCGGTCGCGCGGGGATTGGCTCCGGGACTTAAGCGCGGCGCGCTGATGATGGACTGCTCGACCATCGGCGCCGACACGGCGCGCGAGGCCGGCCTCCTGCTGGAACCCGCTGGCGTCGCATTCCTCGACTGCCCGGTTAGCGGCGGGACCGAGGGCGCGCGCGATGCCACGCTCGCCATCATGGCCGGCGGCGACCCGGCCGCGTTCGAGCGCGCGCTGCCGGTGCTGCGGGCGCTCGGCAAGGCGATCACCCTGTTCGGCGCGACCGGCAGCGGGCAGGCCGCCAAGGCCACCAACCAGATCATGTGCGCGGGCATCATCGAGGCGGTATCCGAGGCGATGGCCTTCGCGCACGCCCAGGGCCTGCCGCTGGACAAGCTCATCGATACCCTCGGCAAGGGCGCCGGCTCCAGCTGGTACTTCGTTCATCGCGCGCCGAACATGGTTCGCGAGGCGTACCCGGCCGGCTTCCGGGTGCGCCTGCACGCGAAGGACCTGGGCATCTGCCACGACATGGCGGCGCGCTTCGGCGTCGCGCTCCCGGTGGTGGAGCGCATGCTGGGTGAATACGCCGAGCTGATCGCGCGCGGCTTCGGTGACGAGGATATCTCCGCGACCTACCGCCTCAAGTCCGAGCTCTTCGAGGGCACCAACATCATGGCAGCCGCGGCCAAACCCGACGCATGAAGACCGCCGCCGGCCGCGAGACCGCGTTCTACCTGCCGGACTTCTGCACCTCTCGCGCGACGCTTGCGATCGTGCTGATCGCCGAGCTCACCGCGATCGTGCTGACCCTCGCGCGCCAGAGCGAGATCGTGGACTTCTGGACCGACCTGGTGCGCACCTCGCTGTTCCTCCTGTGGATCGGCCTCACCGGAGCGGCGCTGCTGTGCCTGCTGCGGACCCGGCTACGGCGCCTGACGGTCGCGGCCGGATCCGCAGCGGTGCTCGGCCTGATCAGCGCGGTCGTGGCTGGCATCTGCCTGTGCGTCTACCTCGTCGGCCACACGCGGATGGTCGCTGAATCCGGCGGACTCGGCCTGTTCCCGGCGGATCCCTATCATTTCGGGGTCCGCAGTGTATGGATCGGCCTGATCGTCACCGGGCTGGCCCTACGGTACTTCTACGTCTCACATCAGTGGCGACGCAGCGTGGAGCTGCGCGCGACCGCCCGCGTGCATGCCCTGCAGGCGCGCATCCGCCCGCACTTCCTGTTCAACAGCATGAACACGATCGCCGCGCTCACGCGCAGCGACCCGCGGCGCGCGGAGGAAGCCGTGCAGGACCTGGCCGACCTGTTCCGCGCGACGCTCAGCGACAAGCACGACACGATCACGCTGGCCGAGGAGTTGTCGGTCGCCCGCACTTATCAGCGCATGGAGCAGCTGCGCCTGGGATCGCGCCTGGCGGTCGACTGGAAGACCGACGCGCTACCCGCCAACGCGCTGGTGCCGCACCTGGTGATCCAACCGCTGCTTGAGAACGCGATCTACCACGGCATCGAGCCGCGCGCCGAGGGCGGCACGGTAACGATCACTGGCGAGGTGAACGCAGGCCTGGTGACGATTGTGGTGCGCAACCCCCTGGACCCCTCCCCCGGGATGCGCGAGGGCAACCGCCTGGCGCTCGCGAACATCCGCGAGCGGCTGAGCCTGATGTACGGCGAGCACGCACTGATGAAATCCGGGCGCTTCGACTCGGAGTACATCGTCACGCTGCGCTTCCCGCTCATCGAACGCGGCGCGCAGGCGCCCGCGGCATGACACCCGTGCTCGCGCCCGCGCGACTCAAGGTGCTGGTCGTCGATGACGAGCCTCCGGCCCGCGAGCGCCTGCGCAGCCTCCTCGCCGAGATCGAGGCCGTCGAGGTCGTGGGCGAGGCCATCAACGGCCACCAGGCGCTGGATCTCACGCACGAGCTGTCCCCGGATGTGGTGCTGATCGATGTGCGCATGCCTGGAATGGACGGCCTGGAGGCCGCCCGTCATCTGAACGTGCTCGAACAACCCCCGGCGGTCATCTTCACCACCGCGTTCGATGAGTACGCGGTTGATGCTTTCCAGGCGCACGCCGTGGGCTACCTGCTCAAGCCAGTGCGTAAGGAGCAACTGAGCGCGTCCCTCGCCCGCGCCGGGCGCCTGACCCGCGCCCAGTTGCAGAGTCTGGCCGCCGGCAGCGGCGCGTCGAAGCGCAGTCATATCGCCGCCCGGCACCGCGACGGCCTCAAGCTCATCCGGCTCGAGGAGGTGCACTACTTCCTCGCCGACCAGAAATACACCACGGTGCGCCATGCCCGGGGGGAGGACCTGATCGAGGACTCGCTGCGCCTGCTGGAAAGCGAGTTCCCGGCCGAATTCGTGCGCATCCACCGCAACGCGCTGGTCGCGGTGCGCCACCTGGAGCGCATCGAGCGCCGCGCGGACGGCCAGTACCTCGTATACCTGCGCGGCGTCGAGGCGCCGCTACCGGTCAGCCGACGCATGGCCGGGGAGCTGAAGGAGCGGTTCAGGATCTGAGTCTTGGTTGCCCGGGTTGCAATAATCACAATCGGTCAGGGGAAGCTATGGATTTCAAAAGACGTGCCGCGCTCACGCGCCGCACCTTCATCGGCGGCCTCGGTGCGGCATCCGCGCTGCTGTCGAGCGTCCGCGCCGACGAAACCGCGCCGCCATCCCAGCTGTTCGCGCGTACCCCGCCGCCGGTCACCTCGGCCGACCAGGTGCTGGATGTCATGGCCTTCGAGCCGCTGGCGCGCGTCGCCCTGCCGCCAGCGCACTGGGGCTACCTCGCCACCGGAGTGGACGACGATCTCACCGTGGCACGAAATCACGAGGCGTTCGGACACTACCAAATCCGCTCGCGTCGCTTCGCGGATCTTCGTCATCTCGATACTTCGCGCGCGATATTGGGTACTCGCTGGCCGAGTCCGATATATCTATCAGCGGTGGGTGGCATGCGCGCATTCCATCCCGAGGGTGAACTCGCCGTCGCACGCGCAGCCTCGACACGTTCGACGCAGATGATGCTGTCAACAGCATCGTCTACTTCGCCCGAGGCCGTGATGCAGGCGCGAGGGGCGCCTTTGTGGCAACAGCTCTACCCAACCGACGACTGGAGGGTGACTGAGGAGATCGTGATGCGGGCCGAGAAGTTCGGCGCCACCGCCATTGTGCTTACGGTCGATGCAGCTGGCCGACCGCGCAACAATGAGACGCTCAAACGAGCCATGCAGATTGACGCGCGTCACTGCTCTGCGTGCCACAAGGATGACTCGCATGACACTTGGCTGCGCGACCCCATGTTCGCTGGCCTCGATGTGTCGCGCGTGACGGGGATAGAACCGCCCGATCTGACCGTTGCTTATCTCGACCGGGTACGCAAGCTTGTTAAGGCCAAACTGTTTCTGAAGGGCATAGTCACTGGCGAAGACGCCGCCATCGCGGTCGAGCACGGCGCGGACGGCATCGTGGTGTCAAACCACGGCGGTCGCAACGAGGAGACCCTACGCCCGAGCATCGACTGTTTGCCCGAAATCGTGACCGCGGCACGGGGCAAGGTCCCAGTGTTCGTCGACGGCGGTATCCGTCGCGGGACCGACGTATTCAAGGCACTGGCGCTCGGTGCAACCGCGGTCGGCTTAGGCCGACCGCAGGTTTGGGGTGTCGCCACTTTCGGCCAGTCCGGCGTGGAGCGCGTAATCGACATCCTGAACACTGAGCTCACAATGATCATGCGCCAGGCGGGCACGCCGACCCTCGCCGACATCACCCCGGCGCACGTGCTGCGCGCCTGACCCGGGGGCCGCTACAGGATGTAACGGCTCAGGTCCTCGTCCTTGACCAGGGCGCCCAGGTGATCATCGACGTACCGCGCATCGATCGTGACCGAGGCTTGGCCATTGGACACGGCGCCATCCTCCGTCGCCTCATACGAGACGGTCTCCAGCAGGCGTTCCATCACGGTGTGCAGGCGCCGGGCGCCGATGTTCTCGGTGCGCTCGTTGACGTGGAAGGCGATTTCCGCGATGCGGCGCACGCCGTCGGCGGCGAACTCAACCTGCACACCCTCGGTGGCCATCAGCGCGTGGTACTGCGCCGTAAGGGAGGCATCGGGTTCCGTGAGGATGCGCACGAAGTCACCGACCGCCAGTGAGCTCAGCTCGACGCGGATCGGCAGGCGCCCCTGCAGCTCGGGGATCAGGTCCGAGGGCTTGGACAGGCTGAAGGCGCCGGAGGCGATGAACAGTACGTGGTCGGTCTTCATGGTCCCGTACTTGGTGACGACCGTCGAGCCCTCGATCAACGGCAGCAAGTCGCGCTGCACGCCCTCGCGCGAGACATCCGCGCCCATGGTCTCCCCGCGGCGCGTGACCTTGTCGATCTCGTAGATGAAAACGATCCCGTTCTGCTCGGCGTTGGCGAGTGCCTGTGCCTTGAGTTCGTCCTCGTTGATGAGCTTGCCCGCTTCCTCGTCGGTGAGCAGCTTGAGCGCCTCGGCGACCTTGACCTTGCGCGTGCGCGTGCGATTGCCGCTCAGGTTCTGGAACATCGACTGTAGCTGCTGCTGCATCTCCTCCATCCCCGGAGGGGCCATGATCTCCACTCCCGCGGGCATCGCGCGCAGCTCAATCTCGACCTCACGGTCGTCCAGCTCATGCTCGCGCAGCATCTTGCGGAATTTCTGGCGCGTCTCCCCGTCCCGCGCCGTCGCGGGCTCGTCGGTGGAGAAGCCCATCATGCGCGGCTTGGGTAGGAGCGTGTCCAGGACGCGATCCTCGGCGGCATCGAGCGCGCGCTCGCGCACCTTCGCCATCTCCTGCTCGCGGGTCATCTTGACCGCGACGTCAGCGAGTTCCTTGACGATCGACTCGACGTCGCGCCCGACATAGCCGACCTCGGTGAACTTGGTGGCCTCCACCTTCACGAACGGCGCGTTGGCGAGCTTCGCCAGGCGGCGCGCGATCTCGGTCTTGCCGACCCCCGTCGGACCGATCATGAGGATGTTCTTCGGGGTTATTTCCTGGCGCAGCGGATCGCTCACCTGCATGCGGCGCCAGCGGTTGCGCAGCGCGATGGCCACGGCGCGCTTAGCCGCCTGCTGACCGACGATGTGCTTGTCAAGTTCCTGGACGATCTCGCGGGGAGTTAGCGATGACATGGTTAGCCCTGTGCGCCCTGGGCCTTGAGTTCCTCGATGACCAGGTTACGGTTGGTGTAGATGCAGATGTCGGCGGCGATGTTGAGCGAGCGCTCGACGATCGAGCGCGCATCAAGGTCCGAGCCGTCCACGAGCGCGCGCCCGGCCGCGAGCGCGAACTGGCCGCCGGAGCCGATGGCCGCGACGTCGTGGTCGGGCTCAATCACGTCCCCGTTGCCGGAGATGATGAAGAGGTTTTCCGGGTCCCCGACCAGCAGCAGCGCCTCAAGGCGTCGCAGGTAGCGGTCGGAGCGCCAGTCCTTGGCGAGCTCGATGGCCGCGCGCGTGAGGTTGCCGTACTTCTCGAGCTTGCCCTCGAAGCGCTCGAAGAGCGTGAACGCGTCGGCGGTGCCGCCGGCGAAGCCTGCGATCACCTTGTCGTTGGCCAGGCGCCGCACTTTGCGGGCATTGCCCTTCATCACGCTGTTGCCGAGAGTCACCTGGCCATCACCGCCTATGGCGACCGCGCCGCCGCGGCGCACGCCCAGGATGGTGGTGCCATGAGGATTGAAGCCTGTGTGTTCGGTCATGGAATACCCAAGGTCTGGCCATCGCACCGGTGCCCGGCGGCCAGTGGCGCCGCTCCCGGAAAGTCCTACCCTGGCCTAGCCTTGCGGCGGGCGCGCGGGTGGGTAGCGTCGTAGATACGGGCGAGGTGCTGGAAATCAAGGTGGGTATAGATCTGGGTGGTCGAGATGTCGGCGTGGCCCAGCAGCTCCTGCACCCCGCGCAGCTCCCCACTGGACTCCAGCAGGTGGGAGGCGAAGGAGTGCCGGAAAAGATGCGGGTGGACGTGCATGCTCAGGCCCTGGCGCCGCGCCCAGTAGTCCACCCGCGACTGCACCGCGCGCGGCCCGAGGCGCCGCCCGTTTCGCCCGACGAACATCGCCGTCTCGTCCGGCTTGGCAAGCTCCGGGCGCGCCTTAAGCCAGCCCTGGAGCGCCTTCACCGCGATGCGGCCCACCGGGACTAGGCGGCTCTTCTTGCCCTTGCCCAGTACCCGCACCATCCGGTCCCTGAGGTCGACACTCGCGGTTTCAAGACCCACCAGCTCAGCCAGGCGCAGCCCCGAGGAGTAGAGCAACTCCATGATCGCCCGGTCCCGCACCGTGAGAACGTCGCCGGCGGGAATGTCCAGCAGGCGCGCCATCTGGTCGGCGTCCAAGGTCTGCGGCAGCGCCCGGCGCGCCTTGGGCGCGCGCACGTCATGGGCCGGATTGAGACCGCTCGCCGGGGCACGCCGGCCAGGGGTGCCGTCGAGGCTTTCGCGCATCAGAAACCGGTAGAAGCCACGCACCGCGGACAGGCGCCGCTGGATGCTGCGGGCGGCAAGGCCGCCCGCGTGCGAGTGGGCCGCGAAACGCCGCACGTGCTGGGTGTCGAGTGCGCTCCACTCGGTCAGCCCGGCGCGATCGCAGTACTTCACCAGCGCCGCGAGGTCACGGGCGTAGGCCATGTCGGTGTGCGCGGAGAGCCGCCGCTCCGAGCTCATGTGGCGCCGGAAGCGCGCTACCCACTCGAGCGCCGCGGGAGTCATGGGCGGCGGTTCGCCGCGTCTCAGCTCGCCGGGGCGCGGCTGAGGGAGTCAGCCATCAGCTCCGAGAGGCGCGACAGGAACTCGGTGCTCATGCCCGGGTGGAAGCGGTCACGGTCGGCGCTCCCCAGGGCCAGCAGACCGATCGAACCTTTCTCTCCCAGTGGCACCAGGGCGACGGAACCCATCTCCATGCCTTCCGGGCCGAAGAGGAATTCGCGCTGCGAGTCCCGTGCCTGCCCGCACCGCGGCTTGCCGCTGGCGAACAGGGACTCAAAGGACTTCAGTTGCGGATCACCCAGGGCGACGGTGCGCACGAAGAGCGGCAGACTCGGGTCGGGCTCGGCGCCCACCAGCACAAGGGCCGCGTGAAAGGCGTCGAAGTCCTCGCGCAGGCCCGCCTCGATGCGCGCTATCGCCTCGTTGCGGGGCACCGCGCCCAGCAGGCGGCGGGTGAAGCGGTGCAGCCGCTCGGCCAGCGCATCGTTCGCGCGGGCGACGCTCACAAGATCCGTGAGCTTATTCTCCAGCCCCGCGAGCTTCTCGCGCAGCACCTCGATCTGTCGCTCGACCAGGGAGATGGTCGAGCCGCCGCGGGCGTGCGGCAGTTTCAGCCGCGCCAGCACGGCTTGATGGCGCTCGAAGAAATCGGGGTTGCGTTGCAGGTAACCGGCAATGGATTCCTCTTCGGTGTCCACCGCGGCAACGCCGCGCGCCTCTCGTGTCGTCATAGTGTTCTAAACCTCGACATGGCCTTCAAAGGAGATCTCAGTCGGACCGCTCAGCCAGATCGGCTCACCGGGTCCGCCCCAGTTTACCCGCAACTCGCCGCCGCGCACGCCTACACGCACGCCCGGATCAACCAAGCCGCGGCGGCGCGCCACCGCGACGGCCGCGCAGGCGCCGGTGCCGCAGCTGAGCGTCTCGCCCGCCCCGCGCTCGTAGACGCGCAGGCGCACCTCGCCGCGCGAAACCAGTTCCAGGAATCCGGCGTTCACGCGCCTGGGAAAGCGCGGGTGGGCCTCGATCAGCGGCCCCAGCGTCGGCACCGGCGCGGTTTCGACCGAGTCCACGGTCACCACCGCGTGTGGGTTGCCGATTGCGACGACGCCGATCTCGAGCACGCGGCCGCCGACCTCCAGCGGGTAGCTGTCCGCCGCGGCGTCAGCCGCGAAGGGCAGCGAGCCGGGATCGAAGTTCGGCACGCCCATGTTCACCGATACGCGCTCATCGTCTTCGATGCGCGCGTGGATGAGGCCCGCCGGGCTGTCGAGCGTGATGGCACCCTCGCGGGTGAGTCCGCGGTGGTGCAGGAGCGCGGCGATGCAACGCGCGCCATTGCCGCACTGTTCGACCTCGTCGCCGTCGGCATTGAAGATGCGATAGAAGAGCGCGCTGTCCGCGCGGCGTGGCGCGGCGAGCACCAGCGCCTGGTCGAAGCCGATGCCCCTGCGGCGGTCGGCGAGGGCGCGCAGCCGGCCGGGCTCGAGGAGGAATTGATCGGGCGGAGCGTCAAAAACGATGAAGTCGTTGCCGACGCCGTGCATCTTCGTGAAATCGATGCGCATCGGCGATAAGCATAGCTGTGAAAGCCCGCCGGCGCGAATGCCGCGCCGGCGGCGCCTCAGCGCAGTGCCGCCCGCGTCTTGTAGAGGCAGCGATCCATCACCGTGAAGATGCCCGCCTGGGCGGCGCGCTCCGCCGCGGCTGGGTCGATGACGCCTTCCTGCAGCCACAGCGCTGGCATCTTCAGGCGTACGCACTCATCGACGATGCCCGCGACGAATTCAGACTTGCGGAACACGTCGACGATGTCCACGCGCTCGCTGGACTTGAGCACCACGGGCAGGTCCGCGAGGCTCGGCACGGAGGCCTCGCCCAGGATGTTCGGCTGCGTCGGCGTGACCGGGATCACGCGGTAGCCGAATCCCCGCAGCGCGCGGGCGACGCGGTTGCTCGGCCGCGTGGCATCCGCCGACAAGCCGACCATGGCGATGATCCGGGCGGAACGCAGGAGTTTCTCGATCTCGTCCTGGGGCGGATTGGTGAACATGGGAGTTCCTTGGCCTTCGCGCGCGTGGACGTCTAGTCTATCCGCTCCCTCCGTGAGCGAACGCGGTTCACCCGAAAGGCGCAGAACTCTTGAGCAAGGAATTCAAGGTACGCATCGAGCCGCACGGCCGGACGCTGCCGGTCGCCACCGGCCAGGCGCTACTCGAGGCCGCCCTCGCCGCGGGTCTCAACCTGCCTCACAGCTGCAAGTCGGGGCACTGCGGTTCGTGCCGCGCACGGCTGCTCTCGGGAACGGTCGCCTACCCTTCCGGCCGGCCGCTCGGCATCACCGCGGCGGAGCAGGACGGCGGTTACATCCTCCTGTGCCAGGCGCGCGCGCAGGCGGACGTGTCCGTCGAGGCGCGGCTCATCGCCAACATCGGCGATGTGGAGATCAAGACCCTGCCGTGCCGCATCGCCCGCCTGACCCCACTCGCCCCCGACGTGATGCAGGTCTGGCTGCGCCTGCCTGCCGTTGAGCACCTGCCGTTCCAGCCCGGCCAGTACCTCGACGTGCTGCTGGAGGGCGGCCGCCGCCGCAGTTTTTCCATCGCCAGCCCCCCGCATGACAGTGAACTGCTGGAACTCCACGTGCGACGGGTCAGCGGCGGTGGCTTCACCGGGCGGCTCTTCGGGTCTTCCGACTCAGCCACCCCGGCGCTGCGGGAGAGCGCACTACTCAGGATCGAGGGCCCGTTGGGACAGTTCACCTACCGAGAAGGCTCGGCGCCGGTGCTCATGATCGCAGGCGGTACCGGCTTCGCGCCGCTCAAGTCGATGCTGCGGCACATGCTCGAGACCGGTATTCAGCGGGACATCCACCTCTACTGGGGCGCGCGCCATGTGCGCGACCTGTACGAGGAGGCGCTGGTACTCGAGTGGACCCGGCAGTACCCGCGGCTGCGCTTCACCGCGGTGCTTTCGGAAGGCAGCGCGGCGGAGGCGGCCCACCACCGCACTGGCTGGGTGCACGACGCGGTCCTAGCGGACCATCCTTCGCTTTGCCACGCCGAGGTTTACGCCGCCGGACCGCCAGCGATGATCGAGGCGATCCGGGCGAGCTTTCCAGGTCGGGGCCTGTCCCCGGAGCGGCTGTACTTTGACTCTTTCGACTACGCGCCCGATTCCAGCGGACGCTAGAGACCCGCACCCGCTTCAGGGGCTCTGCGTGAAGTTCTCTCCGTAGTCCTCTATGGAGGCGCGGATCACCGCGGCCGCCTGCGCGTAGCCGTAGCGGCCGGTGATCGAGATCTTAGGCGGTTCGTTGGGTACCAGCTTGTAGGTCGAGAAGTAGTGCTCGATGCGCTCGAGAAGCGCCCGCGGCAACTCGTTGATCTCGGTGGCGTCACCCCAGACGTAGTCGCCCTCGAGCACGGCGATGATCTTGTCGTCCGCCTCGCCACGATCGATGATCTGCAGGCCGCCGACGACGACCGCGCGCAGTAGCACCTCGGAATGGTTGATCGGCCGCTCGCTGATCACGCAGATATCCAGCGGATCAGCGTCGCCGCGCTCGCACCCTGGCGTCAGTCGCCGCACGCGCTCGCCGCAGTAGGTCTGCGGGACAAAGCCGTACAGGCAGGGCGGTTGCGAGGACGTGCGCTGCGGTCGGTCCACCCGCAGGTAGCCGGTCGCCTTGTCGACCTCGTACTTCATCAGGTCGAACGGGGTGATCTCGATATAGGCGTTGACCACGCGCGGCGCATCGGGCCCAGGCTCCAGTCCATGCCAGGGATGCGGACGCCAGCGTGAATAGGCGGTCGGGTTCGACACAGTGTGGATTGTAGCGTCCGCCTGCTATTCTTGGCACGCCCTCAACAGCGGAGCATGCCGTGACACACGCGGCGATAACAGGCTGGGGCAAGTGCCTGCCACCGGCGGTTCTCACCAACCAGGACCTCTCCACCATCCTCGACACCGACGATGAGTGGGTGGTCAGCCGTACCGGCATCCGCGAGCGGCGCATCTCCCACGTCGGGCTGGAGGAACTGGCCTACGTGGCGTCCATGCGCGCCCTGGCCGCCGCGGGCGTCGAGGGAAGCTCGATCGACCTGATCGTCTTTGGCACCTGCAGTCACGATGACCAGGTGCCGAACATGGCATCGGGAATCCAGGCCCGCATCGGCGCGCAGCCGGCGGCGGCGCTCGACATCAACACCGCCTGCACCAGCTTCCTCTACGGCCTGTCCATCGCCAACGCGCTGATCCGCACCGGGGTCGTGAGGCGGGCGCTCGTGATTGGCGCCGAGCTGATCTCCCCATTCATGGACTGGACCGACCGCGACGTGGCCGTCCTGTTCGGCGATGGCGCCGCGGCGGTCGTGCTTGAGGCCACGGACAAGGAGGAAGGCGTGCTCGCCGAGAAACTCGGCTGCTTCGGCGAGTCCCGCGACATCCTGTGCGTCCAAGGCATGGGCGGCCGCTACGCCAACCATGGCGTGCTCTACGGGGTGACGCGCTGGCAGTTCGAGGGGCAGGAAATCTTCAAGAAGGCCGTGGCCGGCATGAGTGGCGCCTGCCAGGACACGCTCGCGCGATTGAATCTGAAGCCGGATGACATCGATCTGGTCGTTCCGCACCAGGCCAACCTGCGCATCATCGAGGCCGTGGCGCGCAAGACTCACGTGCCGATGGAACGGGTGTTCGTGAATATCCACCGCTACGGGAACATGTCCGCGGCCACGGTGGCGATTGCGCTGTGTGAGGCGATCGAGGAGGGACGTGTGGGGGCGGGGAGCCTGCTGATGCTGCCCGGATTCGGCGGCGGCCTAAGCTACAGCGCCCACGTGGTGCGCTGGGGGAATCGCACCACCGCGCTGCGAACCAGCGACATTGAGCTACCGCCCAATGAGCGCTGCGCGCTCGAACTCATACAGGACTGCCTGCGACGCAAGACCCAGGCTTCTGAAAGGGGAACGGCCAAGCAGCCGTTCGCGGGCCTCTAGGTCAAGGCCCGCAAGCGGCCAGCCGTCAGCGCTTAGCGGCCTTCTTGGCGGCGGCGCGCTTCTTCTTGGCCGGATCCTTCGGGCGCGTCTTGCCGTAGGAACCCTGGTAGATCTTGCCGCGCTTGCTTCTGTGATCGCCCTTACCCATGAACAACTCCGATGCGGATCAATACTGAAAAGAAAAGGGCCGGACGCCGATGCCGCTGAGGCACTGACGGCCGGCCCTTGCCTGCTACTGGCTTACCAGCGCTTCGGCGCGCCGCCGCCGCTGCGGTTTCCACCGCCGCCGCCGCCGCCACCACCACCACCACCACCCCCACCACCACCACCCCCGGTGCGCTCCTGCGCCTCATTCACACGCAACGGACGACCACCGAGGTCCTTGCCGTTGAGGTTCTGGATGGCGCGCGACGCATCGGCGCGCGACATCTCGACGAACCCGAAACCGCGCGGGCGGCCCGTGTCACGGTCGGTGATGATGCTGACCGACTCGACGGTGCCGTGGGCTGCGAACAGCTCACGCACTTCGGCATCGGTAGCGGAAAACGGCAGGTTGCCAACATAGATCTTCGTCATGCAATCAACTCCTTATAGAAACGTACTAGCAGGAGTGCATGCCGAAGGAATAATCGGGCCCACACACACTGCCACCTGGTCGGGAACGATTCGGCTTTTCAGACTCGGAAGCCAACTCGCAATCAGCGGGGCGGCAGGCGGCAGGAAAGGGAAAGGTCACGATCCGGCGCGCACGATACCGCAAGGTCCCGGCGGCGCACAAGCCGAGGGCGTTGCGTAGCGGGGGCCGCGAATGCCTGCCTTCACAGGCCCCCAGGACATAAGGAATGAACCAACACCGGCACCACAGCCGGGTCTCTTCGGGTGATCCAAGTCGCTGAATGTAGTGGGTTCAAGGTGGATTCCACCCCATGGTTGGGGCCCACTCCGGCCCCCAGTCCGGGAAGCTGGCGTCGATTCCGAGAGAGATTATTGAACGTAATTTTCGCCTTATGACGCCGTTACTATCCTTATCGAGAATACAATAGCTCCATGGATCAGCTGCGTTGCATGCGCACTTTCACGCGGGTCGCGGAGCTTGGCTCCTTCACCAAGGCGGCCGAGGCCTTGGCGATATCCCGCGCCGTCGTGAGTACCCAGGTCGCCGAACTGGA
This sequence comes from Pseudomonadota bacterium, assembly GCA_025360865.1. Taxonomy (GTDB): domain Bacteria; phylum Pseudomonadota; class Gammaproteobacteria; order Steroidobacterales; family Steroidobacteraceae; genus 13-2-20CM-66-19. Next base: position 31,556 of record JANYBG010000036.1, on the reverse strand, counting down.
AGCGCACCTTGGGTGCCAGCTCCTTCAGCGCACGACGCGCCGGGTCGCCCTTACCGTCGATGGCACGCACTACCTCACCCAGTGCCAGCGGTTGCTCGCCGAACTGGAAGCCGCGGATGAGGCGATGGGCGTGTCGCCCGCGGCGGCGCACGGGCGGCTGCGCATCGGCACCCCCGCCGCGTTGGGCCGGTCGTGGCTGGTCGGAGCGCTCCCGGAATTCGCGACACGGTATCCGGGCCTGCACCTCGAAGTCGTGCTGAACGACGAGGCGCAACCGCCCGCTGATATGGACCTGGCGGTGAGAGTGGGCGCCGTGCGCGATCCCAGCCTGCTGGCGCGCCGCATCGTCGGCACCCGAATTGTCACCTGCGCCTCTCCCGCCTACCTGCGCGCGCACCCGGCGCCGGTCGAGCCCGCGGGGCTGGCGGTGCACAGACTAGTCGGCTTCATCGAGCGCGGCGGCGCAAGGCCCTTGGTGTTCCAGCGCGCCGCGCAGCGTAGGCGCCTGAGTCCATCCTTCGCGATGGCGTTTGATTCGGTCGACGCGCAGATGGAGGCAACGGTGCGTGGCGCGGGGATCACGCAGGTTCTTGACCTTTGCGCGGCCACGGAGCTTGCCAGCGGCGCGCTCGAGCTGGTGCTGCCTGAGTGGTCTGGCGGCGCGGTACCGCTGTCGATCGTTCGACGAGGCTCATCGCGCGAGGCGCTGAAGGTGCAGGCGCTGGCGGACTTCACGAGCGAGCTATTGCTCGACTGCCGTCGCCAGGTCGATTCCTTGTAGGCCGCCGGCTAACTGTGGAGCATCAAGAGGTTGTTCCCCTCCATCTTGAGGCTGCTGATGGGAGGACGGGATTTTAGCGCCGATGTGGCCGATGCCCGATTGTAGTGGTGCAGCCAGTGTTTCACGGGCAGCGAGCGTTGCTCCTGAAGCGCTCCTGCAGCCCCGGTCCCCTCGGCGCGAAGCGGCGCAGCCATTTTATAAGGGTGGCACGAGACCCCATGCGCTGGGCCACCTCCAGGTCGACCCGTGGGCGTCAGACGCGCATCCTTGTGCACGGTTGTTCTCTCCCGGAAGCATGAACAGTAGGCAGCGCCGCAGCGGCACTCGCCCGGGACGACGAGTAGTGTTAGCGCCGGTTGCCACCCGTCAGTATCTCCAGAGCGCGCAGCTGCATGAGCGTCGACTCGGAGGCGGGAAGAAGTTGGTTGGCCTCGCGCACGAAGGCGGGCACGCTTTCGGGCGATAGCGGCCTGCTTATCAGGTAGCCCTGGGCGAAATCGCAGCCAAGTCGGCGCAATAGATTCCAAGCGAGCGCGTCCTCGACACCCTCCGCGACGACCTTGAGCCCCATGCTATGACCCAGCTCGATTGTCGAGGTCACGATTGTCACCGCACGGGCGTCCGGATGCGAAATGAAGGACCGATCGATCTTCAGCTCATCGACCGGCAGTACGCTCAGCTGCGAGAGCGACGAATGCCCCGTGCCGAAGTCGTCAATCGAGAAGCGGATGCCTGTCAGGCGCAGCAGTTGCATGTTGCGCACCGCCGCCTGCGGATCACCCATCACCGCGCTCTCGGTGATCTCCAGAATCAGCCGGCTCGGCTCAACCCGATGCAGGCGCAGCAGCCTGAGGATCTCCTCGCCCAGGTCCTGATCGAGTATGTCCGGGGCGGACAGGTTGACCGCGAGATCAAGCTCCAGTCCATCCCGCAACCATTGCCCCAACTGGCGCAGGGCTGCCGCGAGCACCCAGTTTGTCAGGCGGCGCGCACCACCGGTGCGCTCGGCGAGGGGCACGAACTCCGCTGGCGAGATAGGGCCCAGCTGCGGGTGTGTCCAGCGCGCAAGCGCTTCCAGGCTCCTGACGCCCCGGGTGCGCATGTCGACCTTCGGCTGATAGACCAGTGAAAGCGCGCCCTGGTCGATCGCGGCGCTCAGGTCTGTGATCAGTGTCAACCGACGGCGGTGCTCGCTGTCCTGGCCGGAGCGATAGACGGCGACACGGGCCGTCGCCTCATCCGCCTCTTCCAGGGCGACCTGCGCGCGCTGCAGCAATTCGTCCGCGGAACGACCGTGCTCGGGGCACGCGCACACCCCGCAGGCAAGGCGCAGGTCCAGGCTGACGCCCGCCACGTGGAAGCCACCCCGAACCGTCGCGGCCAGTTGCTCGGCGTACAGGCGGCCGCGTTCCGCAGAACACTGCGGCGCGAACACTAGGAATTGCGTCTCCCCGACACGCGCCAGTATCTCGCCGGTCGCGGCGGTTTGCCGCAGCCGGCGCGCGGTCTCGCATAACACTTGGTCGCCCACCGCGTGCCCGAGCGAGGCGTTGATGTCGCGCAGATTGCGCAACTCCAGGAGTATCAGCGTCGCGACCACCGGTTCACCCGACCCGACGGTCGCGGCTTCAATCTCGCGTTGCGCAAACGCGCGGTTCGGCAGCTGGGTCAGCGGGTCATGCCGCGCCTGGTAGAGGATGTCCGCCTCGCGCGCGGCGATGTGGTGCTGCATCGTGTTGAACGTGCTCGCGAGCGCCCGAAACTCCTCGCCTCCGGCCACGCTCACCGCGGTCTGGTAGTCGCCCTTCTCTATGCGCCGCGCCGCGCGTACCAGCTCGCCGATCGGCCGCGTTGCGCTGCGACCGAGAACGGCGCCCACCAGCGCCGCGAGCGCGAGGGCGACGCCGTCAATGAGGAGCATCGCGTCGCGCAGTTCGCGGTAGGGCGCGTACACCTCCCTGAGAGGCTCAAGCAGGACCACGTCCACCGAGTCTCCTCGACTGTTGAGGCGGCGTACGAACCCCAGGTAATCCACGCCCGCAGTACGCGTCACGTGCGCGACTCCATCCGACTCCACGCGCGCCGCCGCGGCGTTCGCGATCGGCACCGTTGAGGCGACCCGCACCAGGCCGTCGTTGGCGTGGGTGACGATCTGCACTTCGGATCCAACCAGTGACCTGATCTTCTGCGCAAGCTGTTCGTCCGCGACGAATCCCATGAGCACCCAGGCGATGGTCTCCGGCGTGCGCACCGGCGCCAGGAACACCTGGTAGGAGCGCGGGCCGAAGACGTGGAAAGTCGGCTGGTCGCGGGCTGTCGGACCAGCTACCAGCAGCCCCTCGAGCGATCCGCCGACGTCGGCGGACTCCGGCGCGGTCGAGGCCAGGACCTGGCCGTGCGTATCCAGTACCAACACGAGATCCGCGCCGATGCGCTGCGCGTTGTTGCGCGCGGCTGAGAGGATGGTGGGGGCGTGTCCGCTGGCGACCGCCTCGCGGAACCCAAAATCGGCGGCGAGTACTGCCACGCCGTTGGCCAGCTGTCCGGCGCGAAAGCCGATGAGGTTCTCGGCAAGGGAGGCACCGGAACGCAGCTGCCCCGCCGCGCGAGTCTCGACCGCCCGGCGCGTGCTCGCCAGCACTGCGGCCAACGTCACAGTTTGCGTGACGATGACGAGGCCGATGATCAGCACGAGAAGCCGTTTGCGGAAACTACGCATTAAATCCGCTCGAATGACCCAACGCATCGTAAGAGCCCCACCATGTTCGCCGCGAGGATCGAAGTGCGGGAATGAGACCTTCGGCACGTCTGCTCTGCCGCCTCCCTCGCGCCTGGCTTTGCGCCGCGGCGGCGTTCCCGGCCGTGTTCGCCGGCGCGGGGATGGCTGAGGCGGCCATTCTCGTCATTCATGTGCAGGCCACCGACGGAAAGTCGCTGCCGGGAGCGGTCCTTACCGCCCGCCCGCTGGACGGCCCGGTGAAGCGCGGAACGCCTGCCCACGCGGTCATGGATCAGATCGATCGCGCGTTCGCGCCGGATCTCTTGGTCGTACCTGCGGGCTCAACTGTCGAATTTCCCAACAGCGACTGGGTGAGCCACCAGATCTACTCATTCTCAAGCGCCAAGCGCTTCCAGCTGCCGCTCTACCGCGGCAAACCGTATCCCCCCGTGCTGTTCGACCAGGTGGGCGTCGTCACACTGGGCTGCAACATCCATGATGAAATGCTCGCCTACCTGGTGGTGACCGACGCGCCGTACTTTGGGCGCACCGACGGTGCCGGCAGCTGGTCGGCTGAACTGGGTCCCGGTCGCTATCGGATAACGATCTGGCACCCGCGGATGCGCGATGAGGGCAGCGGCGGCGTGGAGCGCGAGCTCACCGTGGGTAGTGACGATCGCGCCGAGCTCACCGTTCGCTTGGCGAAGCCGTTGCAGCCGGCGCCAGTGGACCGACCGCACTCCTGGGACTACTGAGGGCAACCAGATGTCCGGCGCGAAACGGCGAATACGGCTATCGGGGGTGCTCCACCGGCGGGTGCTTGCCACGGTGGGGCTGCTGGCGATTGGCTCCACCGCCCGCGCGACTGAGTGGGACATTAGTCTCGATACCCGGCTGGTGAGCTCCGATGCGGACCGATCCGTAATGGATGGAGGTCTTGCGCCGGTGCGCTTCGACCGGGACGACTGCACGCTCGCACTCGGGCGCGCGCGCCTCGCGCTCACCCAGCCGATCGCGGAGCAGTGGAGCGCGCACCTCGACGCCTCGGTGTACGACGACAAGGGCGGCGCGCTCGCTGGCCTGACTGAGGCCTATCTGCAGTTTCGTCCCTACCCGCGCGAGGGCTATCGACTAAGGGTAAAGGCCGGCGCGTTCTACCCACCCCTCTCCTTGGAGAACCGCGCCAACGGCTGGGACTCTCCGTACACGCTCTCGTACTCCGCCATCGACAGCTGGGTCGCGGTCGAAGTTCGCGCGATTGGGCTTGAGGCGAATCTCGACTGGCTGGGCACACGCCTCGGGCACTCATTCGACCTGGGGGTGACCGCGGCGGCCTTCGGGTGGAACGAACAGGCCGGTGCGGTTCTCGCCGGCACAGGCTTCGCTCTGTCAGACCGGCAGACCCCGGTGTTCGGGCGAGTCGGCCGCCCCGGGGTCCCGCCGCTCCACGGCGTCGAGCCGTTCGTGCAGATTGACGGTCGCATGGGCGCCTACGCGGGCATCGAGGCGCGGTATCTGAACCGGCTGACGCTGCGCCTCCTGCGCTACGACAATCGCGCGGACCCAACGGCTTCGGATACTTTGGCGAATACGATCGCATGGGACACCCGCTTCACCAGCGCGGCCCTGCGCGCGGAGAACGGCGATGGCTGGACCGGGATTGTCCAGTGGTTGCGGGGAGAAACCATCATCGCACCCGGCGGCTTCGCGATCGAGTGGCCCTTTGACTCCGCGTACGCGCTGTTATCGCGGCGGCTCGGCAGAAATACGGTCAGCGCACGCTATGACCGCTTCAACGTCGAGGTGCGCGGCGCCGATGGAGCCGGCGCGCAGTCCGGTCACGCCTGGACGGCATCATATGCGTTTGATGCGACGGCTCGATGGCACTTAACGGTGGAATGGTTGCAGGTCCGGAGCGATTCGTACAACCGCCACGATCTGCTAGGCGAATCTCCCTGGTCCACGCAGACCCAGGTGCAGCTGGCGGTGCGCCACAGCCTCGGATCCGCGAGGCGGTGACCGCTAGCGGTAGCGCGCCAGCGTCTTTTCCAGCCCCTTGGAACCCGGGCACAGCGCCTCGTACGACACGCTGTTCAAGGGCACATCCGGGGTTTCATTGACCTCGTGGAATTCGTTCTGTGATGGCTCGATGTGGAGAAGGCCCGTGAGGTATTCACCCGCCTTCATGCGCTCCTGTATGTGCGCGGCCGCGTTAACACGGTCCGTCGGATCGTAGGAGGCGTCGAGCTTGCGCAGCACGATACGGCTGCCGTCGTGCATGAGGAGCGGCATCGTCTCACCTTGCTGGTAGTTCGCGACGATCTCGCGTTCCAGTGGCACGAAGTCGGCGTGCACGGCCGGTTCATAGTGCTCGCGAGTGTAGGCGTAACTCTTGGTTGAGCCCTCGTGGTCATTGAAGGTCACGCACGGAGACAACACATCGATGAGCGCGAAGCCGCGATGCCTCAGCCCCGCCTGAATCAGTGGCACCAGCTGCTCCTTGTCACCGGAGAAGCTGCGCGCGACGAAGGAGGCGCCGAGCGTCATCGCCAGCAGCACCGGGTCAATCGGCGGCTGCAGGTTGGTCTCCCCCTTCTTCGCCTTGGTACCGACATCGGCCGAGGCGGAGAACTGCCCCTTGGTCAGCCCGTACACGCCGTTGTTCTCGATGATGTACAGCATGTTGAGATTGCGGCGGATCGCATGGCAGAACTGCCCCAGGCCAATGGACAACGTGTCGCCATCCCCGGAGACCCCGATGTAGGTGAGCGCGCGATTCGCCGCGTTGGCTCCCATGGCGATCGAAGGCATGCGGCCGTGCACGGAATTGAAGCCATGGCCGCCACTGACGAAATACGCCGTCGTCTTGGAGGAGCAACCGATGCCGGACAGCTTGACCATGTTCTGCGGCTCAAGGTCCAGGCCCCAGCTGGCCTCGACGACGGCGGCGGTGATCGAGTCGTGGCCACAGCCCGCGCACAGCGTCGATAGAGCGCCTTCGTAGTCGCGACGGGTGAAGCCCAGCGCGTTCCTCGGCAGCGACGGGTGCGCCACCTTCGGTTTGGCGATGAAAGTCATGTCGCCCTCGATGCGCGGATGGCGCGTGGCGCGATGCAACAGATGAACTCACGCATGGGCGGCGTCCTGCGGCTGCGCCTGTGGGCGCAGCTCAGCGAGCACTCCCTCGACGATGCACGCGGAGGAGATCGGCAGGCCATTGTAGTGCAGTAGCGAGCGCAGCTTCTTCTTGTCGACCGCGGTCTCGAGCGTCAGCAGCGAGCGCAGTTGCGCGTCGCGGTTCTGCTCGATGACGAACAGGGTCTCGTGCGCGGCGAGGAAACGCTCGACATCCTCGCTGAAGGGGAACGCCCGCACACGCATGTAGTCGATGGCCACGTCCTGCCGCTTGAGGAGGTCCATGGCCTCGTGGATCGCCCCATCGCAACTGCCGATCGAGACCAGCCCGACCTCGCTGCCGGCCGTCGCGTCGATGACCGCGCGCGGCACCATCTTCTTCGCCGTCGCCCACTTCACCATCAGCCGGTCGAGCACCTCCTGGTACTCCGCCGAATCCTCGGTGTAAGTGCCGAATTTGGTGTGGCCCGAGCCGCGCGTGAAGTAGGCGGCCTTGGGGTGCACGCCCGGCAGCGTCCGGTATGTGATGCCATCCCCATCCTTGTCCACGAAGCGGTGGAACTTCTCCAGCTTGAGGACCTCCTCCTTGCTGAGCATCTTGCCGCGATCGGGCTGGTAGCTGTCGTCCCACTTGAGGTCGCGGCACATCCAGTCATTCATGCCGATGTCCAGATCCGACAACACCATGACCGGGGTCTGCAGGCGTTCGGCGAGGTCGAATGCCTGCACCGCCATGTAGAAGCATTCCTCCGGATTGGAGGGATAGAGGCAGATGTGGCGTGTGTCGCCGTGCGAGGCGTAGGCGGCCAGCATCAAGTCGCACTGCTGGGTGCGGGTCGGCATGCCCGTGGACGGTCCCACACGCTGGATGTCGAATATCACGGCCGGGACTTCCGCGTAGTAGGCGAGGCCGAGGAACTCGTTCATGAGCGAGATGCCCGGCCCTGAGGTCGCGGTGAACGCCCGCGCGCCATTCCACATCGCCCCGATCACCATGCCTATGGCCGACAGCTCGTCCTCGGCCTGGATGAAGGCGAAGTTCTTGCGCCCCGTTTCCTTGTCCACGCGCATGCGGTCGCCGAACACCTTGAAGGCATCCATCAGCGAGGTCGACGGGGTGATCGGGTACCAGGCCCCGACGGTCGCCCCGGCGAATATGCAGCCAAGCGCCGCCGCGGTGTTGCCGTCGATCATGATGTGGCCGGCCGTCTTGTCCATCGGCGCCACATGCATCGCCAGCGGGCAGTTGAAGTTCGCGCGGGCGTAGTCGTAGCCGAGCTGGATGGCCTTCATGTTGCTATCGACCAGCTGCGGCTTCTTGGCGTACGTCTCGGCGAGGAGCTCGCGGATTCGCGTGAGGTCCAGGTCGAGCAGCGCGGCGAGCACGCCCGCGTAGCAGATGTTTTTCATCAGGATGCGCGTGCGCACGCCGTTAAAGTTCTCGTTGCACATCCTCGCCAGCGGCACGCCAAGTACCGTGATGTCCTCGCGCTTCAGCAGCGCCGGGCGCGGCCAAGTCGAGTCATACACGAGGTAGCCCCCAGGGGCGACCTCTTTGGCGTCACGCGCGTAGGTCTCCGCGTTCATGGCGACCATGATGTCGACCTTACCGGAGCGGGCGACGTAGCCATCACGGGTGATGCGGATCTCGTACCAGGTGGGCAGTCCCTGGATGTTCGAGGGAAAGTAGTTCTTCCCCATCACGGGAATGCCGCTGCGGAAGATCGACTTCATCAGCAGCGAGTTGGCGCTGGCCGAACCGGTGCCGTTCACCGTGGCGATCTTGATGGAGAAATCGTTGACGTGCGTGGCGGGTGATGAGGGCATATGAGTATTACTGGCTGTGGCGGGCGAGGGCCGGCCCGCGCGCGGGCCGGCCGCAGCGCTTCAGGCGATTTTGGCCTGCTGGGTCGTGACGGGCTGTTGGTCGCCGGCGTGCGGCCACCGCAGCTGGGACTTCTGCATGTCCCAGGCCGCTGTCGGGCAGCGTTCCGCGCACAGGCCGCAGTGCACGCACAGGTCCTCGTCCTTGACCATGACGCGCCCGGTCTGCGGCAACCCGGCCGAGACGTACAGCGCCTGCGTGAGATTCTTGGCTGGCGCCGTGAGGCGCTGGCGCAGGTCGCTTTCCTCACCGTTGTGGGTGATGGTCAGGCAATCGACCGGGCAGATGTCGATGCAGGCGTCGCACTCGATGCACAGCTTCGCCGAGAAGACCGTCTGCACATCGCAGTTCAGGCAACGCTGCACTTCCTGCTCAACCTGCTCCGCGGTGAAGCCCAGTTCGACCTCGATGTTGAGGTTCTTGAACCGCTCCTTGAGCGAGACGTGCGGCATCAGCCGCCGCTCGACCGGCGTGTAGTCGTTGGAGTAGCTCCACTCGTGCATGCCCATCTTGCGGCTCTGCAGGTTGACCCCGGGAGGCATGCGCTCGCTGGCGGATTCGCCGTGGCAGTGGCGGTGAATGGATATCGCCGCCTGGTGCCCGTGCTCAACGGCCCAGATGATGTTCTTGGGGCCGAAGGCCGCGTCGCCGCCGAAGAACACGCCCGGGCGCGTGGACTCGAAGGTGGCCTTGTCGACGACCGGCACGTCCCACTTGTCGAATTCGATGCCCATGTCGCGCTCCACCCAGGGAAACGCGTTCTCCTGCCCGATGGCGAGGATCACATCATCGGCGGGCAGGAATTCCTCCCCAGCGACGCGCTCCACCGTGATGCGACCGGTCGCATCCATCTGGTATTCCATCTTGTCGAACAGCATGCCGGTGAGGCGGCCGTTCTCGAGCACGAAGGACTTCGGCGAGCGGTTGATGATGATCGCGACGCTTTCCTCCTCGGCATCCTCCAATTCCCAGGCGGAGGCCTTGAAGAACTCGCGCGGCTTGCGGGCCATGACCTTGACGCTGTCGGCCCCCAGCCGGAGGCTGGTGCGGCAGCAGTCCATGGCGGTGTTGCCGACGCCGATGATGAGCACGCGCTTGCCGATCTTCTCGATGTGACCGAAGGCGACCGACTCGAGCCACGAGATGCCGATGTGGATGTTCGCCCCGGCTTCCGCCCGGCCCGGCAGGCTCAGCTCCTTGCCCTTGGGCGCGCCGGAGCCCACGAAGACCGCATCGAAGCCGCCGGTCGTGAGCAGCCCGCGCATGCTCTTGACCGGTGTGTTGAGCTTAAGGTCCACGCCCATGCCGGTGATCATCGCGATCTCCTCGTTCAGCACCGAGTGCGGCAGCCGGAACGAGGGGATATTGGTGCGCATGAGGCCGCCGGGCTCCCCGAACTGCTCGAAGATCGTGACTTCGTAGCCCAGCGGCATGAGGTCATTGGCGACCGTGAGGGAGGCGCAGCCGGCGCCAACGCAGGCGATGCGCCTGCCGTTTTTCACATGCGGGGCCTTCGGCAGGAGGTCCGCGACCTCGTCACGATGGTCAGCGGCGACGCGCTTGAGGCGGCAGATCGCCACCGGCTTCTGGTCTTCTATGCGCCCACGGCGACAGGCCGGCTCGCAGGGACGGTCGCAGACGCGGCCGAGGATCCCGGGGAAGACATTCGACTCGCGGTTCACCATATAGGCTTCGGTGAAGCGGCCCTGGGCGATCAGTCGTATGTATTCAGGGACGTCGGTATGGGCCGGACAGGCCCACTGGCAATCCACAACTCGATGGTAATAGTCGGGGTTCGAGGTATCGGTCGGTTCCATTCATTGCTCGGGCCCTGGGCCGAGCCCTCATGGGCGAGAAAGTAGGCCGTGGATTATAGATGCGCGCCGGGGATTTTCACGGTCCCCCAAAGATATATTGCACTGCAACAATCCACCCGTGCCCGGGTTATGAGTGCCTATACTTGCCGGACGATGGCTGAACCCGTACCCACTGAGATCCGCCTGCGGCGCGCCTCGCGAATTCTGGAGGTCAGCTTCGACGACGGCAGCCGTTATGAGCTCCCCTTCGAGTACCTGCGCGTTCATTCGCCGTCCGCCGAAGTGAAGGGCCACGGCCCCGGGCAGGAGGTGCTCGTCACGGGCAAGCACGACGTCGGCATCTCCGCGGTCGACCCGGTCGGCCAGTACGCGGTCAAGCTTGTCTTCGACGACGGTCACGACACCGGGCTCTTCACCTGGAAATACCTTCACGAACTCGGGCGTGAACGTGCGCCGAAGTGGGCGCGCTACCTCGAGCGCTGTGCCCAGGCGCGCCCAGCCGGAAAGACCCCGGAGTAGGCGCGCGGACGTGACCGCCAAAAACGAAACGGGCCGGACATTTCTGCCCGGCCCGCGTCGATCACAAGACCCCCTAGTCGAGGTCGATTCTGCGCGAGGCGGCTTGGTAAATGCAACCATGCGTCGGCACCGCAAGCGCGCGCGGCGCGATGGACTAGAATGCGTCCATATCAATCCGGCCAGTTCTCGAGATGACAGACGATCAATCCACTGACTTCGGCTTTGAGCGCGTCGCTCGCGAGGACAAGGCACGCCGTGTGCGTGGCGTCTTCGACTCGGTCGCCGGCAACTACGACCTGATGAACGACCTGATGTCAGCTGGCGCCCATCGCCTTTGGAAGCGCTTCACGCTCTCACTGGCCAACCTGCGGGCCGGACAACGGGCTCTGGATGTCGCGGGCGGCAGCGGGGACCTCGCCGCCGGTATGGCGCGCCAGGTGGGTCAGCGCGGCCTGGTCGTCCTCACCGACATCAACGCGGCGATGCTATCGCGCGGCCGCGACCGGCTGATTGACGCGGGTATCGTGGGGAATCTCCGCTACGTTCAGGCGAACGCGGAGCGCTTGCCGTTCGCCGATGGCACCTTCGACTGCGTCACCATCGGCTTCGGCCTGCGCAACGTGACCGACAAGTCCGCGGCCCTGGCCTCGATGAGACGCGCGCTGCGCCCGGGCGGCCAGCTGCTGGTACTGGAGTTCTCGCACCCCACGGCGCCGGGGCTCAAGCCGCTCTACGACGCCTACTCCTTCAACATACTGCCCCTGCTGGGCAAGTTCGTCGCCCGCGACGAGGCCAGCTATCGCTACCTCGCTGAGTCGATCCGCATGCACCCGGACCAGGAGACTCTCCTCAAGATGATGCAGGACGCCGGGCTGGAGGGCTGCCGCTACCACAACCTCACCGGTGGCATCGTCGCCGTGCATCGCGGCTACCGCTACTAGCGGCCAGACCCCGCATGCTCACCGTCGCAATCGAGAAACTGCTGAATCGAGGCCTGCCGCGCTCGCCACGCGCGCGTGCCTTGTGCGCGGAGCTTGCCGGCAAGAGCGTTGCGGTCGAGCTGCGTGATATCGGTCGCCTGCACGTGGCCTCGACCGGGCTCACCCTGGCGGTCACGCGCGCCGATGCGGTCGCGGATGCCACCCTGAACGCCGGGCCGTTCGGCCTGCTCTCCCTGCTGGGCCCCTCCGCGCAGCACGCCCTGCGAAGCGGCGAGGTCGTGATCGGCGGGGACGCGGGGCTCGCGAAGAAATTCGAGGAGATGCTCAAGCTATTGCGCCCTGACCTGGAGGAGGAGCTGTCGGGGGTGCTGGGCGATGTCGCCGCGCACAATCTCGCGCGCCTCGCGCGCACGAGTTCCGGCTGGGGACGCCGCGCCGCGGCCACCGCGCTTGCCAATGCGGCTGAGTATCTCGGGCACGAGCGCGCCGACCTGGTGCCGCGCGCTGAGGGCGAGCAATTCCTGCGCGGCGTGGATGGGCTGCGCGAGGACGTGGACCGGCTGCAGGCCCGCGTCGAGCTGCTGGCGCAGCGCCTGGGTCCGCGCTGATGCGCCCACTCCAGCCGTGAAGCTGCGCATCGCCCTGCGGTTGCTGGAGATCCAGCGCGTGCTGCTGCGCCATGGGCTCGATGACTTTGTGCGCGCCACGCACCTGTACCGGCCCCTGCGCTTCGTGTTCTTCCTCTCCCCTGGCATCTGGTTCGAGCGTCGTCGCCAGGCCAGTCGCGCGGAGCGGCTGCGCCTCGCCCTACAGGAACTCGGCCCGATCTTCGTCAAGTTCGGGCAGGCCGTCTCGACCCGCCGCGATCTGCTGCCGGCGGACATCGCCGATGAGCTGGCGAAATTGCAGGATCGTGTCCCGCCCTTCCCGGGCGCCGTGGCGCGCGCGAGTATCGAGGCATCCCTGGGACAGCCGGTCACGCAGGCGTTCGCCGAGTTCGACGCGACACCGCTCGCCGCGGCCTCGATCGCTCAGGTGCACACGGCACGACTGCGCTCCGGCGAGGAGGTGGTCGTCAAGGTGCTGCGGCCCGGGATGCGCGCGGTAATCGAACGTGACCTCGAGGTGCTGCGGGCCCTCGCGGACCTTGCGCAGCGCTACTGGCCCGAGGGGCGCCGGCTGCGTCTGCGGGAGGTGGTGGCCGACTACCACAAGACAATCCTCGATGAGCTGGACCTCATGCGCGAGGCCGCCAACGCCTCGCAACTGCGGCGCAACTTCGCCGATTCCCCGTTGCTGTACGTGCCACAGGTGTACTGGGATTTCTGCCGCGCCGACGTCATGGTGATGGAGCGCATCCACGGGGTACCGATCAGCGACATGGAGCGGCTCAGGGCCGCGGGCACGGACTTCGCCCAACTGGCGGAGAACGGCGTGCGGATCTTCTTCACCCAGGTGTTCCGCCACAACTTCTTCCACGCGGACATGCACCCGGGCAATATCTTCGTCCTCATCGGGGACCCGAAGAAGCCGCGCTACGCGGCGATCGACTTCGGCATCGTCGGCACGCTCGACCCGCGCGATCAGACCTACCTCGCCGAGAACTTCCTCGCGGCGTTCGACCGGGACTACCGACGCGTGGCGCAACTGCACCTTGATTCCGGCTGGGTGCCCGCGGGCACCCGCATCGACGAGATGGAGTCCGCGGTGCGCACGGTCCTGGAGCCGATATTCGGGCGGCCTCTCAAGGACATCTCCTTCGGGCGCATCCTGCTGCGGCTGTTCGAGATCTCGCGACGCTTCAACATGCATGTCCAGCCGCAGCTGGTCCTGCTGCAGAAGACGCTGCTGAACGTCGAGGGACTGGGCCGTGACCTGTACCCGGACCTGGACATCTGGAAGTCGGCCAGTCCAATCCTGCGCGAGTGGATGCGGGAGCGCACCAGCATACGAACCTTAGTCAGTGGCCTACGCGCGCACGCGCCGGAGCTGCTCGGCGCGGCGCGCGAGCTGCCCGCGTTGCTGCGGCGGGCGGCCAGCGGTGACCTTGCGGAACGGACTGTCGCCGCGGATGCGCAGATCAGCCAGCTGCAAGCCGAGCTGCGCGCGCTGGGGCGGCGTGGGGATACCGTCACGCTGGGCGCGGTACTGGTGCTCGGCGGGTTCATGTGGCTTGCCCTCGAGCACGGGCATGCGTGGGTGGGCTGGAGCCTGCTGGCGGCCGGAGCGGCGAAGCTCGTCTACGGCCCGTGGCGGTGAGGTAGGTGCCACGCTCCCTTACCGAGGGTTCGATACCCATCGGGCTGTTCAAGTTCTCGCTACCGATCCTGTTCGCCAACATCCTGCAGTCGCTCAACGGCTCGGTGAACTCGATCTGGGTTGGTCGCTTCCTCGGCGAGGCGGCGCTGACCGCGACCTCCAACGCCAACACCGTGATGTTCCTGCTGATCGGCGCCGCCTTCGGCGTCGCGCTCGCGGCCACCATCCTCATCGCCCAGCGCATCGGCGCCAACGATGTGTCCGATGCCAAGCGCGTGGTGGGTACCAGCGCGACCTTCTTCGCCGGCATCTCGGTGATCATGGCGATCACCGGGCTCACGCTATGCCGTCCCCTGCTGATCGCCATGAGCACGCCGCCGGATTCACTGGAGCTCGCCGTCGCCTACATGCGCGTGATCTTCCTCGCGCTGCCATTCCTTTACATGTACGCCTTCGTGATGGGCATCCTGCGCGGCGCGGGAGACTCGAAAACACCGTTCTATTTCATGCTGCTGTCAGTGGCCATCGACATCGTGCTGAACCCGGTGTTCATCTTCGGCTTCGGGCCGATACCGCGACTGGGAATCGCCGGGTCCGCCGTCGCGACCTTCATGGCGCAGGCCATAAGCCTCACCGCGCTGATCCGCCACCTCTACCGCCGGGGTCACGTCCTGTGCCTGCACAAGGACGAGCTGCGTTTCCTGCGTATCGACTGGTCCATCGCCGGCATGCTTATCAGGAAGGGCATCCCGATGAGCGCGCAAATGCTGGTGGTCTCATTAAGCGCGGTGCTGATGATCACGCTGGTGAATCGCTTCGGCGTGGACACGACGGCGGCCTTCGGCGCGGCGATGCAGATCTGGAACTACATCCAGATGCCGGCTTTCGCGATCGCGATGGGGATCTCCGCCATGACAGCGCAGAACGTCGGGGCTCACAAGTGGGAGCGGGTCAACCGCATCGCTCAGGTCGGTGTCCTCTATAGCGTGACGCTGACGGGCGCGATCGTCGGCCTGATCGAGCTGCTCAACCGGCACCTGTTCGGCCTGTTCCTGCCCGCCGGATCGGCGGCCCTGGAAATCTCCTCGCATATGAACCGCATCGTCACGGGCTCCTTTATCTTCTTCGGGATCTCGGTCGCGCTGTTCGGAGTCGTGCGCGCCACCGGCGCGGTGCTGGTACCGCTGGCGATTCTCATCGTCTCGCTACTGCTGGTGCGCTTCCCGCTGGCGGAGCACTTACTGGGCCGGTATCAGGCGGATGCGGTTTGGTGGAGCTTCCCGATCTCCTCCGCGGTCTCAGCCTCCCTGGCGGCCCTCTATTACAAGTTCGGCGGCTGGCGTGAGGCGCACATGAGCAGCGCGGAGCCTGCGGTCTAGGTCCCGGCCCTTTCTCCAACTACGTACTCGGGCCGCGTAGGTCCGGGCGCGGGCGTACCCTGCTTTTCAACACCCTGCTCGTTGTGTGTTTGCCACAAAATCCGCTATGGCTATCGTAGCGCCCCTAGTTATCCTTGAAATCTTGTAGTAATTTTGGCTTATTCGGTCGGCCGATACCTTTTGGGTGGTACCCTTTGAGCAAGGAAGTACGCCCATCGGGACTTGCCAAGAGTTCGATGCTTCCGCGCAACAGTCGTTACAGAAATCAGGGGATTCTATGCAAACAGCACACCATGGACGCCGTGCCTACGAATGGCCTAGGAGTTTTCGTCGACTGATTCCGCAGGTAGCCGGCGCGCTCGCCATCGGCGGATCGCTGATGAGCTTAGCCGCGGTCGCGCAAGAGGCGCCGAGCACTTCTCAGACCCCCGAGCTGCAAGAAGTCGTCGTCACGGGCTCCATGATCAAGCGGGTCAATGCCGAAACCGCGGAGGCCATCACCATCCTCAAGGCGGACGCCCTCAAGGACCTGGGTATCGTGAACACGGAGCAGGTGCTGAGTACGCTGACCGGCGCCAACCCGTCGACCAACATCGTCTCAGCCGTGGGGACGTTTACCGGAGGCGGTACCTACGCCAACTTCCGCGGCTTGGGCGACGGCCGCACCCTGGTGCTGCTTGATGGAGAACGGCTGTCCAACAATGCCAACAGCGGCCTTGGGGTCGACGTTAGTGGTATTCCATTCTCGGCCATAGACAGCGTCCAGGTGCTTCGGGAAGGCGCCTCGGCGCTGTACGGCTCGGACGCGATCGCCGGCGTGATCAACTTCATCACCAAGAAGAATTACCAGGGGGCCCAGGTCCAGCTCAATTTCGACCGCCCGCAGCGAGCCGGCGGTGTCTCGGGCTACGCGGATGTCACCTTCGGGCACGGGGATCTGCCGAGCGACGGCTATAATTTCATGATCACGGGAAGTTACAGCACGCAACGTGAGCTCCAGGCGACGCAGCGGCCGTTTTCCGCCACGGCTTTTGATCCGGCGCGGGGTGCCACCAATACCAACTATTACGGCTCGTGGCCCGGGGTGGTACTGGACAACAACGGCAACATATGGCAGTCGGGCTATCCGGCCTGCGCGGGCAATCCGCAACTGACCACGTATTTCGGGGACTGCTCATACCGGTATTCCGCCGCGACGGACCTGCTCCCGGAGTCCCATGCGCTTTCCGGGATGGTAGCCTTCACCAAGGCGCTGCCGGGCGCCAACCAAGTGCAGCTGCAGTACTTCTATACCCAGACCGAAGTGAATGGTTATGCCGGCCCCATCTTCTACCAATTCGGAATGGACCCGGCGAGTCCCTACTTCCCGAAGGCGTCTCAGCTGACATGCGATAACAGGGGCGGGACCTGCGGGGCGCCGCCGGATCTGATCAATCCGATCCAGGTGGCCTGGAGCGACCCCAACAACTACCGCTTCAACGGCAACGTCAATGTCGAGCAGCGGGTGCTGTTGACGTTCTCCGGCAGTAACGCTGGCTGGGATTACGCTACGGACTTAAATTTGAGCAAGAACACCAACGACAAT
Source organism: Pseudomonadota bacterium (assembly GCA_025360865.1). Classification (GTDB taxonomy): domain Bacteria; phylum Pseudomonadota; class Gammaproteobacteria; order Steroidobacterales; family Steroidobacteraceae; genus 13-2-20CM-66-19. The sequence continues at coordinate 14,536 of JANYBG010000036.1, read as the reverse complement.
CGCAATACCGGGGGCTATCCCAATGAGGCGGTGCTTGCGCCCGGCGGCGTCCTCAGCAATCTGATCAACCCCTTTGGTCCCCAGAGCGCGGCCGGACAGGCTTTGATCGACTCGTCGTATATAAACGGCGTATACGCGCTCGGCGAAGACAAACGTTGGAGCGTCGACGGCCACGCCAGCCACCCGCTGGGCGATGCGTTCAATGCGGGCACCCCGGCGACCGTGGCGCTCGGCTTCACCGTGAACGGCGAACGCTACGCGTACGCGACCACGCCGTATAACGACCTCACTAAGGCCGGCACCGGACTTACGGACAGTGCGGTCGAAGGGAGTCGCCAGGTACAGGCGGCTTTCGTCGAGCTGGACGTGCCGATCTCCCAGCGCCTCGATCTGGATATTTCGGATCGTCAGGACCGATACAGCGATTTCGGCAGGACCAACAACGCGAAGCTGTCGGTGCGCTATCAGCCGGCCAGTTTCCTGACCTTCAGGGGAACCGCCTCCACCGGCTTCCGTGCGCCCACCCTCTACAACCTGTACTCGCCGCCTTACCTGGCGGCGTCGAGCGGCGGCACCATCGGACAAGGAAACCCGTTCTGCCAGCCGGGCAGCTACAACACGTTGTTTACCCCAAGTGTTTGCCAGTCGCAGGGCATTGGCTTGTACGGCGGAAACCGCAACCTGACGCCCGAAACATCGCAAAACTTCGACTTCGGTGTCATCGTCTCGCCGGTACCGGATCTGGGCATTACGCTGGACTATTACAGAATCCTCCTCAAGAACAGGATTGGAACGGTTCCGGCCGCGGCGATTTACGGTGATCCCACCACGTTCGCGAGCTATATCGTGCCGAACTCGAGTGGGACACTCACGCCGACGATCAATGAGGCCCTAGCCTGCAATCCTTACACGGCCCCGACGTGTGGATACATAAAATTGCAAAATTCGAATACGGGCAGGATCACCACCGACGGGTTCGACTTAAGCATCCAATACGCGCAGCACACCTCGATCGGGACGTTCCGCGAGGATCTGGAAGGGACCGCGGTCACGACGTTTCTACAGCAGCAATACAACGGCGGTCCGCTCCTCAACCTGGTGGGCAATCTGCAAATCCAAAACATCAACCCGGCGTTCAGGTGGCAGCATAACGTGAGGGTCGACTGGACGAGCCCGGGGGCGATGTGGGGTGCCGGACTGAGCAACCGCTTCTACTCGGGGTACGTCGATGAATTCCCTGATGGCAACGGCAATCAGCGGAAAGTGGGCAGCTATTCGCTCGTTGATGGTTACGCGAGCGTCAAGCCGAACGAAAAACTGACCGTGTTGTTTGGAATCAGAAATCTGTTCAACACGAGTCCGCCGTACACCAACGCATCGACAAGCAACTTCGCGTCGGGCTACAACGCGTTCATCGCAGACCCATTGTTGCGGAACTTCTATGTCAATCTGAAATACACCTTCTAAATTCTCCAGGATAGAGTTGCTTTGAAGCCCCGCCGCCCGCGGGGCTTTTTTTGGTGCGCCCGGCAGGCCGCGTTTCTCGGGCGACCGGGGGTCGAGGGAAGCCGGAAGCAATTCGACCTCGCGCAGAGCGCGCACCTCCTACCGATCCCCGGTACCCGGCGCGCGCGCAACCTGGCTTAAAACCTCGGCGCGCTGAATGTGAAGCTCGGCGCCGCGGATCTCACCGAGATCGCCGGGGTGTTTCCGCTCAACGGCGGCGCGGGCGCGCCGCCTCGTGGAACCGATGATGCGCCTGCCGCGGGCCTGAGCGGGCCGCGCGCCGCCTTAGGTCGTGGCCCGGGGCTCAATCCACAGCGCGCGGGCGCGCCCGCACAGCTCGCCCCTGCCATTGAAGAGCGCAGTGCCAGCCTCGTGCTTTCGCCCGTTGGTGGCAAGGCGCCAGCCGATGACTGTGCACAGCTCGCCGACATGCACGAGTCGGTCAAGGTGCGCCGTGAACTCGGCGAGCAGCAGCATCTGGTCATCCAGCGCGACCGCGTAGTAGCCCGGGCAGTCGAGCGCGGCCGCCACGAACTCCGGCCGCACCTTCCCATCCCCACGATCGAGGGAGACATCAGGCTCCCACGGTGCCGCGACAATTCCAAGTTCAGGCATGGGGCCTGCGAAGATGCCCAGGCCGTCGCCGCGCACCCGCTGGGTGCCGCATACGAAGCAGCTCGGGAAGCGGTGATGGCGGAAGCCGCGTAGCCGCGTGATGCCTCCACCGCCTCGAGATACCGCGGCCGCCGCGCTGGTTGCAGGTCAACTGGCGCGGGACGCGCTTCGCCGACCAGCTGCATTTCATCAAGGACACGCAGCGCACCGTCCGGATCCTCCTCGACCGTTAAGGCGCGGTCGAGCGGCGGCGGCTTTAGCAGGCGCACGGTGACCGTCCGCGATGCCAGCGCCGCCAGCATGCCTGCGAAATAGCCACCGTTCGCCGAGGTCGGTGGACCGCAAAAGCGCCCGGCGATGGTCAGCGTCCGCATGATCGCGCTCCCGTTGGGACGAGTAAGCTCGCAGGCCGGATCAGGGCCGGCGCAGCTCGCGCAACCACGCCGCGGGGTCCTCGCCCCGCTCGAGGACCTCGACCAGCGCCGAGCCCACCACCACGCCATCGACATGCCCGCGCAGCCGCCGCACCTGCTCCGGGCCGCGGATACCAAAGCCCGCGCATACCGGCACAGGAGCGATCGCGCGCACGGCGTCCAGGTAGCGCAGGACCTCGTCAGGCACGGCGACGCTCTTGCCGGTCGTACCGGTCATGGTGACCGCGTAGACGAAACCCTGGCTGCCCGCGCACAGCTGCTTGATGCGCGCCGGCTCGGTCACCGGGGTCACCATCTGCACTAGCGCGATCTGCTGTTCATCAAGCGCGGCGCGAAGCTCGCTGCTCTCATCCAGTGGCAGGTCCGGCACGATGAAGCCTGAAACGTTCGCGCGCCGCGCCGCTGTTGCGAGCGCGCTCTCTCCGAAGGCCAGCAGCGGGTTGAGATAGCTCATCAGCAGTATCGGCGCCTTCACGTCGCTCAGTTCCGCGAGCTCGGCCAGGATCCAACGCAGGCTCACCCCCTGGGAGAGCGCGGCGAGGCTCGCCCGCTGGATCGTGACGCCATCGGCCATCGGGTCCGTGAACGGGACTCCCACCTCCACGACATCCGCCGCGCAGGCGATAGCGCGCACGTGCTCGCGGAACTTATCGCGCCGCGGGTACCCCGCGGTGAGGTACGCCACCAGTGCCGGCTCGCCCCCAGCGGCGGCCGCGCGGATCGCCTGGCTGATGCGGTCCCGCGGGCTCATGCCCGCTCCGGCTTCACGAGCATCTTAAGGAGCGTCGCCAAGTCCTTGTCGCCCCGGCCCGAGAGACACACGAGAATGGTTTTCCCGGGGTTGGCCCGGGCCCAGCGCTGAGCGCCGGCGAGCGCATGCGCGCTCTCGAGCGCCGGCAGGATGCCCTCATACCTGCTTAGCGTCTCGACCGCGGCGAGGGCCTCCTCGTCGCTGGCGGTGGTGTAGTTCACGCGACCGATCGCGCCAAGTAAAGCGTGTTCGGGACCGACGCCCGGGTAGTCCAGTCCAGCCGAAACGGAGTACGTCTCCTGGATCTGTCCGTCATCGCTCTGCAGCAGCATTGAAAAGGTGCCGTGCAGCACCCCCGGGGTGCCGTGCGAGACGGTCGCCGCGTTGTCCCCCAGTCCGCTGCCCCGCCCACCGGCCTCGATGCCGAGGATCTCGACGGTCGCATCCGGCACGAACGCGTGGAATGCGCCGATGGAGTTGGATCCGCCCCCTACGCAGGCGATGAGCGCATCCGGCAGCGCACCGTTCGCGGCCAGGATCTGCTCACGGGCCTCGCGGCCGATGACCGCCTGTAATTCGCGCACGAGATAGGGGTACGGGTGGGGTCCGACCGCGGACCCGAGCAGGTAGAACGTCTCGGTCGGATCCGCCACCCAGGCGCGTAACGCCTCGTCGATGGCCGCGCGTAACGTCTGGTCGCCGCTGGTGACCGGCACGACGGTCGCGCCGAGCAGGCGCATCCGGCCCACGTTGGGCGCCTGGCGCTCCATATCGATGGCGCCCATGTAAACCGTGCATGGCAGGCCGAGCCGGGCGCATGCGGCGGCGCTGGCGACGCCGTGCTGACCGGCGCCGGTCTCAGCGACTATGCGCTTGGCGCCGAGGCGTTTGGCCAGCAGCGCCTGCCCGATGGCGTTGGTGATCTTGTGCGCGCCGGTGTGCGCGAGGTCCTCGCGCTTGAGCCAAACCTTCGCGCCCCACAGGTCGGAGAGTCTTTGCGCGAAGGTGAGCGCCGTCGGCCGGCCGACCCAGCTTCTGAGCTGGCCGGTGAACTCGGCCTGGAACTCGCTGGCATGAAGATGCTCACGCACGCCGCGTTCTAGGCGTTCGACCGCCGGGATCAGCGTCTCGGGGACATAACGCCCCCCGAAGGGCCCGAAGCGACCGCGCGCATCCGGGTACTTGCCAGCGATCAGGTCGGCCAGCAGCCGGGCACTATCAAGGGGTTTGGCAAGTGCATTCATCGACGATCCTCTTTCCGGTACGCGCGCGCGCCGAACGCGGCGCGCGCGGCCAATACGAATCTCATGATCTCGGCGGGACTCTTCGATCCCGGCCGTTCTTCTACACCACTAGACACATCCACGCCGAACGGGCGCACGGCCGCGACGGCCGCGCCGACGTTCCCGCTGTCGAGGCCACCGGCCAGGACCAGTTGTGTGCGCTGGGCCAGCACGCCCGCCGCGTCCCAGTCCGCCGTGATCCCGGCACCACTGACCGCGCCCTCGAACAGGATGCGTCCCGGGAGCGCCGGTGGCACCGCGCTCATGGCACGCACGACCGGCAGACGCTCCAAGGCCACCGGAAGGCGCAGCCCGTCGAGTTCAGCCCAATCGCCCTGCAGTACGTCCGGGGAAAACACCCTGAGCATCTCGTCGATCTCAGCCTGCACCGGGTGGTGCACGACAGCGACGCGGCGCGTCTTGCCCCGAGCCGGCGTAGCCAGCTGGGCGGCGAACTCCGGTGTCACCCGGCGCGATGATCGCGCAAACACGAAACCCACGGCATCCACCTCAGCATCCAGCGCCGCGCTCACCGCCTCAGGCGTCGTAAGTCCGCAGATCTTGATCCACATCTAAACGGCCCTGCCAGCGGCGAGTAGCCCCGCGAGGAGTGCCCGGGGATCCCCGCCGCGCATCAGCGCGCCGCCAATCAGCGCCATCTCGTAGCCGGCGGCCGCGATCTCGCGCGCATCCGCCGGCGAGGCGACGCCGCTCTCGGCCACGCGGGGGACCCGGGTCGGCAGCAGCGGCAGGAGCTCGAGGAGCCGCCGCGGCACGACCTGCAGCGTGCTCAGGTCCCGGCAATTGATGCCGGCCAATAGCGCCATGCTGGCGCCGTACGAATCAACCAGCTCATGCATCAGTTGGATGTCGGCCGCGTCGAAGGCCTCGAGCAGCACGAACATTCCCTGCTCGCGCGCACAGCCCAGCAGCGCATCGATACGCTCCCGCGCGAGCATGCGCAGGATGACAAGCACGCCACCAGCGCCGGCGCGCCGGCCCTCGAGAACCTGGTACGGATCGACGAGAAAATCCTTGCGCATGGCAGGCACGCCCAGCGGTGACAGCGCGCGGGCGGCCACCTCCAGGTGCGCGAGCTCGCCGTCGAAGCGGCTGGGCTCGGTGAGCACGGACACAGCCGCGGCACCTCCGTGCGCGTACGCGTCCACCCGGTCGGGAATGTTCTCATCCGTCGCCCGCAAGGCGCCGGCGGCGGGGGAGCGCAGCTTCAGCTCCGCGATGATGTCGAATCCGGAAGGGTCGAGTTGAAGTCGCGGGGCAGGCCCACAGGCGGCGACCAGATCGCGCAAAGCCGCTTCCGAACAGCGCCGCCGGGCCTCGTGCAGGCGCGCCTCACTCGCTGCGGCCATCTCCTCGAGGAATCCGCCGCTCACGGCTTGCTCCTCATGGAGGGGGCGGCGCCGGGCGCCGCGGCCTGGCGACTGGCGTCGAGCGCATCCACGACACGACGCGCGGCGCCACTGTCGATGGCGGCCGCGGCGCGCGCGATTCCCGCGCGCGGGGAATCCACCAGACCTGCGACTTCGAGCGCGAGCGCCGCGCCTAGCAGCAGGCAATCGCGGTGGGCGCCGCGGTCCGCGCCGTGGAGCACGGATCGCAGCGCCTGCGCGTTGTGCCGCGCGTCGCCACCAGCCAGATCCGCCGCGACGCAGGTGGCGAGGCCATAGTCCGCGGGCGAGCGCACCTGGGTCGCCACTTGGCCCGGCCGCACGTCGAACACGGTGAAAGGTCCAATGGGCGTGGGCTCGTCCCAGCCTTCCGCGCCATGAATCACGAAGGCCCGCTCGCCAGGCAGCCCCGCGAACGTGTCGGCGATGAGACGCGCGATCTCGAGGCTGTAGGCGCCAACCAGATGCAGCGGCGGCTGTGCCGGGTTCACCAGTGGGCCCAGGATGTTGAACACCGTGCGCACACCCAGGGCGGCGCGAATAGGCGAGATCGCGCGCATGGACGGGTGGTAGTGCGGCGCGAAGAGGTAGGTGAAGCCGGTGGCCCGGAGGCAGTCACCGGCGGCCTGGCCATCCAGCGGGATGGAAAGCCCCAGGGCCTCGAGCACGTCCGCGCTGCCGCAGCGGCTGGAGACCGAGCGATTGCCGTGCTTGATGACCGGCAGGCCACAGGCGGCGGTTAGCAGCGCGGTTCCGGTGGAGATGTTGAGGCTCCCCGAGGCATCGCCGCCGGTACCGACGATGTCGATGGCGCGCAGGCCCGCGGGAAGTTCCGGCCGCAACGACAGCCGCCGCAGGGCCAGCGCGAATCCGCGCACCTCATCCGCCACCACACCCTTGGCGGTGAGCGCCGCGAGGATGGCGCCCGCCATGGCCGTCGGCAGCTGCGGATCAGCCAGCTGCGCGAGCAAGTCCGCCGCCTGCGTTTCGGTGAGGTCGCGGCGCTGGATCAATTGCTGCAGCAGCTCACGCGGCGGTGACATGCTCGCTCCCGGAAGTCGCGGCACGCGCGCGCGCCCCCGTGGCGTACGTCAGGAAGTTTTCCATCAATCGCGGGCCGTCCGGGGTGAGGATGCTCTCGGGATGGAACTGCACACCCTCGACCACCAGCTCGCGGTGACGTACGGCCATGATCTCGCCCTGCTCCGTGCGCGCACTCACCTCCAGCTCAGCGGGGATTGAGGCCGGAGCGGCGATGAGTGAATGGTACCGCCCGACCTCGCAGGGTGCGGGCAGTCCGGCGAACAGCGTGCGTCCGTCGTGGTGAATCAGCGAGGTCTTGCCGTGCATCAGCCGGTCCGCGCGCACCACCTTGCCTCCGAACACCTCCACGAGCGCCTGATGCCCGAGGCACACGCCAAGCACGGGAATCACCCCGGCGAACGCGCGGATCATGTCCATGGACACGCCCGCCTCATACGGGGTGCCCGGGCCCGGGGAAACGCACAGGTGCGTCGGTGCGAGCGCGAGTGCCTGCTGAGGTGTCAGGGCGTCATTGCGGTACACGTCCACCTCCGCGCCCAGGACCAGGAAGGCCTGCACCAGGTTGTAGGTGAAGGAGTCATAGTTGTCGATCAGCAGCAGGCGTGGCTTCACAGGCCCTCCTCCGCGAGTTGCAGCGCGCGCACCATGGCCGCGCTCTTGGCCAGCACCTCGTCATGCTCCACCTCGGGCACGCTGTCGGCCACAATGCCCGCGCCGGCCTGATAGCTGTACTCATCGCCCTTGAACACCAGAGTGCGGATAGTGATGGCATGGTCCATGTCACCGCTCGCGCCGAAGTAGCCCACCGTGCCTCCGTAGAGGCCGCGGCTGACCGGTTCAAGTTCCTCGATGATCTGCATGGCGCGCACCTTGGGGGCGCCGACCAGGGTGCCGGCGGGAAACGCGGCGGCGAACAGGTCGAACGCATCCTTGCCCGCGGCGAGCTCGCCACGCACGCCGCTGACCATGTGCATGACATGGCTGTAACGCTCGATGGAGCGGTACGACTCGACCCGGACGCTCCCGGCGCCGGCGACGCGCCCGAGATCGTTGCGCGCGAGATCGACCAGCATGACGTGCTCGGCGTTCTCCTTGGGGTCGGCGAGCAGCTCCTCGGCGCGCGCGCGGTCGGTGGCCGGATCAGGACTTCGCGGGCGCGTGCCGGCGATGGGCCGCAGCTGCGCCTCGCGGCCGCTGAGCTTCACGAGCGCCTCCGGTGATGAGCCCACCACGGCGACATCGCCAAGCGCGCAGTAGTACATGTAGGGAGACGGGTTGATGAGGCGCAGCGCCCGGTACGCCTGGAACGGCTCAAGATCGTGTCGACCGCGGAAGCGGCTCGCGAGCACCAGCTGGTAGACATCTCCCGCGGCGATGTACTCCTGGGTGCGACGCACCCCCCGCAGGTACTCGGCGCGCGCGTATTCAGCGAACGGGGGGGAGTGGTGTCCCTGGCGCGTGGGCGCCGGCAGTCCACCGCGCAATGCGCGGATGACTTCCCTGCGCAGCGAGCGACGTTCCTCCTCGGAACCCGCGTGGACCAGCGCGATCCCGCGGGTGAGGTGGTCGAATACCAGCATCGAGCGCGGCGCCACGTAGTGCAGTGCCGGCACGCCGGTACGCCGCGCCGCCTGAGCCGGCAGGCGCTCGAAATAGCGCACGATGTCATAGGCGGCGTAGCCCACGAGGCCGCCCGCGAGCGGAACTCCGGCGATGCGCGGTTCGGGCTTGGGCGCCTGGCCAAGCGCGACGCGCAACGCCTGTAGCAATTCGCCGCCGGTGGTCGGGGCGGCGGTCCGGACACCGCCACTCCAAAGGCCCGCATCGTCGAGGCGCACCTCGAAAGCGTCGCCAAAACCGACGAACGAGTAGCGGGCGAGCCGCTCGCCGCCTTCCACGCTCTCGAGCAGGAAGCGCGGCGCGAAGGCGGCGAGCTTCATGAACGCCGACACGGGCGTGTCGAGGTCACCAGCGATGTCAAAGACAGGTTGTAACAAGTCGACTCCAGCGCGCGCACAACAAAAAACCCATCCCGGTGTTATCCGGAGATGGGTTTCAGGTGTCGTTGAATTCTAAATCGCGAGAACAGCTAACCGTCAGGCCCACTCCGTTATGGAGAGCGCCACCACCAAAGACGCGACGTGCTGACGAGTGTGTGCGCCATGTCCTGAGTATCGCCGTGCCCCGGGAGGCCCGTCAAGCTGCTGTGGTGGATCGCGTGCAACCCCTACCGAGTGCGGAGTGTTTCTGGCCTGAGTCAGCCGCATCCGCGCGCCCCGGGCTGTCAACCGCCGGGCCGCCACTTCGTTCTCGTCCCTGACAGCTTCATGCCCCCAGAATCCCTACCCCATGGAGGAGCTCGGATGAGTTACCTGAATAAATTGCCGCTGGTCACGCTCATGTGCCTGGCAGCGCCGCTGGTGGCGAACGCCGACCTGCCCGGAAAGCACCCGGCGTACCTGCACGCGCTGTCGGACCTGCGCGCGGCGCGCTGGATGCTCGAACACCGCCCGGGTGGCGCCGCGGTCAGCGGCGAGGAAGACGTGGCGATCACCGAGATCGACCAAGCGATCGGCGAGATCAGGAAGGCCGCCGTTGATGACGGCAAGGACATCCATGATCACCCCGCCGTCGACGTCCCGAGCGACAACCCGGGCCGGCTACACAGGGCGCTCGAACTGCTGCACAAGGTGCGCCAGGACGTCTCCCACGAGGAGGACGACCCGCTGACGCGGGGACTGCGTGACCGCGCCCTTGGACACATCCATGCGGCCATCGTCGCGACCAAGACCGCCCTGAGCTACGCGGCACAGCCGCGCTAACCAGTCGCTCGAGAAGACCGGGCGCGCGCACCCTCGCCCGCCCGGTTGCTAGCCCGGGTTCCCAACCGGCCGGCGACCCCCGGATGCTCCGTGCGCCGTCAAAGCCCATCTCCGGCGAGCATCCTGCGAGTCCGTTTCCGCTAAAATGCACCCTGGATGCGCACGAAGGGACGGTGGCACCGTGTTCAGAGAATTGCTCGACAGCTGGCGGGAAGGCGCCACGGGAGAACGCACCATCAAAGCGTACGCCGTGCGGTTGCCGATCGACGACGCGGCGCGCCTCTGCGCACTCGCGCAGATGTTCCCCGGGCGGACTCCTGAACAACTGATCACCGAATTGCTCGGCGCCGCGCTGCGGGGGGTGTCCGCCGCGATGCCATATATAGCGGGCGCCAAAGCCATATCAGCCGACGACCAGGGTGACCCGGTGTACGAGGACATCGGCCCCACGCCGCGCTTCATGGCCCTCACGCGCAAGCACCGCCGCAAACTGCAGCCCAAGTCCAGGAAGCCGCGCTGAGCGGCACCCGAGGTTTTCCATGCCCTCCTTCGACGCGGTCTCCGAGCTGAACTCGCATGAAGTGACCAACGCCATCGACCAGGCCAACCGCGAGCTCGCGCAACGCTTTGACTTCAAGGACAGTGGCGCGCAGTTCGAACTGAAGGAGTTCACGGTGACGCTCAAAGCTCAGGTCGACTTCCAGCTCAAGCAAATGCTGGAGATCCTGAAGCTGCGCCTGTCCAAGCGCGGCATCGACCTGGTGTGCCTCGACATCAAGGAGCCCTCATCCAACCTCGCCGCGGCCCAGCAGGATGTCGTGCTGAGGCAGGGCATCGATCAGGAGACCGGAAGGAAGATCTCACGCTTGGTGAAGGACTCGAAGCTGAAGGTCCAGGCAAGCCTGCAGGGCGACAAGGTGCGCGTCACTGGCAAGCAGCGCGATGAACTGCAGAGCGCGATGGCGCTGCTACGCGGCGCGAAACTCGAGGTCGCGCTGCAGTTCAATAACTTCCGCGACTAAGCCCGGCGAGCATCCGGCACAGGCCCTCGGTCGCGCCGATCACGCTGGGGCCGAGCCGGCTGAGCGCCTGGTCCTCGAAGACCACCACCCGGTTGTCGCGCACGGCTGAGAGGCTGCCGAAGCGCTTCCAGTCACTGACCCAGGTCGCGCTCTCTCCGCGCGGCGCCGCCACGATGATGATATCGGGATCGCGGGCGATGACCGCCTCGGTGTCCACCACCGGGCCCGGCTCGGGTAGGTCGCCGAATACATTGCGCGCCCCGCATATCGAGAGCGCGTCGCTCATCAATTGCTTCCCGCCCACTGTGTAGATCGGTCGGTTCCAGACCTGCAGCAGCACGCTCGGGAGCTTGCCCGCGCGGTGCGCGTATTCGTGGTTGAGCGTCCTCAGGCGGGCATCCAACAGCAGGGCGGCGCGGTCAGCGAAGTCCGAGGTGCCGGCGAGGACCCCGAGGCGGCGCACGCCGGCGGGGATGTCGGCGAGGCGGGCCACCTGCTGCTGATACATCGGGATGCCCAGGGCCGCGATCTTCTGCCGCTGGGCTGGGTTACCCCCGGACGCCCACACGACGACCACATCCGGACGCAGGGAAACCAGCCGCTCCATGTCGATCGCGGCGACGTCACCGATGCGTGGCACCTTGCGGGCGGCTGGCGGCTCGTCCGAGTACTCCACCGTGGCGATCACCTGGGAGCCCGCCCCGGCGGCGAAGAGCGACTCCGTGGCGCCCGGAGCCAGACTCACGATCCGCAGCGGCGCCTGCGACACGGTGACTGTGCGCCCCAGGTCATCAACCACGGCGCGCAAGGGGCTCCCGGCATGCGCGGCGGGTCCGCACCAGAAGGCGACCGCCAACAACGCGGTGCAGGTCGATCTAATTATTGTCATGGTGTCACAACCCTGAGATAAGCTCGTACATCATGAATTACATCGCCGAACGCCGCCAAGAAGAGAAGGAACGCCGCCGCTCGGAGATCCTCGACGCGGCCGAGCAGGTGACCGGGAAGTCGGGCTGGGATGAGCTGACCATGGACCAGGTGGCGCGGCGCGCACGCCTGTCGCGCGCCCTGCTGTACGTCTACTTCAAGGACAAGACCGACTTGATGTACGCGCTCTGCGAGCGCTCACTCATCGGTCTGGAGCAGCGCTTCGGGGAAGTCGCGCGCAGCGAGCGCTCCGGTCTCGACAAGATCGAGGCCGTCGGGGACGCCTACATCGGCTTCTCCCAGGAGTTCCCCGTCTATTTCGACATCCTCGCGCGCTGCGGGCTGCGCGAGGTCAACACGACCGATCCCGGCGCCAATGAACTCGCCTGCCAGACGTTGGGTGATTCGCTGCTGCTGCTGATCGTCGCGGTGCTCGATGACGGCGTTAAGGACGGCTCCATACGCGCGGACCTCGGCAACCGCATGGTGGCAGCGACGGCGGTCTGGGGGTTCACGCACGGAGTGATCCAGGTGGCCGCCACCAAGGCCAAGGTCATGGTTCTCAGCGGCGTGGACCCGCGCGAACTCCTGAACCAGGCGTTGCGGATGGCCACTCGCGCGCTCGCGTCCAAGTCCTAGGCGCTCGGTAAGCGCGCCGCCGGGCTTACGCCCAGCCGCCCCGTTGCGGCGGTCAGCCGAGCCCGGCACGCCCTTCCTCTTTAATATGATGCTTCCCCGAGCAGCCAGCCAAGCCCGAGGGAACTCTCATGAGATGGACCGCCGCGACGCCGCTTCTTGTGATCATGGCCACCGCGTTCGCGTCCGAACCGGCGATGTTCCGCGCGGACGCGCGCCACAGCGGTGACTACCAGGACTCGGGAGTGTCACGACTGCACGGAGTCAAGTGGAGGTTCCGGGCGGGCGGCCCGATCATCTCGAGTCCCGCCGTCACCGGTGGCACGGTGTACTTCGGCAGCGGGGATCACAACGTCTACGCATTGGACCAGCGCTCCGGCGCGCTGCGGTGGAAGTTCGCCACCCAAGGTCGTGTCAGCTCATCGCCCGCGGTGGTGGACGGTCGCTTGTTCATCACCAGTTACGACGGCAACCTTTACGCGCTGGATGCCGCGACCGGACGGCTCGCCTGGAAGTTCGCGACCCAAGGCGAGCGGCGCTTCAGCGCGCTGCACCTGCACGGCGCGCAACCGCCTGCGGAGCTCATGCCCGACCCGTTCGACGTCTTCCTGTCCTCGCCGGTTGTCTCGGCGGGGACCGTTTACTTCGGCAGCGGCGACGGCAATGTGTATGCCCTGGCAGCCGGCAGTGGTGAGCTGCGCTGGAAATTCCACACCGGCGACGTGGTCCACGCGACGCCCGCCGTCGCCGACGGCCTAGTGTACGTCGGCAGCTGGGACAGCTACTTCTACGCACTGGATGCGCGGAGCGGCCAGCAGCGTTGGCGCTTCAAGACCGGCGAGGATCCGGACATCCACAACCAGGTGGGTATTCAGTCCTCGGCGGCCATCGCCAACGGGGTGGTCTACTTCGGTTGCCGGGATTCGAACCTGTATGCGCTGGACGCGGCCACCGGCGCCAAGCGTTGGGCCTTCTCGACGCATGGCTCGTGGGTGGTGAGCTCGCCCGCTGTCCGCGATGGAGTGGTGTACTTCGCCACCTCGGACACCGCCACGGTCCACGCGGTGAATGCCGGGAGCGGCGCGCCCCTGTACGCCGTGGCATTCCCGCGCTGGCCGTTCTTCTCCTCGCCAGCGCTCGCGGGCGGCTTTCTCTACATCGGATCGAACGCCGGCAAACTCCTAGCGATCGACCTCAAGGAACAAAAGCTCGCGTGGTCCCTGATCACCGACGGGGCGCGCAAGAACGCGCCGGCCCTGACCAACGCGCAGGGCGCGCCCGACTACCAGGCGGTGTTTGGTGACTTCTTCTACGACGACATGGTCAGCGGCGCGAACCGCATGTTCAGCGTTGGCGCCGTCGTGTCTTCGCCGGTGGTCTCCGGGGACACCGTGTACTTCGGGGGGTGGGACGGACAGTTCTACGCCGCCGGTTGACCGCCGGCGGCGCCAGCTCCTTGCCCCATTCAGGCGGCGCGTGTATTCCCCGCAGCCCGCTCGCCCGCCACGCTCGCCAGAACGCGCGCGACCGCGTGCACCACTGCGGCGATGCGCACCGCGCTCTGCACGGCTTCACGCTCCAGCCCATGCTGGCGCAGCTGTCTCTCATGCGAGGCGATGCACGTGCCGCAGCCGTTGATCGCCGACACGGCCAGCGCGAGCAGCTCGAAGTCCGCCTTGGCGATGCCTGGTGAGCCTATGACGTTCATGCGCAGGCGCGCCGGCAGCTTCGCGTACTCCTCATCCTCCACTAGGTGCGTGAAGCGGTAGTAGACGTTGTTCATCGCCATGATGGCCGCGGACGAGTGCGCCGCGTTCACGTGCGCGGCGTCGAGGTGACGCAGCGCGAGCGCCTGGATGTCGCGCGCGAAGCCCGCGTTTCCAGAGGCCACCGCCGCGGCCAGCGCCACGCACCAGATCTGCCGCTCGTTCAGCTGTGGAGCACCGGTCGGGGTGAGCACCGTGCCCAGGTTGAGCGACAGGTCGCGCGCGTACCCCGGCAGGGACTCGCGGATGTTCTCCAGCGTCTGCACGTCAGGCCGCCATGAGCGTGTCATCGCCTTGCTTCCAGTTGCACGGGCAGAGTTC
>JANYBG010000221.1 GCA_025360865.1 Pseudomonadota bacterium | reverse complement strand
GTCACGTTGGTCTCGGACGTCGATACCAGGTCGATCGACATGCCATGGCGCTTGAACACCTGGAAGGCATCGGCGAGGAATCCCACCTGGTGCCACATCCCCGGGCTCTCCATCGCGACCAGCGTGATGCCCTTCTTGGTGCACACCGCCTTGACCTGTGCGCCCCCTTCCACGCCTTCCGCGCCGAGCACCGTGCCCTCCAGGCCCGGCGCCTGGGTCGCGTAGACGTGCAGCGGGATGCGGTACTGCCGCGCGGGCAGGATGCAGCGCGGATGCAGCACCTTCGCCCCGCTGGTGGCGATCTCCTGCGCCTCGTCGTAGTGCAGCGCGCGCAGCAGGCGCGCGCTGGGGGTGAAGCGTGGGTCGGCGCTGAAAAGACCCGGCACGTCGGTCCATATCTCGAGCCGCTGCGCGCGCAGCTTCGCGGCCAGGTACGCCGCGGAGGTATCCGAGCCGCCGCGCCCCAGCAGCACGGTGTTGCCGTCGTCGTCGCTGGCGATGAAGCCCTGCGTGATGATGATCGGCGACATGCCCTCGAGGCGCGCCTCGAGGGCCTCGTCCGGGGAGAAATTGCAGGTGGCGGACAGCATGCTCGCGCGCGACTGGGGACCTGATCCCAGGCGCTCCGCCCTGAGCAGGGTGCGCGCATCCGTCCAGGCGACCTCGAGCCCGCGCGCGCGCAGGAAGCGCGCGCCGATGTGGGTCGCCATCAGCTCCCCGGTCGCCAGAACTCGCGCCCGGGTGCGCTCGCTCACCTCGCCCACCAGCGCGACGCCTGCGGCGATCTCGCGCAATTCGGCGAAGTGGCGCTCGACGTCCGCGCCCAGCGGGACGCCAAGCTCATCGGCGAGGCGGCGGTGGCGCTCCTCGATGGCGCGCAGTTCCTCCTCCTGGGCATGGCCGATGGAGGCATCCAGCAGGCGCTCGAGGCGATCGGTGATCCCGGAGATCGCGGAGTGCACGATGAGCACGCGCGCGCCGGTTTCGCGCCGCGCGGACACGATGCCCGCGATATTGTTCCAATTGGAAAGGATCGAGACGCTCGTGCCGCCGAACTTGACAACGATCCAGGCCGAAGGCGGGCTCACTGTGTCTCCTCAGTCCGCATGGGGAGGCGGGGGCCGCGAGCCGGCCGTCCGTGGCTGGGTCTGGAGCCTAGCGCGAAAGCTCGCGCCTAGAGCTCATCGTCGAAGTCTTTGAGAGCTTTCTCGAGTTTTTTGTCCGCCAGCACTTCCTCGAGCTTGCTCCAGGCCGCCTTGCCGCGCTTGCCCTGGTTGCGGACACGCTTGTCCACCCGGTCGAGCAGGCGGTCGTAATCCGTACCGTCCTCGGGCTGACCGACCAGGAATTCATCGTCGAGGTCGAAGCTCTCGTTATCTCGTTCCGACATCTGGGGGCGCAAATCCCGAGTTAATTCAATGAGTAACGTGCCAAAATGGCACGGGCAAGGCTGCGAACTATAGCCGATTCGCGCCGGCGATCAACTTTTAACCATTTGGTCGCTTTCGCCGGCCCGCCGGCCGGCTCCGCCGCACCCCTCCCCGCTCCCCTCTGGGATCCGTGACCCCCGGCCCGGGGCTCTCAGGGCTGATCGGTTCGGTCGCGCACGATGACCGGAGCGCCCCGGCTGAGTCCGAGCCCTTCCGCGGCGCTTTTTTCGGCCCGGGCGATCTCAATGACCCCGAAGGAGTTGATGAGCGCGAGGTATTCCCCCGGACGGGTATCGGCGTAGGTGCGCAGCAGCGGGAAGGCGTGATGGCCAGCGTGCACCAGCGGCAGCCGGAAGCGCTCGATGAGGCCCGCGTCGATGTTGGTGATGAGGTTGCCGAAGTGATCGAGCGTGATCACGACACCGGCGACGCTGCGCGGTTCGACGGTGGGGTCATCCACCCACGAGGGCACGAGGGTGTCGGTGGGCTCGCCCAGTTGCTCGGGAAGCACCCGACCAGCGGCAAGCTCAGCGGCCACCGGCGCGAACACATCGCGCCCGTGGAAGGTGGCGCTCGGCCGGTGGATCCCCAGCCGGCCGAGCGCGGCCGCGCCCATGCGCACGATGCGCGCATCCTTCCCGCGGGCGACCACCGGGGCCAGCAGGCCATTGTCGGGGGCGAGGAACACGTGCCCGTCAGCCACGACCACGAGGTTGTCGCGCGAAGTCCCGACGCCCGGGTCCACCACGGCGACGTGCACGGTGCCGCGCGGGAAATAACGATACGCGCGCGACAGCCAGAATCCGGCCTCCGCGGGCCAGTGAGCGAGGATCTCGTGCGTGAGATCCACCAGCCGCGCCTGCGGATGGCGTGCCCAGATGACGCCCTTCATGACCCCGACGAACGGACCCTCGCTGCCGAAATCGGTCGTGAGAGTGATGATCCCGGGCATCGCCGCGGTGTTCATGAGACGCTGGCGGCCGCGAGCGGCGCGCGCCCGCGGGTCCGCTCATGGCCGGTCATCGTTCGCATGGGTTGGTTTCCGCCGGTCAGCCGGCGGGGGACTTGCGCTTGGCCTCGATCCAGGTCTGAAGCTTGTCGAAGGGCTCGATGAACTTGGTGACACCCTCGCGTTCCAGCTGCTGCGCCACCGAATCAAGATCCACCCCGACGCGCGTGAAGGACTCGCGCAGCGCCGCGGCCTCCGCCACGTGCCGACCGGAGCGCGGCACCGGCCGGCCTACCGCCCGATAGGTGTTGAGTGTCTCCAGCGGCATGGTGTTGACCGTGTCGGGCACGATCAGCTCCTCGATGTACTTCACCGGGCTGAACGTCGGGTCCTTCGTGGAGGTCGAGGCCCACAGCAAGCGCTGGGGGCGCGCACCCAGGGCCGCGAGCGCTTGCCACTGCGAGCCTGAGAGCGTCTCCTCGTAGATCTGGTACGCGCGGCAGGCCTGGGCGATGGCGCCCTGCCCGCGCAGCGCCGCCGCACCCGCCTGCCCCTTGGCCGTGAGGGCATCCAGCTGCTTGTCGACCGCGCTGTCGATGCGGCTGAGGAAGAAGCTCGCCACGGATGCGACGTTCGCGACCGGCTCGCCTGCCGCGGCGCGCGCGCTCAGGCCATCGATGTAGGCGCGCGCCACCGCCCGATAGCGCTCGGGCGCGAACAGCAGCGTCACGTTCACGTTGATGCCCGCGGCGATCAGGTCGCGAATCACGGGCAGCCCCGCCTCGGTGCCGGGGATCTTGATCAGCGCGTTGGGCAGCCGCAGGCGCTCCCACAGGCGCTTGCCCTCGGCGAGACTCCCGGGCGTGTCGTATGCCAGGTGCGGGGAGACCTCCATGCTGACGAAGCCATCGCCGCCCCGGGTGGAGTCATATAGAGGCCGCAGCAGCCCGGCTGCGTCCTTCAGGTCCTGCAGCGCCAGTTCCTCGTAGATCCCGATGCTGGTCGGCACGCTCGGCAGCAGTTTCGCGATCGGCGCCGCGTAGCGCGCATCGGTGGTGATGGAGTTGGCGAAGATGGCGGGGTTGGAGGTGAGCCCGGCCACGCCGTCCTCGCCGATCAGACGGGCGAGGCTGCCGTCCTCGAGCATGGTGCGGCTGATGTCATCCAGCCAGGGGCTCTCGCCCAGCTTGCGCAGTTCCAGGAGCGGATTGGGGTTGGTCATGCGACCGAAGCCTAGCGCAGCGCCCCCCGGGAGTCTCGCTGTTTACGGCCGGATGTGCGTAAATCAGCCGCTCGAATCACTGCGACGTAAGGATGCGCCATGGCGGACAAATTCGATGCCGGCAAGCTCGCCGATGAGCTGCGCGCGCTCGTGGGGGATGCCGAGGACCTGCTCAAGTCCAGCCTGAACGTCGACGGCGCCGCGCTGCACGGGCGCGCCCAGGCCGGGGTGCGCGAACTGCGCGCGCGCCTCGCCGGGCTCGAGCAGCAGCTGGGCGATCGCGCGCGCGATGTCGATGACTACGTGCGCGAGAACCCCTGGCAGACCATCGCGGTCGTGGGCGGTGTCGCCTTGTTGCTCGGGCTGATCATGAGCCGCAGGTAGTGACCGAGCCGCTCAACCCGGATGCCCGGGAGCCCGCGGCCGCGCCGGCGCGCGGGTTGATCGCCGCCGGGATCGAGGCGCTGCGCACGCGCCTGGACCTCGCCGCGGTCGAGCTTGAGATCCAGGTACTGCTGCTCATCCGCCTGCTCGCCTGGCTATTCGCCGCGGTCACCTGCGTGCTGCTGGCGTTCGCTTTCGGTGTCGTCGCCCTGATCGCCGCGCTGTGGGACACGCATCGCACGCTGGGACTGCTCGCCGGCAGCGCGGTGTTCGTCATCCTGGGGATCCTCTTGGGTTATCTCGGTCTGCGCAGCGCGCGCCTCCGCCCCGACCCCTTCACTGATTCATTGCAGCAGCTGGCCGAGGACGAACGGCGCGTCGGGGGCGCCCCGTGAGCCGCATGGATGAACTCAAGTCCCGGCGCCGCGCGCTGCTTGCCCGCTGCGAACTGCAGCGCACCGAGATGGCGGTGCGCGTGGGTGACTTCCAGAGCGATCCGGTGCGGCGCGTGCTGTCGGGATTCCTGGGGGGCACGGACCAGTCCCGCGGTGTCGCATCACTAAAGCATCCGCTCACCTGGGTCGTGGGCATCGCCGCGCTGTTCTTCCTGCGCCGGCCCCGGCAGCTGCTCACCGTGCTGGGATGGGCACGCTCGGCGATCTCCATGGCCAGCAAGGCATCCGTGGCCATGCGCCTCGTCGGGCAGGTCCGCGACGCGTTCGCGCGCGGCCCGCGCGCCGACGAGCCGGTCTAACTCGAACCGCCCGAGCGGGAACCGACCGCGGCGCCTACTCGTTCGCCGCCTGCGCGCCAGCGCCCGTGGCCGCGGCGGAAGGCGCGTGGTCGGCGGCTACGCCAACCAGCGTCGGCATTCCCGTCGCGTTCTTGAGCGTGGCGCGGGCGAGCGGCCACTGGATGTTGGCGCGCTTGTCGGCGCCGTTCTTCGCGAGCATCCTCGACAGGCCCTTGAGGTCCGGTTCTACCTGCGCGGGCGCGGGACCGGAGTCATCCGCCTGTCCTTCCTCGTCCACCGGCGGATGGGCCTCCAGCAACAGCTGTCCGCGCACCCAGGCGACCTTCACCGGCTCATTGATCAGACGCACCTTGGTGCCCACGGGGACCGCGGCGAACACGGCCGCCACGTCTTCCGGATACATGCGGATGCAGCCGTGGGTGACGGACATGCCAACCGCGGTCGGATTGTTCGTGCCGTGGATCATGTACGAACCGTTGCCCGCGGCGAGGCGCATGGCGAACTCACCCAGGGGATTGTCCGGGCCCGCCGGCACGACCTTGGGCAGAGGATCGCCGTTGTCCAGGTGCTCCTTGCGCACCGAATCGGGCGGATACCACGCCGGGTTCTTGATCTTGGCGATGATCTGCGTTTCCCCCAGCGGGGTGCGCCAGTCCATCTTGCCGATGCTCACCGGGTAAGTGATGACCACCGGCTTATCGTGCCCCTGGGACTTCGGATAGTAGTAGAGCCGGTGTTCCGGGAGGTTCACGATGATGCCCTCGCGCGGTCCCGGCGGCAAAATGCGGCGCCCGGGCAGGACGATGTCCCTGTCGGCGCCCGGGATCCAGACATCCACCCCCGGGTTGGCGCGGATGATCTCGTAGTAGCCCAGGCTGTAGCGGTGGGCCAGATCCGGCAGCGTGTCCTCGTACACGGTGCGCACGCTCAGGTCCGCGCCCACCACCGCGGATCCGTCCGCGGGAAGCGCGAACACCGCGGCCACCGCACGCGTGGCGCCGAGCATGCCCAGTACGAGCGCGCCTAGCCGCGGGAACCGACTGATCTGAGCGTGGCTCATAAACCCTGAGGAAAACCCACCCGTACCTCGTTGATTGGATCGCGCCGCCTGCGCGCTAGTGTAGGGGTTCCATTAGTATCGCGCGCGATGAGTCGCAGTAAAAAGCCGCCGCGAAGTTTTTTCCTCAAGGGCACGGTCACGGTCGCCCGCGAACTTCTCGGGATGCACCTGGTGCACGTGGCGGCGGACGGGGCGCGCCATCGCGGCCGCATCGTGGAAACCGAGGCCTACCAGGGTCCCCAGGATCTCGCGGCCCATTCCGCGCGGGGCCGCACGCCCAGGACCGAGGCGATGTTCGGCCCCCCGGGGCACGCCTACGTCTACCTCGTCTACGGCATGTGGAACTGCCTCAACGTGGTCACCGCGCGCGTGGGTCGCCCGCACGCGGTCTTGCTGCGCGCGCTGGAGCCGATCGGCGCTCCCGGGGCGCGCACGTGGGGACCGGGTCTGCTGTGCCAGGCGCTCGGGATTGGCCGCGAACTCAACGGTGAGGACCTGCTGGGGAACACGCTGTGGCTCGAACGCCCACCCGCGCGCACCCCGCGTGTACGCATCGCCCGCGCGACCCGCATCGGTGTGGACTACGCCGGGGACTGGGCGCGGCGGCCGTGGCGCTTCTATGACCTCGATTCGGCTTATGTTTCGACCGCTCCGGCGCCGATGCGTGCTTACCGGGGCCGGGTTGGGAAATAATGCGCCGCCACGGATCCCTTCGCTGGAGGCCCTTTTGAGGAAACTGTGCTGCTTCGCCGCCTCGGCACTGCTTTGCGGCTGCGCGGCCCTGACGGGCAAGCCGGTCGCCGCGCCCGCCGCGGAACCCTCCCGCGTCGGCCTCTACCCCTCAACCTACCAGGTCCCCGGGAGCGCGCCGACCCTGATCCGCGACGCCACCGTCCTTACGGGCACCGGGGTGCGCCTCGACCATGCGGACGTGCTCATGAGCGCGGGAAAGATCACGCGGGTTGGAGCGGGACTCGCAGCCCCTGCCGATGCGGTCGTGATCGATGGCACCGATCGCTGGGTCACCCCCGGGCTGATCGATGTCCATTCGCACCTGGGGGTCTACGCCAGCCCCGGCGTCGAGGCCGCCTCCGATGGCAACGAGGCCACCTCCCCGAGCACGGCCAATGTGTGGTCGGAACACTCGGTATGGCCCGAGGACCCCGGCTTCACGACCGCCCTGGCCGGCGGGGTCACCTCGATGCAGATCCTGCCCGGCTCCGCCAACCTGATCGGCGGCCGCTCGGTGATCCTCAAGAACGTGCCGAGTGTCACCTACCAGGGCATGAAGTTCCCCGGTGCGCCGCAGGGCCTGAAGATGGCCTGCGGCCAGAACCCCAAGCGCGTCTACGGCGAGCGCAACCAGTTTCCCTCCACGCGCATGGGCAACATGGCCGGCTACCGGGCGCAGTGGGCCGAGGCGCAGGAGTACCGGCGCGACCAGCTCGAGTACGAGCGCAAGGCCAAGTCCGGCGCCAAGGATGCGAAGCCGCCCAAACGCGACCTGCGGCTGGATACCCTCGCCGCGGCCCTCGACGGGGAGATCATCGTTCACATGCACTGCTACCGCGCCGATGAGATGGCGGCGGTCCTCGACATGAGCCAGGAGTTTGGTTACCACGTCGCAGCGTTCCACCACGCGGTGGAGGCCTACAAGATCTCCGACCTGCTCGCCGCGCACGGGGTGTGCGCGGCGATGTGGGCCGACTGGTGGGGCTTCAAGATGGAGTCCTACGATGGCATCCCGGAGAACATCGCCTTCGTCGATGCGGCGCCGGGGGGCTGCGCCATCGTGCACTCCGATTCGGAGGAAGGTATCCAGCGGCTGAACCAGGAAGCAGCCAAGGCCATGACCTGGGGCGCGCGCGCCGGCCTCGTCATCCCGCCCGAGCGGGCCATCGCCTGGATCACCTCCAACCCCGCGAAGTCGATCGGTGTCATCGCCCGCACCGGCACGCTTGAGCCGGGCAAGATGGCCGACCTCGTGGTGTGGAACGGCACCCCGTTCAGCGTGTACGCCCAGGCGGACCTGGTGTTCATCGACGGGGCACTGCGCTACGACCGCGCGCACCCCCCGGCGACGCCGCGCTCGGACTTCATGCTCGGGCAGCCCGCGGCCGCGGGCGTGAGCCAATGACCGCGCGTGTCTTCCTGTTCGGCGCCCTCGCCTGCGGATGCCTCCCAGCGCACGCCGGCAGCGTGCTCATCCGTGATGCGACCGTGCACACGGTCACGCCCGCGGGCGTGCTCCAGCACGCCGATATTCTCATCCGCGACGGCCGGATCACGGACATCGGACCGCACCTCGCCGGCCCCGCGGGTGCCCAGGTGATCGAGGCGGCCGGTCGCCCCGTGACGCCGGGCTTCTTTGGCGGCATCGGCCACATGGGCCTGGAGGAGATCGGCCAGGAGCCCAGCGTCGCGGACTACGCGCTGAAGATGGGCGCTATGCGCCCGGAGTTCGACGTCTCGCTCGCCTTTGATCCGGACTCGACCGTGCTCGGCGTCAACCGCACGCGCGGGGTGACCTTCGCGCAACTGGCGCCCTCCGCCGAAGCCGGACCCAAGGGCGAGGGCGGGTCGATCGTCTCAGGCGAAGGGTCGCTGGCGCGCCTCGACGGCACGCTCGCCCCAACTCGCGCGCTGTTCATCGAGACCGGCGGCGGGGCCAACAAGCTCTCCGGCGGCAGCCGCGCCGCGCAGCTCATGCTGCTCGAACAGGCGGTCAGCGAGGTGCGGCGGCCGAAGTCGCTGCTCACCAGCGATGAGCGCCTGCTCACGCCCGCGGGTCGCGCGGTGTTCACCGGCTACCTCAACGGCAAC
Organism: Pseudomonadota bacterium; assembly: GCA_025360865.1. GTDB lineage: Bacteria > Pseudomonadota > Gammaproteobacteria > Steroidobacterales > Steroidobacteraceae > 13-2-20CM-66-19. The sequence continues at coordinate 10,956 of JANYBG010000221.1, read as the reverse complement.
GGACGCGTCGTGTTCGACGTCAACCGCGCGGCTGACATCCGTCGCCTCATCGAATTCGCCCGCCACGAGCACGCGCACGTGGCGATCCGCGGCGCGGCGGAGGCGTGGCGTGTCGGCCCGGAACTCGCCGCCGCGGGCATTCCGGTGGTGCTGGATCCCTTCGTGGACCTGCCGGAAACGTTCGACTCGGTGGGCTCGACGCTTGAGAACGCGGCGCGCCTGAATCGCGCCGGGGTCCTGATCGCCTTCAGCTTCGATGACCCCGCGCCCTACAGCGTGTTCAAGCTGCGCCAGGGGGCGGGGCTCGCCGTCGCCCATGGGTTGCCGTACGATGTCGCCCTCGCCGCCCTTACGCGCAACCCTGCGGAGATCTTCGGGGTCGCCGACCGTAACGGCTCGATCGAGCGCGGCCGGCTCGCCGACCTGGTGATCTGGAGCGCGGACCCTCTGGAGGTCACAAGCCTGGCGGACGAAGTCTTCATCCAGGGCATGCGCCAGGATATGCGCTCGCGCCAGACGGAACTTCGCGACCGATATCTGCCCAAAGTCCGTAACCACTCCGCACGCTGATGCAAAGGATCCCCATGAGGCCTCGACACCGTCTGATGTCACTCGCCACCTGTTTTCTCGGAATGGTGGCGACCGCGGCACTCGCGGCGACCCCCGCGGCGGTCCCGGTCGAGGGCACCGACTATCGCCTCGTGGCGCAGGCGCAAAGAACGCTCACGCCCGACAAGATCGAGGTCGTGGAGTTCTTCTCGTACGCCTGCCCGCACTGCGCGGTGTTCTACCCCTTGGTGGCTCAGTGGCTCGCGCAGCAGGGCAAGGATGTGAGCTTCCGGCGCGTGCCCGTGGGCTTCAACCGCGCCGAATGGATCAACCTGCAGCGCGCGTTTTACGCGCTGCAGACCAGCGGTGACTTCGACAAACTCGATGGCCCACTGTTCCACGCGATCCACGAGGAGCACCAGCGGCTGTTCGACCAGGGCTCGATCGCCGAATGGGTCGGCAAGAACGGCGGCAATCCCGACAAGTTCGCCGGCGCCTATGGCTCGTTCGGAGTCAACAACCAGACCGTGCAGGCGGACAAGATGGCGGAGGACTACGGCATCGACAGCGTGCCGACGATCGCGATTGACGGGAAGTACGTGGCGATGGCGGATCCGGCGAAGGGCGAGGCCCAGTACCTGGCGGAGCTGCTGGGGCACGCGGACATGCTCATCGCCAAGGCGCGCGCCGAGCGTCCCGCCACGCGGCCACCGGCGAAGGCGACGAAGCCAATCAGGAAGTAGCGCTCAGCCGCCCGCGGCCGGGGTGAGATCCAGGAGCGCGGCACCCTCGGGTACGCGCTCGCCTTTGCCGAAGTGGATGGCCGCGACACTGCCCGCGTGCGGGGCGGTGATCGCGTGCTCCATCTTCATCGCCTCGATGACCATCAGCACCTCACCGGCGACCACCACCTGACCGAGCCCCACGGGGACGGCGACGACCACCCCGGGTAAGGGACTGGTCAGGCCGCCCGGCGCCGCGGTGGTGGTGAATTCGCGCGTCCGCGGGTCATCGAGGGTGAACTCGCACGCCTCGGCGCCGAGCCAGACGAACACACGCGCGCCCTGCGCGAAATACCGGGCGTGCACACGACGCTGCCCGATGCGCGCGGCCACCGTCGCCGCCTCGACCGCGAGGTCCGCGAGCTGGGTGACCGCCCCGCCCTGACGCGCGCGCACCGGCGCGCCGCGGCGGAATTCCAGCTCGACCGCGTGGCTCAGGCCACCGTGCGTGAGGCGCACGTCAAGCAGCGCCGGGCGGTTCGGGGTGAAGGCATCACCCAGGTCCCACGGGCTGAGCGCGGCCCGCGGGTCCGGCGCCGGTGGCCGCGCCACCAGCGCGGCGAGGATCAAGGCCTCCGCTGAACACCCGGGCGGGCGGCTGAACTCAGCCGCGCCCTGGTCCAGGAGGGCGATGTTGTGGCGGACTTCGAGGAAGACAGGCGATTCCAGCACGCGCGCGAGCCAGTGCTCGTTGGTGCGAATACCCGCGCTGTAGGTATGAGTGAGAGCCCGCGCCAGACGCGCCGCGGCATCGGCGCGCGCCGGCGCCCAGGCGATCACCTTGCCCAAGAGTGAATCGTAGCTGTCCGGGACGACGTCGCCGGTGGCGAAGCCTGCGTCCACGCGCACGTCGCGCATGCGCGGCCACTCCAGGAGCGCAAGCGTCCCGGCGCTGGGGAGGAAGCCGCGCTCGGGGTCCTCAGCGCACACACGCGCCTCGATGGCGTGGCCATCGAGGCGGATCTGGTCCTGCGCCAGCGGCAGCGGCTCGCCCGAGGCCACGCGCAGCTGCCACTCGACCAGATCCAGGCCCGTCACTTCCTCGGTGACGGTGTGCTCGACCTGCAGGCGCGTGTTCATCTCCATGAAGAAGAACTCGGCGCCATCGAACAGGAACTCGACCGTGCCGGCGCCGACGTAGCCGATCTCGCGCGCGACGATGAGAGCGGCCTCGCGCATGCGCGCCCGCACCTCATCGGGCACCCCCGGCGCGGGCGCCTCCTCGATCAGTTTCTGGTGACGCCGCTGGGTGGAGCAGTCCCGGTCGCCCAGGTGCACGAAGTGGCCGTGCGCATCGGCGAATATCTGCACCTCGATATGCCGCGGCCCCGACAGGTAACGCTCGAGCAGCAGCGCCCCGTCGCCGAAGGCGCCCTCCGCGAGGCGGCGCGCGGTCGCCAGCGCCGCGACGATCTGCGATTCCTCACGGATGATCTGCATGCCCTTGCCGCCCCCTCCCGCGGCCGGCTTCACGATGAGCGGCAGCCCGGCGCCGCGGGCCGCCCGCTCGAGGAAGGCCAGATCCTGCTGCTCGCCCGCATAGCCTTGCAGCACCGGCACGCCGCGTTCCCGCATGCGTGTCTTGGCTAGGATCTTGGAACCCATGGCGGCGATGCTGCGCGCCGGCGGGCCCACGAAAATCAGGCCCGCCTCGGCGCAATGCTGCGCGAACTGCGCGTTTTCGGAGAGGAATCCGTACCCCGGATGGATCGCCTCAGCCCCCGCCGCCCGCGCCGCGGCGATGATGCGCGCCGCGTCGAGGTAGCTGTCGCGCGCCGCCGCGGGTCCGATCCGCAGCGCCTCGTCCGCGGCGCGCACGTGGCGCGCGCCGGCATCGGCATCGGAGAACACCGCGATGGTGCGGATGCCCAGACGCCGCGCCGTGCGGAAGATCCGGCAGGCGATCTCGCCACGGTTGGCGACCAGGAGGGACTTGAGCATGCGTGCTGTTCCAGCGCCTACATGCGAAACACGCCGAAGCGTGTCGGTTCCCGCGGGGCATTGACCGTCGCGGCCAGCGACAAGGCCAGCACGCGCCGGGTGTCGGCCGGGTCGATCACGCCATCGTCCCACAGGCGCGCCGACGAATAATACGGATGCCCCTGGCGCTCATACTGCTCGCGTATTGGCTGCTTGAACGCCTCCTCCTCGGCGCTCGGCCACTCCCGTCCGCCGCCCTTCAACTGCTCGCGCTTGACCGTCGCCAGCACGCTTGCGGCCTGCTCGCCGCCCATCACCGAGATGCGCGCGTTCGGCCACTGGTAGAGGAAACGCGGGGAATAGGCGCGGCCGCACATCGCGTAATTACCCGCTCCATAGGAACCGCCGATGACGACGGTGAGCTTGGGCACGTTGGCGCAGGCCACCGCGGTCACAAGCTTCGCCCCATCCTTGGCGATACCGCCCGCTTCCGCGCGCCGGCCCACCATGAACCCGGTGATGTTCTGCAGAAACAACAACGGGATCTCCTCGCGCGCGCACAGCTGAATGAAGTGCGCGCCCTTGACGGCGCTCTCCGAGAAGAGCACGCCGTTGTTGGCGACGATTCCGACCGGATAACCGGCGAGGTGCGCGAAGCCACACACGAGCGTCGTGCCGTAGAGTTCCTTGAACTCGTCGAGTTCGGACGAGTCGACCAACCGGGCGATCACCTCGCGGACGTCGTAGGGTTTGCGCAGGCTGGCAGGGACGACCCCGTGTAGCTCACCCGCATCGAAGCACGGCTCACTGGCCGCCCGCGGCGGCGCACTGGCGACTCCGGGCCGCAGGCGCGCGATGATGCGCCGCGCGATGCTCAGCGCGTGGGTGTCGTTCTCCGCGTAGTGATCACACACCCCTGACTCGCGGCAGTGCACGTCGGCCCCGCCCAGTGATTCAGCATCGATGTCCTCCCCCGTCGCCGCCTTCACCAGCGGAGGCCCACCGAGAAACACGCGCCCTTGGTTCCTGACGATGACGTTCTCATCGGACATCGCCGGCACGTACGCGCCGCCCGCGGTGCATGAGCCGTGCACCACCGAAATCTGCGCCACGCCCAGGCCCGAGAGTGTCGCCTGGTTGTAGAAGATGCGTCCGAAGTTGTCCCGGTCCGGGAAAACCTCGTCCTGGGCGGGCAGGAACGCCCCGCCGCTTTCGACCAGGTAGACGCAGGGAAGCCGGTTCTCGCGCGCGATCTCCTGGGCCCGCAGGTGCTTCTTCACCGTCAGCGGGTAGTAAGTGCCCCCCTTGACCGTGGGGTCGTTCGCGACGATGACGCACTCGCGACCGGCCACGCGGCCAATGCCGGTGATGATCCCGGCCGCGGCGATCTCCCCGCCGTATAGCCCATGAGCGGCCAGCTGCGAGAACTCGAGGAAGGGGCTGCCGGTGTCGGTGAGCACGCCGACGCGCTCGCGCGCCGTGAGCTTGCCGGCGGCCCGATGTTTCTCGTTGGCCGCCTGCGATCCACCGCGGCTGATTCGTTCGACCTCGCGCCCGAGGTCTCCCACGAGTTCCCCCATGGCGCGTGCATTGGCCCTGAAGTCCTGCGAGTGGACGTCGACCCGGGAAATAAGGCGAGGCATGGCACTTGTCACGGTTGCCGGATTGTCCGACAATCATAGAATCATGGCCCGGAGGATGGCAAGCCCATGAGCGCACTCACCTGCACCGACAGCGACTTCGGATTAGGTCCGGAGCTGGAGGAGATCCGCGGACAGGTTCGCCGTTTCGCGAGCGAGCGGATCGCCCCACGCGCCGCGGAGATTGACCGCAGCAACCAGTTCCCCCGGGACCTGTGGCCGGCCTTGGGCGCCCAGGGCCTGCTGGGCGTGACCGTCCCGGAGCGCTTCGGCGGCGCCGGACTGGGCTACCTCGCGCACGTCATCGTGATGGAGGAGATCTCGCGCGCCTCCGCGTCCGTAGGTCTGTCCTATGGGGCGCACTCGAATCTTTGCGTGAATCAGCTGTCCCTCAACGGCACCGACGCGCAGCGCGAGCGCTATCTCCCGCGGCTGCTGAGCGGCGAGCACGTGGGCGCGCTGGCGATGTCGGAAGCCGGCTCCGGCTCGGACGTGGTCTCGATGCGGCTGCGCGCCGAGCGTCGCGGCGGGGACTTCGTGCTCACGGGGCGCAAGATGTGGATCACCAACGGGCCGGACGCGGATGTCTTTCTGGTTTACGCCAAGACCGACGCGGCCGCGGGCTCCCGCGGCATCACCACCTTCATCATCGAGCGCGGCGCCCCGGGCTTCAGCACGGCGCAGAAGCTCGACAAGCTCGGCATGCGCGGTTCGGGCACCTGCGAGCTGGTGTTCGAGGAGTGCCACGTGCCGAGCGCCAACATCGTCGGCGCCGAGAACGGCGGCGCGCGCGTGCTCATGAGCGGCCTGGACTTCGAGCGCGTGGTGCTCGCGGGCGGTCCGCTCGGGCTCCTGGCCGCGGCCCTCGACGTCGTGCTTCCCTACGTGCGCGAGCGGCGGCAGTTCGGGCAGCCCATCGGCACCTTCGAGCTGATGCAGGGCAAGATCGCCGACATGTACGCGGCCCTCAATGCCTCGCGCTCCTACGTGTACTGCGTGGCGCGGGCCTGCGACGCCGGCACCGTCACGCGCCGTGACGCGGCCGCCTGCATCCTCTTCGCCGCCGAGCGCGCCACGCACGCGGCCCTCGAGGCCATCCAGGCGCTCGGTGGCAACGGCTACGTCAATGACTACAGCGCAGGCCGGCTGCTGCGCGACGCGAAGCTCTACGAGATCGGCGCCGGCACCCAGGAAATTCGTCGCATGCTGATCGGGCGCGAGTTGTTCGAGGCGGCCGCGTGAGCGTTGAGTTCGACCAGATCGCTTTCGGGCCAGCCTATCGCAAGGTGGCCGACGCGATCGGCGAGCGCATACTGACGCGCGCGTTGCGCGAGGGCGAACGCCTGCCCGCGGAGACTGAGCTCGCGCGGCAGTTCGGGGTGCACCGCTCAACCGTGCGCGAGGCGCTGCGCGAACTGCAGAGCCGGGGATTGCTGGAGCGCCGCGCCGGCTCGAAGCTCATGTCGGTGAGCCGCCCGCCGCGCGCGCACATCGCCGCGGGGATCAGCCACGCGCTGCTGCTGCATGATGTGACGGTGCGTGATGTGTGGCAGGCCCTGACCATCCTCGAACCCCCCATCGCGCGCGCGGCCGCCCGCGCGCGAACCGCCGAGGACCTCGCCGCGCTGGAGGCGGCGACGGCGGCGTTCGGCGCCGGGATGGCCGATCCCAAGGAGGCCGTGCGGCATACGTCCGCGGTGTTCCGCTGCATCGCCGGCGCCACGCACAACACGGTGCTCGGCCTCGCGCAGGAACCGCTGCTGCAGCTGCTCGAGCCCTCGCTGCGGGTCATCATCGACAGGGTGCAGCAGGCGCGCTCGCGCATCGGCACCGCGCACGCGCATCTGAGCGAGGCGCTGCGCGCCGGGAACGAGGTGCAGGCGATGCGCTGGATGGAGCGCCACATCGCCGACTTCAGCCGCGGCTACGAACTCGCCGGTATCGACATGGCGCTGCGCCTCAGCCTTTAGCTAACGCGCCACACGTAACTGCGCGAGCAGCCGCTCGGCCTGCGCTTTGAGCATCGCGGCGAACAGCGGCTGCGACGGCGCGAGCTGCGCCACCGTCAGGCGCGGGTCGGGTGTCGCCGCAAAAGCGGTCCACGCCCCCGCGGTCGCCCCGCCCCACTCGCGGGCCGCGAGCGCCGGGCCCTGGGGCGTGACGGCGATGACCAGCATTTCCGTGAGGTTCAGCAGCGCGGGCATCCGGGTGGCGCCGCGCGAATCCGTCAACACGCACCAGCCGCGCAGGTACTCGGGCAGCTCCTTGCGGCGCGAATCGCCGGCGTGGGCCGAGTTGTTCATTCCCGGCCCGAGCACGATGATCGCATCGAGGCGATGCGTCGCGGCCAGTTGCGCGTACGGGGCGGCGCATTCCCGTGACAGCGGCTTCGCGAGGTTCGCATCGAGGAAGCACTGCTCGCGCGAGCCACGCAACGCCTCACTGGCCGACACGGGCGCCGGGACCAGCCCCAGCGTCGTCAGCGCGCTAGTCAGGGCATCACCCAGCATGAGGTCCACACGCCACGGGACCTCGTGGGTCTTGAGGAAGTTATCCTGGACGCGCCCCGCCGCATGAAAGTGGGTCACCTCGGCATCGAGCACCGTGACCAGGCCGATGCGGGCGCCCGCGCGCAGCTCAAGCGGCGGCGGTGACTTGGCGGCGATGTCACCCGCGAGCAGCAGGCCGCCCATCCATAGCAGCATACGCGCGCAGCGCCGCGCAGTTCGGCTCGCCGTCATACGTCACATCCTGAAAGCGCAGCGCCGGTTCCGGGGCGCCAAGTCTACGCCCGCGGGCGGCCGGGGATGAGTGGTGCGTCGCGGCGCGCTCATAACGTCCGCTGCTGAACCCATGACCCGAAGGTACTACGGAGCACGTCCCGGTCGCTAGCATGGGATCTGGCCAAATCAACGGATGGGACGATCGTGGCAAGCGTGGGAACCGAACGGGTATTGTCAGTGCGGCACTGGACACCGAACCAGTTCACCTTCACCACCACGCGCAACCCGGGACTGCGCTTTGAGAACGGCCAGTTTCTCATGGTCGGCCTCGCCGGCGCCGGGCGCCCATTGCTGCGGGCTTACAGCAGCGCCAGCGCCAACCACGAGGAACACCTCGAATTTCTGAGCATCAAGGTTCCCGGCGGACCCCTGACCTCGCGCCTGCAGCACATCCGCGCCGGCGACGAAGTGCTCGTCAGCCGCAAGCCCACCGGCACGCTCCTGCTGGCGGATCTCAACCCCGGACGGCGGTTGTTCCTGCTGAGCACTGGCACCGGCGTGGCGCCTTTCATGAGCCTCATCAAGGACCGGGAAGCCTATGAGGGCTTCGAGCAGGTGATTCTCGTCCACGGCGTGCGCTGGGCGGGCGAGAGCGCGGTCATAGAAAGCCAGCTCGGCGCGCTGCGCAGCCATGAGCTGCTCGCGGACGAGGTCCGGGCGAAGCTTCTTTACTATCCGGCCGTGACGCGCGAGCCCCATGCGCATCGCGGGCGCCTGACCGAGCTCATGCGGTCGGGGAAGATGTTCGCGGACCTGGGGATCGCGCCTCTGGATCCCGCTCACGACCGCGCCATGGTGTGTGGCAGCCCCGCCATGCTCACGGACACCTGCGCGTTGCTGGACGAGCGCGCGCTCGGACTCTCCCGGGGGATCGGTGAGCCGGGCGACTACGTGATAGAGCGCGCTTTCGTCGCGCGCTGAGCCACGGGGGGCCTCAGTGCCCACCCTCCACCAGCAGCCCCGCATCGCGCAGGGCCCGCGCCAGCATCCCCTCGAGCACTCGCGCCTCTGCGCGTGCGATGTACTGAAGATGAAGCGTGGGACCGGTGAGCACCTCGAGCCCGCGCTTGAGCACGCTGCCGGCGGCGCGAATCCCCGCCTTGTGCTGGTCGAAGCGCTGCGCCGGGGTATAGGAACTCATGCCCACGTAGACCCCATGGGGGCCGCGGGTGCGGTCCGCGTAGTCCAGAAGAACCAGGTACAGGTGCGAGCGACCCTTGCGCGTGGCGGTGAAACCCAGCGCGATCTCGTACGCGGTGGGCAGCCACTCGATATAGCGCATCGGTAGCCACTCGGGAATCGAGGCCGCCGCCTGGGTCCACAACAGCTCCATCGCCGTTTCAAGGTTCGCGCCGAATTCCCCGCGCATCCACAGTTCATGGATGCAGTGCGCCCCGTCGACGCCGTCGGCCGCGGCCAGCGCCGCGGTGAATCGCGCCTGTATGCCGGCCCGGGTGATGCCTGCGAGGGGACGCGTGGCGGGTGACACCGCCGCGCCGCCCGCGCGCCGGCGCGCCTTCACGCGCGCGCGGGCGCGGCGCGTCCGTTCACGCGCGCGGCGATGAGCCAGACGATACCGCCCACCAGCACCGCGATCGGCACGATCAGGACCGCCCGGGCGAGCGAACCCATGTGGTCGGAGATGCAGCCGATCAGCACTGGCGAGGGGACATCCCCGAGCAGGTGAATCGTGAACATGCTGAGCGCGACCGCGGAGGCGCGTTCCAGCGGTGAAACGATATTGACGATGGCGGCGTTGATCGGCCCGGTGGACATGAAGAGCAGCAGCTCCGCGACCACGATCGCCGGCAGGTACACCGAGTGCGAGGGCGCGGACAACGCAAGGTAAGCCGCCGGCGCGGCGAGCACGGTGACGGCACCGGAGAACCACAGGTATGCCTGCCCTGAGTAGCGCAGCAGGTAGTCCGAGAGCCAGCCACCGGCGAAGGTGCCAATGAAGCCCGTAACCACGACGATCTCGCCGAAGCTCACGGACGCCTGGTCGATGGGAATCCCCCGGACGCGCTCCAGGAAGGTGGGCATCCAGTAGGCGAGCCCACCGAGGGCGAACGTATAGGCCGCGTAACCCAGGACCACAAGCATGTACGGCCGGCGTCGCAGCAGCGCGCCGTACAGCGCCACCGGACCCTGCGTCGCCGGCAAGTCGCCGCGCCTCTGCCCGTCCTGCGCGCCACGCGGAGGATCCTTAAGCCACAGCACGCTGACCGCCAGCGCCAGCCCCGGCGCCCCCGCCACGAAGAACGCCGCGCGCCAGCCGTAGTGATGACCGATCAGGCCGCCGAAGATGAACCCCAGCGCCGATCCCACCGGGATCGCCATGTTCAGGACCGCGTACACCCGCGCGCGGTCGCCCGCGGGGAACAGGTCAGCGAGCATCGCGGCGGCGATCGCGACAAAAGCGGCCTCGCCGATCCCCACCAGGGCCCGCGCGGCGAGCAGGTGCGGGTAGCCATGGGCGAAGCCGGCGAGCACGGTCGCGATGCTCCACAGGCCAACGCCCAGTGCGATCGCGTGGGTGCGCGAACGCCGGTCGCCCCAGGCGCCGAAAATCGGAGCCGCGAACATGTAGACGAGCATGAACGCCGGCACGAGGGCGCCCAGCTGCGTGTCCGACAGGCCCATCTCCCGTTTCAGCTCCGGCAACAGTGGCGAGACGATGAAGCGATCAAGATAGTTCAGCAGGTTGATGGCCGTGAACACCCCGAGGGTCCACAGGGCGGCCGGGCGTGATATCGCCGTGGAGTTCATCGAGGAGGTGGCGGTTGGGTCGCTGGCCATGGCCACGACTTTACCGCGCCGGCTCAGGTGGGGGCGAGCTTCAGGCGCTCGAAATACTGGCGCACCAGCTCGCGGTGCCCCTCGGAACTGGTCACGGTGGTGCCGCCGGCGACGACCAGGATGAAGTCCCCGCGCGGGGTGCGGCTGATCTCCTTCACGTGCCGCATGTTGACAAGGCACGAACGACTGATGCGCAGCATCGGCTGGCTCTGGAACGACTTCTCCGCCTGCTGGAGCGTGCTGCGCGCGTGGAAACTCTCCCGGCCGATGACGAGGCGCACGTAGTTGCGGTCGGCCTCCACCAGTTCCAGCTGCGCGACATCGAGCATGTGCATGCGGCTGCCGCTCTCGGCGAGCACCCGCGGCTGCGACTCGGCGCGGGTGCGCGCCTGGTTCTCGAGTTGTTGCAGCAGCGACGCGAGCGCGCCCTGGCGGTCGAAGCCGCCGGCCGCCTCGTGACGCAGGCGCACGCGCGCGGCTGTC
>JANYBG010000185.1 GCA_025360865.1 Pseudomonadota bacterium | reverse complement strand
CGGCGCTGCTGCTCGCTGCCCTCGGGGTCTCGCGCCCGCGAGTGCTTGAGGACTACGCGCTCTCGGCCCAGGTGACCAACTTCGAGCGCCTGGTCGGTGAGAGGGGCGCCTGGCGATTCCTGCAGGAACTGCCCCCGCAGGTGCGGGCGCCCCTGTTCGCGGCCGACCCCGCCTACCTCGAGGCGATGTTCACGGGCATCGAAACCCGCCACGGGTCGGTCGAGCGCTACCTCGCGCACCGACTGGACGTCGATGACGCCGCCCTGGCTCAACTGCGTGACCTGTACCTGACCGACTAGCGCTTGCCGCGCAGGCACGGCATCACGCTAGAACGCGATCTTCAGGTCCAGCCCAAAGGTACGCGGGGTACCGTAGTTGGTCAGCTTGATCGCATGCAGTCCGGAGAAGCTGCCAAATGGGTCGAGCAGGTACTGGGTATCCGAGATGTTGCGGATCCAGGCGCTCACCCGGCACTTGCTGCCATGGACCAGCCAGTTCTCACCGACGAGATTCAGGCTTGCGTTCCAGAGTCCGTAGGAGGGAACCGTCGCCCCATCGCCGATGACGTCGCGCGAGGTAGTGAACGACTCGGCCCGCCAGGAATAGTCGGTCTTGAAGTTCAGCGTGCCGACCGCGAGCTCCATGAGGTCCCAGTCGATGTGGGCGTTTACCGAGTTCTTCGGCGCCGCCGACAGGTGCCACAGGGACGCGTCGTCTCCTTGGACCTCGGTGATGTTGTTGTACAGATAGGCGTAGTTGACGCCCACCCGCAAGGCCTCGGTGACCGCCAGTTCCAGCTCGGTCTCATCCCCGCCCACGTGAGCCTTCCCGGCGTTCTTCGTCTCCGTGAGGGTGGGGTTGGGTTGGCCTGGCACGATGATGTCGAGCTGGATGTCGCGGTAATTGGAGTAGAACAGCGCGTTGTTCCAGCGCAGGCGATGCTCCAGCCATTCCGTCTTCCAGCCCAGCTCGAATGTTGTGATCTTTTCCGGCCCGAACGGGTTTTGGAAGTTGCCTTCGCGCCAGTTGAATCCACCGGCCTTGTAGCCCTCAACCGCCTTCGCGTAGAGGTTCACGCTGCTGGTGGGCTGGAATGTCACGGTGGCCGAGGGGGAGAAGTTGGTGTAGTCGGTGGACCCGGGCGCGGCCAGGAAGTTGGTCGCATCCCGCTTGTCCTTGGTCCAGCGGCCGCCGACGGTGTAGCCCCAGCGCGAGTCGGCGCTCGGCCGCCAGGTCAGCTGCCCATACGCGGCATAGGTCTTGTTGTCAGCCTTCACGTTATTGATGGAGTCGAAACTGACGATGTCCACCTTGTCCGTGTCGAGCGAGGTGGCGCCTTCATCGAAGTAATAGATACCGGCGATGTAGTCGAAGAGCTTCCCCGGGCTGGACCCGACCAGCTGGAACTCCTGCGAGACCTGGTGCTGCTTCACGGTGATCGGGTCGTTGCGGTAGATCGCCAGCGTCGCGTTGCCCGCGAAGTCCTGGTACGAGTCCGAATGCAGGTCCCGGTAGGCGGAAATCGACTTCACTTCGCCGATGGCGGTGATCCATGCGACCGTGAGCGTGTTGCCCGATACCTCATCCTGGCCGTCCTGGAACGGGTTGGGCAGCGTCGTGGCGCCGAGGCGATACGGTTGCGCGGGCAGGAACGAGAACGTGGCCGTGGGCTCGGTGAGGTGATAATAGTCGCTCGAGTAGACGTTCTTGGCGCGGTCATAGGAGTAGTCGACGGTAACGGACTCCATCGGCTTCCAGCGCGCGTCGAGGCGGCCGGACAGCTGGTCATAGGCGGAGAAGTCGCTCCCCTGCCCCGTATTGCGCAGCCACCCGTCGCGCTTGCTCCAGTCCAGAGACGCGCGCAGGTAGAGCTGGTCGCTGACAGGCAGATTGAACATGCTCTGCGAGCGGATCGCGTGGTAGTTGCCGTAGCTGAGCAGCTGGGATCCCCCCAAAGTGGCGTCGGGCCTCGCGGTGATGATGTTGATCGCCCCACCCGTCGTGTTGCGTCCGTACAGCGTGCCCTGGGGACCGCGCAGCACCTCGATGCGCTCGAGGTCCGCCTGGTCGGTGGTCAGCCCCACGGGACGGGCGATGTATACGCCGTTCAGGTAGATGCCCACGGGCGGATCCTCCGTGACCTGGCTGTCGACCGCGCCCACTCCGCGGATGAAGATGTTCAAGGTCGTCGAGGCGCTGCCGAAGGGCATGATGTGCAGGTCCGGGACCTCGTTGGCGAGGTCGGCGACATTGGTGATGCCGCGTTGCTCGAGCTGGTCCGCATTGAAAGACTCCAGGGAGATCGGCGTCTCCTGCAGGTTCTGAGCCTTCTTTTGCGCGGTAACAATGACTTCCTGAAGCGCGGGTTCGGCGGCGAGCGCAGGCCCGGTGGCCCCGACAGCGCTGAGAATTCCCACGAATACGAGTCCGTTGAATCGGCTTATCGTCATTAGATTCCCCCTCGACATGCACGTGATCGCGAAGGCGATCAGGAACAAAAATCAGCAAAATCAATCTCATCAGTTTCCCCGATGGCGTCAATCACCGGAATTGATTACCGATTGGCGAGCCGCCCACACCGGCCGTGGCCGACGCGACCATGCGCACCGGGACTGTAATCTGTTCGGGTGAACCGCAGGGCGGTCTGGGTATGCACCCCGCGATTGGACTGGGTAGACTCGTCCATGGCAGCTGACCGAACTCACCCCATCGGCTCCCTTCCGCGTGGCGAATCGGGCAGTCTGGACCACTTGCTGTTGACGCTGTACCAGAGCGTCCACGCCTCCAATCCCTGGACTGAGTTCTTGGAACTGCTGTGCGAACAGTTCGACGCGTGCACGGCGACCCTGGTCCTGCGCCAGCCCTCGCGCGGGGACCGGGGCATGCTCTTCGACGTGAATACCCGCCGTTCCGTGGTCGAGGTATACCGGACGCAGGTCTTCTCCGACGACCCGTTTCTCGACCTGGAGGAAGGCATCGCCTGCAACATCTTCGACCGGGTCTCCCGTGAGAGCTTTCACCGCTCGCGGTTCTACAACGAGCTGTTGAGGCTGGACGGGATCTGCGACCTCCTCGCGCTCAACGTCACCTTCGGAAATACCTATTTGGGAAGTCTGAAGCTGGCGCGGCGTGACCCCGAGGAGTGCTTCCAGGCGCCGGAGAAGGCGCTGCTGAGCCGCCTGTATCCGCACATCAAGCTGGCGATGGAGAGCTATGAGCGCAGCCACCGCGAGGGCCTGGAAAACAATGCCTATGTGCGCGCGATCGACCAGCTCGCCTTTGGCGTGGTCATCCTGAACGAGCGCGGGCACGTGATCCGGGTCAATGAGACGGCGGCCCGGATGATGCGCGACAGCCAGCTGTTGCAGGTGGTGGGCACCCAGCTGCGCGCTGGCGAGGCCGCGCACCAGGACATGCTGGAGAGGTCCGTGCGCTCCTTGTACGAGCTCGCCGGCGCGGAAGGTCGCGCCACCAGCTCACTGAAACTGACCGCGCTGAACACATCGGCGGGAAATGCGGCGACCTCGCTGCACCTGCTGCTCAAGCCGATCACCTCGAGCGCCGGTGGCGAGGGCGGCGGCGTCGCCATCTTCGTCTCGGCCGATAACCTGCACCGCAACGTCTCGATTGAGCCATTCGCGCGGCTGTACCACATCTCCCGGGCGGAGATGGCGCTCGTCACGGGCTTGCTGGATGGCGCCTCGATCATCGAAGCCTCAAGCGCGCTCGGCATCTCGGAGAACACCGCGCGCGCGCAGCTGCGCTCGGTGTTCACCAAGACCGGCACCCACCGTCAGCCCGAACTCACGAGGCTCGTCCTGACCAGCCTTGCGATCATTGCCTGATGAGGCTTCCGCGGGTGGCGCCGACCCGGCGATTCGCCCCTCAAGGCCCCCCCGGTGAATGACCTGCGATTCGACGGCCAGGTGGTGATCGTGACCGGCGCCGGCCGTGGCCTGGGTCGAGCGTACGCCGGCCTGCTCGCGCGGCGCGGCGCTGCTGTCCTCGTCAACGACACGGGCGTGGGTGATGCCGGGGAGGACTTGGCGCAGTCACGCCGTCCGGCCGATGACTGCGTCGCGGAAATCCGCGACGCGGGCGGCACCGCATCAGCCAGTTACGAGTCGGTCGCGCATGAGGCGGGAGCCAATGCCATTGTGGCCCAAGCCCTGCGCGAATTCTGTCGCGTCGATGCGCTGATCAACAACGCCGGCATTGGCATGGACCGGCCATTCGCGCAAACCAGCCCGGACGACTTCCGCCGTGTCATGGACGTGCATTTCATGGGCACCGCGCTCATGTGCCGCGCGGTGTGGGACCCGATGTGCGCGGCCGGCTACGGTAGGATTGTGAACACGACCTCCTCCGCTGTCTTCGGCTACCTGAACTGCGCGGCGTACTCGGCCGCCAAGGGCGCGATTCTCGCCTTTACCCGCAGCCTGTCCCTCGAGGCGGCCGCTGTGAACATCGGGGTGAACTGCATATCACCCGCGGCGGCGACGCGAATGACCGCGGGCGTCGGGATGGATCCCGCGCAGCGATCGTGGATGGAACACGCCCTGCCACCGGCCTCAGTCGCACCGCTGGTCGCGTACCTTGCGCACGAGACCTGCGCTCTGCGGGGCGAGATTCTTTCCGCCTCGGGCGGCAGCGTGCGCCGCTACTTGTTCGGGGAAACGGCGGGTTTCAGGACCGCGGCGCTGACCGCTGAACTCGTCGCCCAGAACCTCTCCAACATCGTGGATGCGAATTCGTTCCGCGCGTTCGCCTCCACCAATGAGGCGGTGGCACGGGCGCAGGAGCTTGACCAAGACCCGTCCGGATAGGCGCGGCGCTCGGCGCGGGCACCGTCGGCAGCCCCCTCACGCTTCCCGAGTATGTGAGACGGCCAGCGCTGGCATCCGGGGCTGAGTCGTCAGCGGATCGACCTCTTCCGGGCAGAGGTCAGGCGGGAACGTTCGCTTCGCGCCACCCCCCGCGGGAGACCCCACACCCAAGCGAGCGCACCGTGCCAGTCACGCGCAGCGGCGTACTTCACAGCGAGGATCGCGTTACGCGTGCACTCCCGTGGCGGGGCGCCCGGTTGCGCGCGAGCGCACCGTGGCTTCCGCCAGGTAATCCGCGTCCGAGCCGGCCAGTGCGCGACGCTCCATGACCTGTGTTTCCACGTGCGGGTCCGAGGCTCCCGCGCGACGCGCGGCGGCGAGCGCAAGCTCACGCGAGACCCGCTTGGCGTGCTCGATGGCTTCGTGCGAGTCCGAATAGTCGCGAAGGCCCGCCGGGTCGTGCACGCGGAACACCTTGAACGTCGGCTGGTTGACCAGCACGTCACACACCTCGGACACGACTCCCGCGACCGCGCCAACCGCGTTGCAGACGGCCGCGTGCTCGGGCACGAACAGCCTTGCGCCGAGGCGGCGCGCGATCTCCGGAAAATACGCGCCGGCCGGGGCACCGATGGCGACGAGCGGCCTCGCCAGGCATAAGCGCGCGTCGACGACATTCGAGAATTTGTGGCCCGCGACCGTCTGATCCAGCAGCGCCCCGAGTGGACCCCAGCGGCCATTGTTGGATTCGATGCCCGGATCCTGCGCGAGCGCGCACTCAAGGACCAGGCGCCCCGCTTTGCGCAGCACGAACTCGTAGGTGCGCGCGCAGATCTGCTCCGGCGTGTCCTTGTCGCGGCGCGCATTCGCGTTGCGTTCCTCGGTGGCGAGGATGGCCGCCCCCAGGCGCGCGGCCTGCTGGTTCCAGCCCTCCTGCCGCCCCAGCACATGCATGGCATCGCTCGGGGTGAATCCGGCGATCGTGGCGAGCCCCCGGTCGACCAGGCGACGCAGCGCCTCAGCCGCGGGGCCGGTGCGCGCCACCAGTGAGAACCGACGCGGCACCGGCTCCAGCGATTCCCAAATACGGCGTTCGACCCGGTCAAGCGTCGCACCAGGATCACGCCCCGGGTTGCGGAACGCGAACTGCGCGGCGTGCGGCGACGGATGCTCCTCGGCCGCGAGTAGCGTCAGTTCCGCGAGCACCTCCGGGAACTGCGTTGCCAGCAGGCTCAAGGGCATGGTCTTGCGCGGCCCCACCGACAGGCGCCGCTCGCGATCGAACAGTACCTCGCTGTCGCCACCCAGGCCGCAGGTATGCACATCGATCGCCTCGATCATGGTGCGCCAGCCGCCGATGACCGCGCCCTCCGCGCGCACGACGGGACGTCCGTCCAGAACGATCGCCACGTCGGTTGTCGTGCCACCCATGTCCGCGACCAGGAAATCCTGCAGGCCCTGCAGAAACCCCGCTCCTACCACGCTCGCCGCGGGCCCGGAGAGCACGGTTTCCACCGGGTACTCGAGGGCCACCTCGGCGCGCATCAGCGTGCCGTCGCCCTTGACGATCATCACGGGGGCGGCGATGGACTCACGTTCGAGCACGCGGCGCAGCGCCTCCAGCAGGTGCGCGATCTGCGGCGTCAGCCGCGCGTTGAGCGCCGCGGTGAGCGCGCGCTTGGGCGCGTCCAGCTGGGAGCTCAGCTCGTAGCTACAGGTGACAGGCTTCCGGAAGATCGCCCGGATGCGCTCGCGGGCCCGCCGCTCGTGCGCGGGATTGCGTACCGAGAACATCGAAGCCACCGCGAACGCCTCGACCCGTGGTCCGTGTTCGCGCACCGCCGCATCGATCGCCGCCTCGTCCAGTGGCGCGTGCTCCTCCCCGGTGCCTTCGTGGCCGCCAGCCACGCGCACCACGACGCCCCCTCCCCCGCGCCGGAGGTTCGAGCGCTCCACCATGGCCTCGTCGAAGCCGATGAGGATGGTGCAGATCGAGCTGAAGCGGTTCTCGACCACGGCGTTGGTGGCAAGCGTGGTCGAAACGGATACCAGACTGATGTGCTCGCGACGCACGCTCGGCGGCAGCTTCGCCAGCACCGCCCGGATCGCCCCGTCGAGGCCGATTGACAGGTCCCAGGGAGTGGTAAGGGATTTCGCGCTCGCGACCACGCGGCGCTGCCCATCGAGGGCGACCGCATCGGTGAAGGTGCCCCCGGTATCGACGCCGATGCTGTATTCGGCCGGTGGGTCCGTGGGGGCCGGGCCCGGGGCAGTCATCGGGGGCCCCCCAAATCAGCAGTCGCCGCGCTGCTCAACATGCCTTGACCCGTTGCCTTCCCACGTTCGCCGTCGGTGCTAAGCTGTGAGCCCATTTTATTCCCAATCGCTCCCCCTTGGCGCAGACGAGCACTTTCCAGCGGCTCCGCGGTCGGTCCGCTCGAGGACACCGGTGAGCACCTCCGTCCACGAGACTGAGGAATTGCTGTTCCTGATTCTTCTGCAGATCACGGTGATGATCGCCGCGGCACGCATCGGCAACACCTTACTAAGGAGGCTGGGCCAGCCCGGGGTGGTCGGGGAGATCCTCGCCGGACTGTTGCTCGGACCTTCGCTCTTCGGGCACTTCTTCCCTGTCGCCGCGCACGCGCTCTTCGGCGAACACGCCTCCGCGCCCCTCACCATTATCAGCCAGATCGGCCTGATCCTGCTCATGTTCCAGATCGGGATGGACTTCGAGTTCACCCACCTCAGGTCCCGGCGAAACCTGCGTGCGGTGCTGGCCGTGACGCTCGCCTCGATGAGCGTGCCGCTGCTGCTCGGGTTCCTCATCGGGCGGCTTTCCCACGACGTCCTGGCGGCTGGTATCGATCCGACCCTCTATAGCCTCTTCTGCAGCGTGGGAATGTCCATCACCGCGGTCCCGGTGCTGGGAAGGATCCTGCGCGAGTACGGGCTCACGCGCACCGAAGTCGGGGTGGTCGCGATCTCCGCGGCCGCGCTCAACGATGTGGCGGGCTGGATCCTGCTGGCCGGCGTCTCCGCTTACGCGGTCGCCCGATTCTCCGGCGCGCACGTCGTGTTCCAGTTGGGAGGGCTCGCCGTCTTTGTGCTGATTCTGTGGTTCGTTTGCCGGCCACTCGTCGACCGCCTCATTCCCAGAAGCCTGCCGGCCGGCGGGGATGTCCCGCCGAACCTGATGGCGGGGGTGATCTGCCTCATGTTGGCCGCCAGCCTCTGCACCTACCGCCTGGGAATCTTCGCCATCTTCGGCGGCTTCGCCACCGGCCTCCTCTTCCATCGGCATCGGGGGTTCGTGAGCGCCTGGAATCGCCAGGTCGGCCAGTTCGTGCTGGTGTTCTTCCTGCCGGTGTTCTTCACCTTCACCGGGCTGAGGACCAACATCCTGGGCCTTGACTCCGCCGTGGACGCGCAGTGGCTGGCGATCGTTCTGGCCGCGGCCATCCTCGGGAAGGTCATCCCGGTCTACGGGGCCGCGCGCAGCTGCGGGTTTGACGGGCCCCACAGCTGGATCCTGGGAAGTCTCATGAACACGCGCGCCCTCATGGAACTGATCGTGCTCAATATCGGGCTGGACCTGGGATTCATCCCGCCGAAGGTTTTCACGATCCTGGTCATCATGGCGATCGTGACGACGATCATGACGGGGCCGTTGCTGAAACTGCTGCTGCCGCGCGCCGGACACCTGATCCCAAAGGCCATGGACGCCTGAGCGGAAAAATCCCGCGCCTCCATCCCATGACCTACGCGGATCGCGGGCCCGAAGTGGCAAGCTCGCGCTTAAATAGCGCTGTAGGACTCGTTCGCCGCGGCCAGCCGCCAAACAGATATTCACGGCGGCCCGCCTCACAAACCCGGTCAAGGCGCCTCGCCGGGGCCGCCGCGCGCGCCGCGGAGCTTGCCGGGGCCCTGGCCCCCTATTCGAGCGCGATGGCTTCCGCTTCGGCCGCCGGCAGCGTTTGCGTCTTCTTCGCGGGTCGCAGCAGCATCAGCGCCGGGATGACCATGAGCGTAAGCACGAACAGCAGCCGGAAGTCGTCCAGGTAGGCGATCATCGCCGACTGTCGCGTCACCTCCTCGTTGAGGGCGGCGACCCCGGCGAGGTTCTGCAGCCCGAGTGTCGACCCCAGCGGGCTTGAGAACAGGCTGCCGTTCGCCCGGCTCATGTTCTCCACCAGGCCCGCATGGACGATCTGCGTGTTGCGCACCAGGATCGCCTGAGTGGCGGCTATGCCGATGGCGCTGCCGAGATTGCGCATGAGGCTGAAGATGGCTGTCCCGTCAGCGCGCAGTTCCGGTGACAGTGTCGCGAAGCTCGCGGCCGTCAGCGGCACGAAGACAATCCCGAGCCCGAAGCCCTGTAGCAGACCGGGCCAGACGACCGAGCTGGGCGTCATGGTTAGGTCGTAGTGGATCATCTGGTAGCAGGAGACCGCGGTGATTGCGAAGCCGACGGTCAGCAGGATGCGGATATCCACCCTGCCGGTGAGCCTGCCGACGATGAGCATCGCGATCATCGTGCCGATGCCGCTCGGGGCCATCACCAGGCCCGCAAGACTCGCCGGATAGCCGAACAGGTTCTGCAGCATGGTGGCCAGCAGCGCGCGGGTCGCGAACAACACCATGCCGATGATGAAGATCATGATGATCCCGGACACGTAGTTCGGGTTGTGGAGCAGGCGCCGGTCGAAGAAGGACTTGCCCGCGGGGCTCAGGCGCGTGTGCAGCAGGAAGTAGCTGAAGCTGATGAGGAACGCCGCGCCCTCGAGCCAGGTCTCGCCGGAGGAGAACCAGTCGTTCTGCTCGCCGCGGTCGAGGAACAGCTGCAGCGTGGCGATGGCTATCGCAAGCGTGGTGAAGCCGAACACGTCGAAGACCACGCGCCGCGCCCCGGGGTGCGCCCGGATGTAGCGGCCGATGCCGTAAAAAGCGAACGCGCCGATCGGCACGTTGATGAAGAACACCCAGCGCCAGTCGAAGTTCTCGGTGAGGTAGCCGCCCAGCGCTGGGCCCATGATCGGCCCGATCATGACGCCGACGCCCCACATCGCCATCGCCGAGCCATGCTTCCCGGGGGGGTAGATATCGAGCATCACCGCCTGCGAAAGCGGCACCAGAGCCGCGCCAAAGAACCCCTGCAGCAGGCGCGCTATCACGATCTGGGTGAGCGACTCGGAGATGCCGCACAGTACCGAGGCGATCGTGAAGCCGGCGATTGAGAAGAGCAGCACCTGCTTGAGGCCGAACCGGTCGGTCAGCCAGCCGGCGAGCGGGGTGGCGATGCCGGCGGCGACGATATAGGAGGTCAACACCCAGGTGATCTGGTCGAGCGAGGCGGAGAGGCTCCCCTGCATGTGCGGCAGCGCCACGTTGGCGATGGTGCCGTCGATCGCCTGGATGATGGTCGCGAGCATCACCGAGATGGTGATCATGCCCCTGTGGCCGGCCTCCCCGTGGATGCTGCCGCTGTCCTCGGCGGCCAGGGTGCTCATGCTGCGTGTCTCGCTCCGCTCAACCGAAGCGCTTGCGCAACAACGGCAGCACCCGTTCGCTGAACAGGCGCATGAAGCGCGGCTGGTCGGGGCCCGGGGCGTGGAACACGAGATGGTTGAAGCCGAGGTCAACGTACCTGCCGACCTTCTCCGCCATCTCCGCGGGATCGGTCGTCACGATCCAGCGCGAGGCGGTGCGTTCCACCGGCAGCGCATCGGCGAGGCGTTCCATCTGGATCGGGTCCTCGACGTCGGTCTTCTCCTGCGGCGTGAGCGCGAGCGCGCCCCAGAACTTGGTGTCGGCCAGTGCCCGCGCCCCATCTGTGTCGAAGGACACCTTCATCTCGATGAGCTTTTCGTAGGTGCCCGAGTGCGCGCGGCCGGAAGCTTCCAGGCCCTGGGCGAGATTAGGCAGCAGCGTCTGGGTGTAGAGCTCCCACTTCTTGCCGGAGGTGCAGATGAAGCCCTCAGCCTCCAGGCCCGCGAGTTTGGCCATGAAGGGCCCGGCGCCGGCGATGTACAGCGGCACGGGTATTTCCGGGCGATCGTAGACCGTGGCGAGGCGGGTCTTGTAGAACTGCCCCTCGAAGCTCACGCGGTCTTTCGTCCACAGTTCGCGGATGAGCCTGATCGCCTCGCGGAACCGCGCGGTGCGCTCTTTCTGTTCCGGCCACTCGATCCCCGAGGCCGGCACCTCGTTCAGCGACTCACCCGTCCCGAGCCCCAGGACAATGCGGCCCGGGAACAGCATTCCCAGGGTCGCGAACGCCTGGGCGACGATCGCCGGCTGGTAGCGAAACGTCGGGGTGAGCACGCTCGTCCCCATGACGATGCGGCTGGTGTGCGCGCCGACCGCACCGAGCCAGGCCAGCGAGAATGGCGCATGGCCGTGGGTGTGGCGCCAGGGCTGGAAGTGGTCGCTGATCCACACCGAGTGGAAACCGCACTCCTCCGCGAGGCGCGCGTAGCCGAGCAGCTCTGTGGGCCCGAACTGTTCCGAGGAAGCCTTGTAGCCGAACTTGAGCATCTGCGTCGATCCTTCGAATGGGGCCCTCACCCAGGAGCGCGTCGGCCGCCTGCGTCCGGCCGCTCCAGCACCTCGGTCGCGTGCCCTGAGTCCAGGTACTCGCGCGCGGTCCGGATCTTCCCGTCCTTAAGCAGGACCAGCAGGTGATAGACGTTGTTGTAGAGCTTGCCCTGGCGCGTGTAGCCGTAGGATTCAGCTTCCACCGCGACGCGATCCTCCTCCGCGGTTGTGCCCAGGATCGTGAAGCGCAGCCCCTTGGGGAACATTCCGCCGGAGCCCTCGCACAAGGCACGGTAGCTCGACTTGGTGTAGTCGGACGGGTAGGGATAGTCCTTCCCGCGCGCCATGAGCCGCCAGGTCGCATCCTCGGCCACGCGATCCCAGCACTTGGGATTCCCGGTGGAGAGTTCCGCGAAGAACTCCAGCACGAACTGCCGCGACTCGTCCGCCTTCATACCTGTCACTCCTTCAATTCAGGCCGCGTCGAACATGATGACGCCTCGCCCCGGACCGCCGCGCCCGAGGTCGGCCAGCGCCTGGGGTGCCTCATCGATCGGGTAGCGGCGCGTGATCAGCTCATCGAGCCTGAGCTTGCCCGCACGATACAGGCCGATCAGCCTGGGCACGTCGTGCTGCGGGCGCGCGGAACCGAAGTAACTGCCGGCGAGGACCTTCTCGCTGATGGCCACCTTCTGCGCGCTCAGCGTGATCGTCTCCTGGGGAGCGGCGATGCCCACGATGACGGCCATGCCTCCGCGGCGCAGGACGTTCCACGCCTGTTCCGCGACCTTGCCCACCCCGACGCAGTCGAAGGCGAAGTCCGCCCCGCCAGTGAGCTTGAACAGCGCCTTGGGTAGGTTCTCCTGGCGGGCACTGAAGGTGTGCGTGGCGCCTAACCTCAAAGCCAGGGCGAGGTTCTCGGCACTCAGGTCCACAGCGACGATCATGCGGGCGCCGGCCAGCGCGCAGCCCTGGATCGCGTTCAGGCCCACGCCCCCACAGCCGAACACGACCGCGACCGAGCCGGGCGTGACGCGCGCCGTGTTCGTGACGGCGCCGATCCCGGTCATGACGCCGCAGGCGAGCAATGCGGCGCGGTCGAGCGGGATCTCCGCGTTGATCTTGATGACGCTGTCGGCGTGCAGAGTCGCGTACTCGGCCATGACGCCGCAGCCGCAGAAGACATTCAGCGCCGCGACGCTCGCGTCGTGGGTGCGCACCGTGCCGTCGGGCAGCGTGTAGAGGGCCTGCAGCGACTGCACGCACAGCTGCGGTCGGCCGCTCTGGCAGTAGCCGCAGTGCCCGCACATGCTGACAAACGAGGTGATCACCTTGTCGCCGGCCCGGAACTCGGTGACCCCCGCGCCCACCTGCGAGACCACGCCCGCCCCCTCGTGGCCGAGTACCAGCGGCAGCGGACAGCCGATCGTGCCGTTCGTGGCCGAGAGGTCACTGTGGCACACCCCGCACGCGGACATGCGGATGGTGAGTTCCCCGTGACGCGGCGGCTCGACCACGATCTCCTCGACGGCCGCAGGCGCGCCGAGGGTACGGGCAACCACGGCCTTGGCCTTTAAGCTCACGGTGATCCGGGCCGCGCGGTGGCGCCGGGTGCGGGTGCGTCGACGGGTGGGCTCCTTTGGGCCGCATCCCAGCGGCGGCACTCAGGCGCGAATATACCGCAACCCACCCGCGGCCCCGTCCGGCAAAATCCCGAGCTCCCCCGTATGGATGAGGCGGAGATTCGCCCCGGGCAACCGCCACGCAGTCGCAGGTCGAGTGGGGCGCGGGGCAAGACACGCCAGCGCGCCGATGCTCGCCCGCGGGCAAGGGGTCGGGCGCGGGCAAGCGCGCGGGAAGGTGCGCGAGTTCTCGCCGCCAGGATCGGCCGGGTCAGCCGCGTCGCGGGTCGCACGGACAGCGATTTCGGCGGCGGATCGGGTACCTCGGGATCCGCGGCTTCGGCGAGTGCGCGGCATGAGCAGCGCCGGCACGCGCGCGCGGACCCGGCGCTGCCGGGCGTCGCGGCAACGCTGCTATGCTGGATATGGCAGCCCCGCCCCCCAGATGACGGTCCTTCGCACGTGCTGACTCCATTCCATGTGGCCCTCCAGGTTCGCGACCTCGCCGAGGCGCGCGATTTCTATGGGGGCGTGCTGGGCTGCCCTGAGGGGCGCAGTTCCATCGATTGGGTTGATTTCAACCTCTTCGGCCACCAGCTCGTTTGCCACTTGAACCCGACGCTGGGACCTGCCGGTCGCATCGGCTCGCGCTCTAATCCGGTGGATGGCCACGGCGTGCCGGTGCCTCACTGCGGAGTGATCCTCGCTCCGCCCCAGTGGGACGAACTGGCGGCGAAGTTGCGCGCGCATCAGCTCGAGTGGGTCATCGAGCCTTACACCCGCTTCAGGGGCCTGCCGGGTGAACAGTCAACGCTCTTTATCCTCGACCCGTCCGGTAACGCCCTGGAGTTCAAGGCGTTCGCGGACTTCGGCCAGCTGTTCGCGACCTGAGTCGGTCCTGGCTCGCCCAATTCGCGGTCAGCGGTCGCGAGGCCGCCCTTATCAAAGTATGTCGTTAGCCATATTCATGGCCCGCTGATCTACGCGGCGTTCGTCCGCTTACGTCCCGCGCAGGATCGCGGTGGCGTCCTTGAGCGAGTCGCAGTAACCCTCGAGCACCTTCGCGGTGAACGCCGAGTACTCGTTCGCCTCGGCCCAGCGACCGCCCTCGATCGCCTCGCGCACCGCTGGCAGCGTCTTCACCGCGTAACCGGTGAGGATCCCGGGCGCGTAAATGAAGTGCTTGAACCAGTCGCGCCCCGGTAGCCCGCGCTCGTGGGTGAGCCTCTGCTCCAGTGAGCGCAGCACCGAGTTCAGCCGCCTGCGCTGCGCGGCCGGGAGCTTCACGTCGCCCGCGGACAGCCGGGCGTAGGCCGCATCGTAATCGGTGGCCGCGAGTTTCAGCCGCGCGACGGCGGCATCCAGCGGCGCGAGATTCACCTGCGGCACCGGGGGATCGCGAGCCGGCGGGCCGACCACGCGGGTCGGGTCCGCGGTAAGCGCGAACGCGTTCGCATCGATCAGGCGCGCCACTTCCGCGCCGTGCTTGCGCTTCTCGTCGGTGAGCTTGGCGAGCTGCGCGACGTAGTCGCCGAGTGTCTGGGCGAGGTCGGTGAACTGCAGCGGCAGCACCGGCGCATCCGCCATGCGCAGCACGATGTGGCCGATGGTCTCGGCCTCGGCCACCCCGTACGCGAACGTCGGGTCGCCGAAGCGCACGTAGTGATCGAAGGAATCGAAGTTCGAGTGGTACACGCCAGCCTGGTCATCTTCGCCTGCGTACTCGATGTCGAGGGTCGCGAGCCCCAGGTGCTGCAGGTACGCGGAGTAGTCCGAACCTGATCCGAGCGCCCCGAGGGGCAGGTCGCCGCCCTCCTTGGCGAGGCGCGCCGCGCGCTCACGGGCCTCCGCCTCGTCGTGGTCGCTCGCGTCCGTGTCCAGGCCCAGCACCTCCATGCGGGCGCGCAAGCGCGCCTGCACGCTCGCGCCAGTCTCCGGATCCTTGATGCCTGAAGCCACATCGTTCACCAGGCGCTGCAGCGAGTGGCTGCCATCCGGGTGGAGGAAGCCGCGCGTGTTGGTATCGGAGTTCAGATAGAGGACCGCCTTGCTCTTGAGCTCCGCGGCGTGCTGCTCCGCCCACTCCGTGGAGCCCAGCAGCCCCGCTTCCTCGCCATCCCAGCTGGCGTAGATCAGTGTGCGCCGCGGGCGCCAGCCGCTCCTGAGCAACGACCCGATGGCCTTGGCCTCGGCGAGCATGGCCACCTGCCCCGACAAGGGATCCCAGGCACCGAACACCCAGCCGTCGCGATGATTGCCGCGGACCACCCACTCGTCCGGCGCCTCGGCGCCGGGTATCCGCGCGATCACGTCGTACAGGGGCTTCTGGCTCCACTCGGAGCTGATCATCAGGTGCGCCTGCGCAGGCCCCGGTCCCATGTGATACGTGATGGGCAGGCCGCCACGCCAGCTGGCGGGCGCCACAGGGCCACCGAGGGCGGCGAGGAAGGGCTGCGCATCGCCGTAGGAGATCGGCAGCACCGGGATCTTGAGGATGGTCTTCGCGTCCTTGATGTCCAGGCGCTTGGCATCCTTGGTGGCACCCACCCCGGGGGTCAGCGGATCGCCCGGATAGAGCGCCATGTCGAGCACCGAGCCGCGTTGCAGGCCCGACGCCGGACGGAAGCCGCCCTTGGGGTACACATCGCCGGCGGAGTAGCCATCGTCGTGCGGGTCGGAGTAGATGATGCAGCCTATCGCCCCGTGATCCTGCGCAAGCTTGGGTTTGAGTCCGCGCCAGCCGCCGCCGTAGCGGGCGATGACGATCTTGCCCTTCACGTCGATCCCGCGCCGCGCGAGGTCCTCGTAGTCCTGCGGCATGCCGTAGTTGAGGTACACGAGCTCGCCGGTCACATCACCGTCCGCGCCGTACTCGTTGTACGCCGGCAGGCCATCGGTGCGACCCGAGGTGGCATCCCCCTCGATAGTGTCCTCCTTGAGGCTCGCGACGTACTTCGTGGGACCGACCATCTCCAGCATGTGGGACTTAAGTGTCGGGTAGAGCGCATAGAACACCTCGATCCGCGCATTCCAGCCCCACTGGGTGAACAGGGCGCGCACCATCTCCGCGTTCGCCTTGTCGTGCGGCGCGCCCACGTGGTTCGCCTCCGACGACAGGGTCTTGAGCCAGCCACGCAGGTCCGCGGGATCAAGCACCGCGTCGAAGCGCCGCTCCAGCGCCAGCTGGCCGACGGATGCCCCCGGGCTGAACCCGAACAGCGCCGGGCTCACCGCGCCCTGTCCCGCTGCGCCTGCGGCGGCCAGGGCGAACCCCGCGCAAAGCGCGAATGAACGCGCCAAGCGCGCGATGGAACGAGGACGCATCGGCTGGATCATGCGGGAGACCTGCTGCTGAGGAATCTCGCCCATCGTAGCCGAAAGCCGCGCGGCGCGGCGACGCCGGCGGCGCTAGCGCGCCCGCACCTGGAAGAGCGCCGCGGACGCGGCGCTCATCGCCTCCGTCAGCTGCCCCCGCGGCAGCGCGCGCATGGCGTCCGCGGTCTGCTGCCCGACCGCGTACCACACGGCCGCCTTGCCCAGCTGCGAGAGCGCGCCGCGCGCGACCTCGGCGGCATCCATCGCCACGTAGCCGGCCGCGGCCGCGGCGGTGAAGGACACCCCGGAACGGCGCATGGCCGGGGTATCGGTAAGGCCTGCGACGGCGCATAACACGTCGATTCCTTCGCCGGAGAGTTCCCAGTGGAGGCCTTCGCACAGTGCGATCTCGAAGGCCTTGGCCGCGGCGTACGTGGCCACGAGCCCGCTGCCGCAGACGCCGGACATCGAGGAGACGACGATCAGTCCCGCGCGGCGTTTGCGCGCGCGCCGCGCCCCGAGCAGCTTGTGCGCGAACGTCAGCGGGCCTGTGCAGTTCAGCTGCACGAGGTTCGTCGCCTTGGCAAGCGGCGCGTCCAGGAACCCGCCCACGCCGTGCGTGGCGCCGGCGTTGTAGACCGTGAACCCGATGTCATGCGCGCCGAGCACGCCATCGATGAACTCCTCGAGTCCCGCGGCGGTGAGGTCACGCGTGAGGGTCACCACGTTCACCCCGTGCGCGAGGCGGATCTCCCGCGCCGCGCTTTCGAGCGGCCCGCCGCCACGCGCGACGAGCACCAGGTCCAGACCCTTCGCGGCGATCTGTTCGGCGAATTGCCGCCCGATTCCCTCCGAGCCCCCGAGGATGAGCGCGACCGGACCGTACTTGCTGGCATTGGGCATGGATGTCTTCCCTGGGTGAAGCCGGCGAGCATGCGCGCGGACCCCGGGGCTTGGGAATCACCCGCGGGGCGTCGCCGGCGGGTCCGGCGGACTCCATATATATAAGAGCGGGGCCCGCCGGCTCCGCCCTACGCCACCGCGAAGCGCGGCCCGCTTCGACCGTCCCTTTGTGCGCTGTGTCCCAGTTGCGGGCGGCTCGGAGGGGGAGCCCGGAGGCAGGCGGCGCTGGATCTCCCGAAGCGTGACATAAGCACGGATCCGCGAAATCCGCACCCGTAAGATCCCGTCCAACGCCAACTCTTCCTTTCACCAGCTCAGGAATCAATCATGCGGATCTCAAGCGTCATCAAGGGTCTCCTCGCCGTCACCGCGGTCGCGGCTCCTCTTCTAGCCCACGCCGAGTCGAATGTCGTCAGCGGCGGCGCCACGGCCGTCCCGGGCGCGGTCGCGCATGTTGACTTCCAGATCACGATCCCGAAGATCCTGTTCCTGCGCGTGGGCACCGGCGCCACCTACACCGGCGCGACCCCCACACTCAGCAACGTCGCCACAGTTGACCTGGTGCAGTTCGCGCCCGCCGCGGGCACGGTCGGCAACGGCACGGCCGTGGCCGGCACCGGCGGTGACCTCGCCGCGGGTTCGGTGACGGCCGCGATCGTCAGCAACAGCGGCAACGTCACGCTCAATGCGACGACCGCCGGCGCTCTGAATGACGGTGCCGTCACCGACACCATCGCGTGGACGCAGGTCGCGACCGCCGCGACGACGATCACCTCGGCGACCGCGCTGGCGCCCCCGACGCTGGTCAACGGCGCGAGCGCCAACGTGGTGCTCACCGCCCCGGCCTCGAAGGTCATCCTCGCGGATGCGAAGTGGACGTACTCGTACCTGAACACGGTGAGCCCGCCCGCCGGCGTCTACGGCGGCGCGAACGTGAACAACGGCCGCGTGACGTACACGGCGACGATGCCGTAAGGCTCGTCACCCGATAGGAATCAGTGCAATATGCACCCCCGGCGGCGCGACATGGACAAGCGCCCCGGGGGAACTCCTATTTCCGAGAATCCGGGCCGAATGGCCCAACGCATCCTGTGTCTCGCGCTCCTGGCCGCGGCTAACCACCCGGCGCCCGCCTTCACCGTCGCGATCAGCGCCGGTGCCCCCAAGAGCGTCTACCTCCAGGTGGGCGTGGGCACCTTCGCGGGCCTGTATAACAGCGGCGGCACGCCGGGCAACAACCCGACCGTGAACAAGGTGTCCGTCGCGGTCGCCGCCGCCGCGGTCGGCAACGGCGCCGCGCAGGCGATGACCACCGACAGCACGCAGACGAACAGCTTCTACGACAACTACACCTTCTGCACCGTCCCGGCGCAGCTGTACATCGGCGGCTTCTACCGCACCACCGGCCCTGGCATCGGCACCGTGTCGGTGACGGCCACCGTGCCAGCCTCGATGGTGAACGCCACCGGCGACACGATCCCCTTCTCGCAGGTCTCCTGGACGAGCGGTGGCAACGGTCCGCTGGGCGACAGCGCCGGCCAGCCCTTCACGGCGGGCACCTTCACGGGAGGTGCGGTGCAGACCGTGGGCACGATCGCCCAGAACCACTGGGCGGAGAGCTGCTGGACGTTTTCCTTCAGCAACACGACCTATCCTGCCGCAGGCACCTATACCGGACGCGTGCTCTACACGCTGACCGCCCCGTAAGGCCATGCGAGCGACTGCCGCAATGGGTGCGCGCTTAATCGGACCATTGTGCATAATCTGGCTCCTCGCGAGCCCCGCGATGGCCAAGACGACGGTCATCGATGACTCCGGCACGCTGCCGAACAACGCCGCGCTCGACATGCGCTGGCAGCAGCTGTCCCCGCGCGGACCCAACGCCAACATCATGGTCGGCACGCTCGCGCTGCGCGTGAAACTAAACGTCGCCGCCTGGCAAAAGCGCACCGCGAAGATATATCTCGCGCTGCCTGCGCAGGCGCCCGGCGCGATGACCGTCACCTGGAACACGCAGGGGCGCCTGCTACCCGGGCGCGTGGTCACAGGTTCGCGGACGCTCGTGTACGCGGGCCCCATCTCCTCGCCCTTCATCGAGGACCTGGTGCAGCTGACGATCAACGTGGACGGGCGGCGCATGCAGACGCTCTACCACATCAACTTCCGCTT
This sequence comes from Pseudomonadota bacterium, assembly GCA_025360865.1. Lineage (GTDB taxonomy): Bacteria > Pseudomonadota > Gammaproteobacteria > Steroidobacterales > Steroidobacteraceae > 13-2-20CM-66-19. The sequence goes on along the minus strand of JANYBG010000185.1, from coordinate 41,288 downwards.
CGAGCTGGACGAGGGCTGACCGTGCGAGTGATTCTGATCGTGCTGAGTTCGCTGGTGGCGATGACGCTGTCGCTCGCCGCGCGGGCCGATGCCGGCTTCGCCGCCCTGGTCTCCCCGCCGCGCTTCGAGTTCAATGGCAAGCCGGGAGCCACGGTGCGCCAGGTGTTCGAGCTCTCCAACCGCTCCGCGGCGCCGTCCCGTTTCAAGGTGCGGACGGCTGACTTCACCCTGGCCGCTGACTACGGCGTCATCTTCCACGATGAACTCACCCCCGGCAGCTGCCGCCCCTGGGTCGCGCTGGAGCGCTCGCTGGTGGCGCTTCCCGGCGGCGGCACCATCCGCTTCCGCTTCGAGGTCACCGTGCCTGCCGATGCCCCGCCCGGGGAGTGCCGCTTCGGCATCCTCATCGAGGGGGACGAACCCTCGGTGACGCGGACGCCGGCGATGCAGTTGCCGGTCGTCGGACGCATCGGCCTCATCGTCTACGTGAGGGTCGGTGATGCGCAGCCAAGGATCGAGGTCTTCGGTCCCGGGATCGCGAACCTCAACGGCGCCCAGGTCCCGGTGCTGCGCGTGCACAACTCAGGGGAGGCGCACGCGCGCATCTCCGGCTTCCTCACCGGCACGGATGCGAAGGGCAACAAGTACGACTTCACCCCGACGGACCTGCCGATCCTGCCCGGCGAGGAACGCCCGGTGTTCCTGGTGCCCTCGACGCCCGACGAGGAGCACCCGAGCCTCGCCTTCCCGGTGAGCATCCAGGGGACGCTCGAGTGGGCTGACCAGAAGACCGAACTGAACGAGACCTTCAAATGAAGGGGACCCCAAGGCGCGCACTGCACATAGCAGCGTGCCTGTGTGGGTCCGTGGCGGCGCTCGCGTTCAGTGGCGCGCCGCGCGCGCAGCCCCAGGCCGCGGCGCTGCCCGATCCGGCGCCCGCGTACGAGGACCGCCTGATCAGTGGTGGCGGCCTCGCGCCTGACATCTCGCCCGGAGACAACAGTACCAGCGATACCACCGGGCTGGCGCGCTCGATCCGCGTGGACGCGATCGCGAGCGTCCTGCGCCAGCAAGGCGCGAACGCCAGTCCCGACCGGCACGAGACCGGCATCGTCACGGATGCCCAGTGGGACACGGTCTCGTACGGCGCATGGTCGGCGAACCTCGCGGCGCGCTTTGGCGGCGACAATGCGCGCGCCAACGGCGATGGCGGCCAGGGCGACAGACACATCGCCTTCGCGGTGCACCAGCGCGCCATGCCCTTCGACGATGGCTGGCAGACCGACAACGCGCTCGGGGACCTGAACGCGCCCCTGATAAACCTTGCGCGCGAGCAGCCCCGCTTCATCCTCGCGCAGAGCCCGATGCAGGGACTCGAGACCGAGTGGCGCGGGCCCGCGGGCCTGCAGATCGTCGCCGGCGGTGGCGAGCCGGGGACCTATGACGGGATCAAGGTTCCCACCTTCACGACCCTGGGTGGCAGCACCGCGACGCTCGGCGCGCAGTGGTCACCCTCCGCGCGATGGTCCGTCGGCGGCGACTTCGCCGCGGCGAACAACGTCTCCCTGTACTACCAGCCGCTTGACTCGAACCTGTCCCCCGCGACCCCCACACCACCGCGCGTATCCACCGAGACCGGCCTGCTCACCGCGGCGTGGAAGGGCGCTGGTGTTCGCGTGCAGGGGAACCTCATCGATGGCAGGGTCGGTGACAACTCCAACGCGTTCGGCGCCTGGGTCGATGCGGCCCTGACGCGGGGCGCGCTGACGCAGACATTCGGGGCCTTCCGCATTGATCCGAACCTCGCCTGGGGAACCCAGCCCATCACCAGCGACGTCCAGGGCGGCTACTATCGCCTCGACTGGCAGTCGCGGCGCTGGTACGCCGACTTTGGCGTCGACGAGGTGAAGTCGGTCTCGGGTAAGGGCGCGGATGCCACTTTCATCAACACCGACGCGCGCTACCAGCTCAGCCGCGACGTGGGCATCGGCGGCGTGGCGAACCTGCGCCACGGCTCAAGCGACACCGCGTGGTCGGTGGAGGGCTACCTCGACAAGGTGAACTTCCTGGGCATGGGGCGCGCCCAGCTCGACTACGCCCGCGACCCGCGCACCCGGGACACGACGCTCACGCTGCAGCAGGGCTGGAGCGTGGGCACAGGCCGGCGCCTGTCCACCACCGCGGCCGTTGATCGCATCAGCGACCACGCCGTGGTGGGGGCGACCCAGAATGCGACCGTGGTGCGCGTGGCCATCTACGGCGGCGGCGACTTCACCGCGCGTCTGTCACTGGATGGCAGCGTGCAGTGGGCTCAAGCGGTGTCGGGTCGCGCGGCGCCGACGACGTCGGCGGATGTGACCTTGAGCTGGCAGATCAACCGCGCCTGGTCGGTGCTTACGACCTACTACGCGAACCACGTGGGTTCCTGGGCACCCCTGGTGGTCACTTCCCCGCTGACCCCCGTGTCGCCGGTGCCCACGGCCTCGATGGGCGAGAGCGGCTTTTTCCTCACCGTGCGCTACCAGGATTCGCGCGGCTCGCACTTCGCGCCGCTGGGCGGGGCGCTGGGGTCCGGCTCCGGCCGCCTGAGCGGGGTCATCTATCTTGATGCCAACGAGAATGGACGCCTGGACGCCGGCGAGACCACCGTCGCCAACGTCACGGTCATCCTGGATGGGCGCTTCTCGGTGCGTACCGACTCCAGCGGCCGCTACGACTTCCCGGCCGTGGTCTCCGGCCACCACGTGATCACGATTCAGGGCGACAACCTGCCGCTGCCCTGGGCGATGACCAACTCCGGTCGCACGGAAGTCGAGGTCAGCACGCGTGACCGGACCGTGATGGACATCGGCGCGCTGCGGATGAAGTGAGCCGGCAGCCCCGCTAGTCGACGACCGTCGACTGGATGGTGATGCCGCCGCTGATGAGCTTCGAGACCTCGGTGCCGGCGGCGACCCCCAGCAGAGCCTTCTTTTGCTCGCCACTCAGAGGCTTGGCGAAGGACAGCCGGCGCTCGATGTGTTCATGTCCGGCGCCATCCTTCGACCAGCGCACACCGACGGTGATCTTGCCCAGCGTCCAGTCGCGCTGCGCCGCGTGGCGCCGCAGGGCCACGGCCGTATCGGCGCCCAGACTCGCCAGCAGCAGTTCACGCGGCGCGAGTCCCGCGTCGCTCCCGCCGGCGGCCACGGGCTCATCGGCGGTGAGGTGATGGTGGCCGGAGACGATCTGCTGCACGTGCTGGTGCTCGTTGATCACAGTGACGTGGGACATTTGCTCGCTCCCTATGCGCTGGCGTGACCGCGCCGCCCGGCGAGCGCGCCGGCGCGGGCCGGGCGGTCGAACATGCTGCGCAGGATGCTGGTGAGACTCTTGCCGGTCACATCGTCCAGGCGGAAATCGCTCCCCGCGGTGATCGCCTGCGCGGCGCGCAGGCCGCTGCGGATGGCAGGCCCGATGCCCTCGCCGAGATCCGGCGTTGCCAGCCCCGCGGCATCGCCGGTGATGAAGGCGTTGTCGCGCCGCACAACCTTCACGTTGCCGCGCAGGAAGTAGCTGTAGCCGGTCGGCTCGAACCGCGCTCCCGGGGCGAAGCCGGCGTGCAGCATCCGGGTCAGGTGGTTCCAGTGGCCGCGGATGTCATGGCCGCCGCCCTTCATGCGCTGCGCGATGCCGCCGACGCCGACGTTGAGCCAGCCGCGCTCCTTGGGCACGTACCAGGAGTAACCGGGCAGCCCGTTCGCGAAGAACCACAGGTGGCAGTCCTGCTCGCGCCAGTCGTACTCGAGCTCGTGCTCGAGTGTCACCAGCTGCAGTTCGCTCGCGCGCGGGTTCAGCTCGCGGAACAGCTCACGGTAGACCGGGCAGCGCGTGCCGCCGGCGCCGATGAGGTAGCGCGCGCGGTAGGCGCCGTCGATGACGTAGCCCTGCGCGTCCGCGACGATGCGCCGGACGTTGTGGACCTCGACGGGCGCGCCGGAGCGCTCCAGCATCCAGGCGTCGAACTCGAAGCGCCGGATCGAGTGCTGCACGCACGGAACCGGCACCTGCACGCGCCCGAAGTGCATGCGCAGGCGCGGGTAGGTGAGCCAACGGTGCGGATATTCGCGCACGTCCATCTCAAGCTCGCGCACCACCTCGGGGGTGATCCACCCGGCGCACAACTTGAGCCTGGGGAAGTTCTCCCGGTCGAGGATCAGCACGTCGACCCCGGCGCGGCGCAGCCGCCACGCCGCCGCGGCGCCGGCCGGGCCGCCGCCGACGATCAGTACCTCGCAGGAGCGCATGGCGGCTGTATGTCCTTAGCGCGCGTACACGTCAGCGCGGTTCCACGGGATGTCGTTGTTCTGCCCCGGCGAGAACAACACCTGGAACAACTGCAGCTTACCGGTGGTGAAGGCGGCGGTGGAGCCGGCCAGGTACAGGCGCCACATGCGCACGAAGCGGGCGTCGAATAGGTCGCGCACCTTGCCGCTGGCGGCTTCAAAGTTCTCCGTCCACTGGCGCAGCGTCAGAGCGTAGTGCAGGCGCAGGTTCTCGACATCCAGCACCGAGAAGTCCCACGGCTCGAAGATACTCATCATCTCGCTTAACGCCGGCGGGCAGGCTCCCGGGAAGATGCGCTTCTCGATCCACGGCTGCAGCAACGCGGGGTGGTTGCGGCCGATTGTATGGATGAGCCCGCGCCCGCGGCCGCCCAGGGCGCGGTGGGCGACGCCGCCCATGTCCGGGTAGTTGTCGACGCCGACATGCTCGAGCATGCCGATGGAGACGAAAGCGTCGTACCGGCCGGCGATGTTGCGGTAGTCATCCTCGACGTACTCGACCTGGCCGGCGAGGCCCTCGCGCTGCGCATGCTCGCGCGCGTACATGACCTGCTCGCGGGAGATGTTGAAGGCGCGCACGCGCACGCCATAGTTGCGCGCCATGTGGAGGGCGAACGTGCCCCAGCCGCACCCGGCCTCCACGACCGTCTCGCCGGGCTTCAGGCGCAGCTTGCGGCACACGTGGTCCATCTTGGCGACCTGCGCCTCGTCGAGGGTCGCCTGGGGCGTCGGGTAGTAGGCGCAGGTGTAGCCCATCGTGCGCCCCAGCCACAGTGAATAGAACTGGTTGCCAATGTCGTAGTGCCGGTGGATGTTGTCGCGTGAACCGGCGAGCGTGTTGGCGCGCGGACGGCGCAGCGCGCGGCGCAGGAAGGAACCGGGCTTACCGGTGGTGGCGCCCGCCCGGTACACCGCCTCCAGCATGCCAACGAGATCGCCCTCGAGGGTGACGCTGCCATCGGCATAGGCGTCGCCGAAGCGCATCGCCGGATCCGTGAGGACGGCCATGAGCGTCGCGCGGTTGGCGAAGGTCACGCGCGCGGCCGCTGTGCCCGCGGGACTCACCCGCGCGCCGTCCCTGATGGCGAACTCGAGCGAAGGATCGCCCAGGAACGCGCTCAGCTTCGACAGCAGCCAGGCATCCAGCGGCCGTCCCTCGGCGGGTGCGCCCGAGGGCGGCGTGGGAACCGATTCCCGCGAGGAGTGGCTGGAGGTTGACGACAGGCTCTTCTCTACGGCGTTCACGGCTTGGCGACCTCCCTAGCGAGGTCCTAATTTAGCACGCGCTCGCCCCCGCGCCAGCGAGGTCCCCGGCCAGGGCGTGTTTGTCCTGTAATGGGCCTAACGCCGAGTGCGCGCCGAGGGTCTGGTTCAGCCGAATCGCGAGCCCGACCCCGGCCAGCGGCAGCCGTTCACGCACCGGGGTCTATTGCAGGGGAACCCCGCGTAGTGGTAGGCGACATTTCGCGCCAGGGTGTTGGATTCGCCGGCCAAGACCCCAGTCTGGTGGCTGATGCGGCCGCGCGGGCACGCAGGCAGGGTAACCCGCAGCCCGTTGCCCCCGCGGTCGCCGTTGTCGGATGCGTGTAAACTTCGCGCCCTCCGTGGGCGCGACGCCCCATCTTCGCGGGAACCTCAGTTATGACTCGCACCGCTCATCTCCGCTTCCCCGTTCGCCTCGCATGGATCACCGCCGCCGCGCTCGTGGCGTGCGCGGCCAGCGCAGCCGAACCCGAGCCGCTGGTTGACACCACCGGCATCGACCGGGCCGCCCTCGACCAGTCGGTCAAGCCCGGGGATGACTTCTACGCATTCGCCAACGGCACCTGGGTGAAGAACCATGAGATACCGGCCGACCGGTCGAGCTGGGGAACCTTCGCGATCGTCGATGAACTGACGGAAAAGCGTACCGCGGATCTGATCCGAGGCGCCGCCAAGAACGCCAACAGCGGGTCGCCCGCGGCCAAGATCGGCAACTACTACTTCGCCTTCCTCAACGAGAGGACGATCGAGCGGCGTGGAGCTCGGCCGCTGGCCGCGGAACTCAAGCGCATCGATGCCATCCACGACCGCGACCAACTCGCCGCGTACCTGGGCTGGACCCTGCGCGCCGACGTCGATGTCCTCAACAACACCAACCTGCACACGGAGAATCTCTTTGGACTGTGGGTGGCGCAGGACCTGAGCGACCCCAACAGGTACTCCGGCTTCCTGCTGCAGGGCGGTCTGGTCATGCCCGATCGCGACTACTACCTCAATCCGTCGCAGCACATGGCGGAAATCCGCGCCCGCTACCAGTCACACATCGAGCGCGTGCTGCGGCTGGCCGGGACCACTGATGCCCGCGCGGACGCGGCGAAGGTGTATGCGCTTGAGGAGCGCATCGCGACCGTCCACTCCAGCCGCGAGGAAACCGGGGACGTGCTCAAGGGCAACAACCACTGGAGCCTCGCGGACTTCGCCAGCCGCGCCCCGGGGCTGAACTGGGCGGCCTTCTTCGGCGCCGCGCGCCTCACGGCCCAGCACGAGTTCGTCGCCTGGCAGCCTGGCGCGGTCACCGGCATCTCGGCGCTGGTGGCGAGCGAGCCACTGGAGACGTGGAAAGCGTACGCGCGCTTCCACTATATCGAGGCTGCATCACCCTACCTGCCGAAGGCCTTCGTGGACGAGTATTTCGCCTTCCACGAACACACCCTCTCGGGCACACCCGAGCAGTCCCCGCGCTGGAAGCGCGCGGTCGCGGCGACCAACGAGGCGCTTGGCGAGGCGGTCGGCCAGCTGTACGTCGCGAAGTACTTCCCGGCGAGCGAGAAGGCGCGCGCGGAAGCCATGGTGAGCAACCTGCTCGCAGCCTTTGCCGCGCGCATCGACAAGCTCGACTGGATGGCGCCGGCGACCCGCGCCGAGGCGAAAGCGAAGCTCGCGGCGCTGAAAGTCGGGGTTGGCTACCCGGACCACTGGCGCGGCTACGGCGGGCTTCGGGTCATGCCTGCGGATGCCTTCGGCAACCTCGAGCGCGCCCGCCTGTTCGAGTACGATCGCAACCTCGCCAAGTTCGGCATGCCGGTCGACCGCTCGGAGTGGGTGATGAACCCGCAACTGGTGAACGCGGTGAACCTGCCGGCCATGAACGCGCTGAACATCCCGGCGGCGATCCTGCAGCCGCCCTACTTCGATCCGCAGCGCGATCCGGCGATGGACTACGGCGGCACCGGAGCCACGATCGGCCACGAGATCAGCCACAGCTTCGACGACCAGGGCGCGCTGTTCGATTCCACCGGACGCCTGCGCAATTGGTGGACCGAGCAGGACTACGCGCACTTCAAGGCCGCCGGCGCGCAGCTCATCGCCCAGTTCAACGCCTATCATCCCTTCCCGGACATCTCGGTGAACGGCAATCAGACACTGAGCGAGAACATCGCGGACGTGGCGGGCCTCTCGGCCGCCTTCGACGCATGGCGGAGCACGCGCAAGGACGGGCCCGCTCCCACCCTCGCCGGCTATAGCCTCGAGCAGCTGTTCTTCATTAGCTTCGCGCAGAGCTGGCAGAACAAGGTGCGGGAAGCGGCCGTGCGCCGGCGCATCGTGACTGACGGCCACGCGCCGGCTGAGTACCGCGCGGATACCGTGCGCAACCTGGATCCGTGGTACGCGGCCTTCAACGTGCAGCCGGGTGAGAAGCTGTACCTCGCGCCCAAGGATCGTGTGCGCGTCTGGTAGGCATCACGCAGGTGACGCGCCGTCCACGCCTTCCATCCAGGTGATGAGGACGGCGGGAAGCCGTCCAACGGCACGACGGTGCCGTGCGCGCCGGCGCCCGACGCAACTCAGCCAGCCTTCAGTTGGGCGAAGTAGACCAGCGTCACGTAGGGAAAGAGGACCTGGCCGTCCTCCTGGTGCGCCGCGAACACCTTGGCGAGCCCTGCCAGCAGGGGTTCGTGCTCCGGGTGACCCGCCTCAGGCGCGTATGAGGAGGACATGAGCAGCCCCCGCAGCCCTTCGAAGTTGAAGCTCCGCTGATTGGGAAAGCTCGCGCGTTGCATGGAGCCGCCGAGGAACTCGCGCATGGCGCTCTCATCGACGCGGCTGCCCAAGACCGCGTCGTATTCGGGGGCGTGGTGGCGCACCAGGCGCTCGTAGTCGGCCAGGAACGGGCTGCCGCTGGTGCGATGCTCGTTCCACAGGAGCGCCCCGTGGGCTCCCGGGCGGGCGATGCGCAGCGCCTCCACGCGCGCCGGCCCCACCTTGAACCAGTGAAACGCCTGGCCGGCGACCACAAGATCCACGCTCTGGTCCGCAAGTGTGGTCGCTTCCGCGCCGCCTTGCACGCTCACGAAACGCGGATCCGCGCGCAGCGCGCTTTCGGCGGCGGCGCGCATCGGCTCGTTGGGCTCCACAGCCACGACCCGCGCGGCATGCGGCAAGAGCAGCTGGGTGAGGATGCCGGTCCCCGAGCCGATATCCGCGACCACCGCGCCGCGGGTCAGCCCGCAGCGCTGTCGCAGCAGTTGGATCGCCGCGGGCGCATAGCTTGGCCGGTAGCGAACGTAGTTGTCGACCCGGCTCGAGAAGCGCTCGGTGGAGTTGGTGATCGGACTCATCGGCGGGGCTGGTGTACTGGCGCGCGGACGACACTGTGCCGGGGCATCCAGTGACCCGTGCCTCTCCATAAAGGTGTAAGGACACGGTAGCTTATCCGGGCCAGAATCGCACCCTGCGGAGCCACCATGTCCCACCCCCACAAACACCTGGAAACCCAGCTCGTCCACGCGGGCGAACCCTCACCCCGCATCGAAGGCGCGGTGGAGATGCCGATCTTCCAGTCGGCCACCTACGAGACCGCCGAAGAGGGCGTCTACGATGACGTGCGTTACCTGCGCAACAACAACACACCCAGCCAGCAGGCGCTGCACGCCAAGTTCGCCATCCTCGAGGGCGCCGAGGACGCCCTGGTGAGCGCCAGCGGCATGGCCGCCATCTCCGGCGCGTTCCTCGGCTTGCTGTCGGCCGGGGACCACGTGCTCGCGCAGCGCGGCCTGTATGGCGGCACACATGAACTCCTGGCCCAGGAATTCCCACGCCTGGGCCTGAGCGTTGACTTCCTCGACGCCGATGATCCGGGAAGCTGGGCCGCGCTGCTGCGGCCGGCCACGAAGCTGGTCTACGTCGAGGCGATGACCAATCCCCTCCTCGAGGTGGCGGATCTCCGGGCGATCACCGCCTTCGCGCGCGCGCACGGATTGGTCTCGGTGATCGACAACACCTTCGCAAGTCCTGTGAACTTCCGGCCCATCCCCGCGGGCTTCGACCTGTGCGTGCACAGCGCCACCAAGTACCTGAACGGCCACGCGGACATCGTCGCCGGCGTGACCTCCGGTTCCGCGGCGAACATCACCCGCATCCGTCACAAGGCGAACGTGCTCGGCGGCGCGCTCGATCCGCATGCGGCGTTCCTGCTCAAGCGCGGCCTTAAGACCCTGGCGCTGCGGGTTCGCCACCAGAACGCGAGCGCGCTCATCATCGCAGGCTTCCTCGAGGCGCATCCGGCGGTGGCGCGCGTGAACTACCCGGGGCTTGCCAGCCACCCGCGCCACGCGCGCGCGCGTGGACTCTTCGCAGGGTTCGGCGGAGTGCTGAGCTTCCAGCTGCGCGGGACCGTGCAGGACGCGCGGGACTTCACGCGGCGGCTGCGCATCCCGGCGGTGGCGCCCAGTCTTGGCGGCGTGCAGAGCCTGATCACCCGGCCCGCGGGTACCTCGCACGCGGGGATCCCGCCGGAGGTGCGCGAGCGACTGGGCATCAGCGAGACCCTGCTGCGCCTGTCCGTCGGCATCGAGGCCACCGAGGATCTGCTCGAGGACCTCGGGCAGGCGCTGGGCTGATGCCGGCCGAACCTTGCGCGCAACTTCCGGGTGTCGCGCGGCATGGGTTGCGCGGCAGACTTCCGCATCATCGAATCGAGGGAAATGACACGTATGTCCACGACTGAATCCACCAGCGCCGCTCCGGTCGCGGCGACGGGCGCCCGCGGGCGCACCAGCGTGGAACTGGTCACGCTCGGGGCGATCTGGGGGGGCTCGTTCCTCTTCATGCGGGTCGCCGCCGAGGATTTCGGCGCGATACCGCTGGTGGAGGCGCGCCTGGCGCTCGGGGCCGTGGTGCTGCTGCCCTTCCTGTGGCAATCCCGCGCGCACTTCACGCCCGCGCTGTGGCTGCGCATCGCCGGCATCGCCGCGGTGAACTCGGTGATCCCCTTCGCCCTGTTCGCCTGGGGCGCCGAGCGGGCCCCCGCGGGCATCGGCGCGATCACGAATGCGATGACGGTGATGTTCACGAGTCTCGTCGCGTACCTGCTGTATGGCGAGAGCATCGGCCCGCGCCAGTTCATTGGCCTCGTCGCCGGATTCGTCGGGGTCGCGATCCTCGCCAGCGGCAGGACCGGCGGGCAGGCGGTGTGGCCGGCCGCGCTCGCCGGAGCGGCCGCCTCGCTGTGCTACGGCTTCGGCATCAACTTCGTGCGGCGCTACCTCACCGGGCTGCCGGCCGGCGCGGTCGCCGCGGCGAACCTGCTGTGCGGCGCCGTCCTGCTCGCCCCGCTGGCGCTGTGGACCTGGCCGCATCACGCGATCGCGGCGAAGTCCTGGGGGAGCGCGGTGCTGCTCGGGGTGCTGTGCACGGGCATCGCCTTCGTCTTCTACTACCGGCTGATCGGGCGCATCGGGGCCGCGCGCGCCTCAACCGTCACGTACCTCATCCCGCTGTTCGGGGTGATCTGGGCATGGCTTATCCTGAGCGAGCCGCTGACCCTCACCATGGGTCTCGCGGGCGCCCTCATCCTGGCCGGCGTGGCCCTAAGTCAGCAAAGAGCGAAGCAGTGACCGGACAGTCACCAAGTTTCGACAACCTCCTCAACCTGCGTGACCTGGGCGGTCAGCCGACCACCGACGGCGCGGTTACGCGCTCGCGATCGCTGCTGCGATCGGATGACCTCTCCCAGCTCACACCCGGGGGCCTCAAGGCCCTCGAGGCGTTTGGCGTGGAGACGGTCATCGATCTGCGCTGGCCGGAGGAAGCCGCGCGCCACCCGAACCCGGTCCCGGGGGCGCTGCCGCGCGTGAACTTCCGGCGCATCTCCCTCCTCCTGCGCGATGAGAAGGAATGGCGACTGCGCAGCGAGCATGTCTCAAAGGAGGACTGGAAGACCGCGGTTCTCGAGCAGCTGGGACGGGAACTCGCCCGGGTGCTGCGCGTGATCGCGGCGGCCCCGGCCGGGCCGCTGCTGTTTCACTGCGTGGCGGGCAAGGACCGCACCGGCCTCCTCGCCGCGGTTCTTCTGGCCCTCGCGGACGTGGAGCCGGAGGCGATCGCCTCCGACTACGCGGTATCGGCGCACAACCTGCGCGAGGGGTACCTCAAGCGCTACCAAGACTCCGACCCGGCGCGCATCCTCGAGGCGCTGCGGTGTCCCCAGGAAGGCTCGCGGCGGATGCTCGCGTTCCTGAAAGATGCCGGCGGCGTCCAGGCCTACCTTGCGGGGATCGGGCTGACCAGCACCCAGGTGCGGGCGCTGCGGGCACGCCTGCGCGACTGAGAAAACCGGAAATCCCGGCCAGGTCCATTCACGGATGGTTCAGGAGCGGGACGCGATACTTCAGCGGCACCGGTCGGATCGGGCTCCTGAACGGCCCGCGGTTTCCCCCCGCAGGCACATTAGCGCCACGTTCTGATTCGAGTCCGTCCGCCGGTGCGATCCCCCGCGACTCGCGATGCCTCCGGGCGCCGGCGGCAAAGCGGTCAACTCCTGTTTTGCCCGCCGCCGCCCTCAGCGTCCAGGGGGAACTTCGCGATTACCGGCCGACCCGGACAGCGGCAACTTCATGCGCCGCGGCTACGGCGCGAGCGCCTTGCGCAGCTCCGCGGCGGTGAGCAGGTGCGTGTAGGGCATCGTGCCCACGTCGAATTCCCGCGCGCGACTCAAACCCCCGACGACCACCGGCGTGAAGCCCGCATCGGTGACCAGCCGCTGCGCGATCTCCAGCGCCCGGGCGTCATCGCCCGCCAGTGGGATGGCGACGGGTTCGCCGTCGCGGCGCACCTGGTGCGCTAGGTCCCGCCAGCCGATCGCATTGAAGGCGCGCACCAGGCGCACCCCGGGAAGAAAGCGCTGTGATGCGACGCCAGTGCCCTCCTGGCGCACCGCGACCGCCATCAGTCCGTCGCGCTCAGGGTATGGATTGCAGGTATCCAGGACGATCTTGCCAGCGAGCTCGGCCTTCAGGTCCTGGCCCAGCTGCGGCAGCGCCTTGTAGGGCACGGACACCAGCACCACGTCGCCGAAAACCGCGGCCTCGCGCGGGGTACCCACGTGCGCCTTCGCTCCCAGGGAGGCCGCGAGCGCTTTGAGTTCCTCGGGATGTCGCGAAGACAGGAACACCTCGTGGCCGGAGGCGACCCACAGCTTCGCCAGCGCTCCGCCGATGTGCCCGGCGCCGATGACCCCGATCTTCACGGGCGACACCGCGTCGGCGGCCGGCACGGAGGTCACCGCCGCGCCGAGCGTGAGCGCGGCGATGAGGAGGCCGCGCGCGAGGCGGGCGGATCGTACCTTCCAGTTCCCAGGCGCCATGCGTTCACTCTCCGGGTGCGCGGGCCCCCAGGGAAGGCGCGAACACCGTTACGGATAACCCTCGCGCCGAAGGTTACTTCTTGCGGGCAGCCCCGGAGCGCTTGCCGGCGCGGAAAGAGATCGCTGAACGCATCGCCTTCTGCTGGATCGCCGCCGCCGTACGGCCAAGCTTCTTCGCGACGACGCTGGTCGGCGTGCCGGCCTTTGCGAGCGCCTTGAGGGTGTTCAGTTCGCGCGCGCTCCAGCCCGCGCCATCGTTCGGTGGACGTTTTGCCATCTTCATTACTCCAGAAAAAATCAACGGTGCACGATCCGCGATCATACACGCGGGAAACACCGCGGGAGCATTGATGGCACATTTCCTAACATGTTAGGGCCACGTTAATCCCCTCCGCCGGTTAGATGTTGCATCACACTGACGCGATTCCGCCCGGGAATTCGCGGCGTTCCGCGCCGATGCCGGGTACCATGAGGCGCGCGTTGTGTTGCCTCGGTGATGGGACCCGAACCGAGGCAACACCGTGTTACAACTACAATTTGTCTCACGGCGACGCTCAAGCCCGCCAGCCGCGCGCGCGCCAGCGTAACGTTCGCAAAGCACCAGACGCATGCGCGCCGCGCGGCGCGCGCGCCAACCCGCGTGTCCCCGCGACCACAACAGCGCATCCGCACCGTCGGTGATCACCGACAAACAAAGCAATGCAGCTTAGGGGACGGACACCCGCGGAACGCGCTGCCCCGGGCTCCTCAGAGCGTGCCGCCGGCGCGCAGCACCGCCGCATCGACGGCGTTGGAAAGCAGCATCGCGATGGTCATCGGTCCGAGGCCACCGGGAACAGGCGTGATCCACCCGGCGCGTGTCGAGGCAAGTTCGAAATCAACGTCGCCGACGAGCTTGCCGGAGGCGGCGCGATTGATACCAACATCGAATACCGCGGCGCCGGGACGGATCCAGTCCCCGGGGACGAAGCCTTCCTTGCCAACTGCGGCGACCAACAGGTCCGCGCGCTCGACCTCGGCGCGCAGGTCGCGCGTGCCCGTATGGCACACGGTCACGGTCGCGCGCGCGAGCAGTAGCTCGAGCGCCATGGGACGGCCGACGATGTTGGAGGCGCCGACCACGGTCGCGCGCAATCCCGGCAGCGCGATGCCGTACTCCTGGGCGAGGCGGATGACCCCGTACGGCGTGCACGGGCGCAGCCGGGGCCGCTTCTGCGCGAGCAATCCGGTGTTCACGGGGTGAAAGCCGTCCACATCCTTCGTCGGGTCCACCGCGTCCATGACGCGGTTGGCATCCACGCCCTTAGGTAACGGCAACTGCACCAGGATGCCGTCCACGCGCGGGTCGGTGTTCAGCGCGTGCACCAGCGCGAGGATCTGCGCTTCTGCGGTGGTCACCGGGAGGTCGTAGGCGAAGGATTCGATCCCCGCTTCCCGCGAGGACTTGCGCTTGTTGCGCACGTAGACGCTTGAGGCGGGGTCCTCCCCCACCTGCACGACGGCAAGCCCCGGTGCGCGCCCGTATTTCGCGGCGAAGGCCCTGGCGCGCTCGCCGACCTCCGCGCGCACCTTGGCCCCGACCGCCTTGCCATCGAGCAGCACCGCGCCGCCCGCAGTCCGGATGGGGGCCGCCGTCGCGGCGGCCCCCGCGTCGCCGGAAGTGGAGCTCATCAGTAGCGGTAGGTGTCGGGCTTGTAGGGACCGGCCTTGTCGACGCCGATGTACTTCGCCTGCGTGTCGGTGAGCTCCGAGAGGTGGACGTTGAGGGTCTTCAGCTGCAGCCGCGCCACCTTCTCGTCCAGGTGCTTCGGCAGCACGTAGACCCCGATCGGGTATTTCGCGGTCTGCGTGAACAGCTCAACCTGAGCGATCGTCTGGTTGGCGAAGCTTGAGCTCATCACGTAGCTTGGGTGGCCGGTACCGCAGCCCAGGTTCACCAGGCGCCCCTCCGCGAGCAGGATCAGCCGCCGGCCATCCGGGAGGATGATGTGGTCAACCTGCGGCTTGATGTTGTCCCACTTGTACTGCTTGAGGCTCGCCACGTCGATCTCGTTGTCGAAGTGGCCGATGTTGCACACGATGGCGTTGTGCTTCATGCGCTTCATGTGCTCGTGCGTGATCACATGGTAGTTGCCGGTCGCCGAGACGAAGATGTCCGCCTTGTCGGCCGCGTAGTCCAGCGTGACCACCCGGTAGCCTTCCATCGCCGCCTGTAGCGCGCAGATCGGGTCGACCTCGGTGACCCACACCTGGGCTGACAGCGCGCGCAGCGCCTGCGCCGAGCCCTTGCCCACATCGCCGTAGCCGCACACGACGGCGACCTTGCCGGCGACCATCACGTCCGTGGCGCGCTTGATCGCATCCACCAGCGACTCGCGGCAGCCGTACAGGTTGTCGAACTTGCTCTTGGTGACGGAGTCGTTGACGTTGATCGCCGGAAAGGCGAGCGTGCCCTCCTTGGCCATCTGGTAGAGGCGCTTGACGCCGGTGGTGGTCTCCTCGGTGACACCTTTCACCTGGGCGAGGCGCGTCGAGTACCACTTAGGGTCGGTCTTGAGCTTGGCGCGGATCGCATCGAACAGCGCGCTCTCCTCCTCGCTCTCGGGCTTGGCGATGACGCCCAGATCCTTCTGCGCGCGCGTCCCCAGGTGCAGGAGCAGCGTGGCATCACCCCCATCATCCAGGATCATGTTGGTGAAGGCCCCGTTCGGCCACTCGAAGATGCGGTGCGTGTAGTCCCAGTAGTCAGTCAGCGACTCGCCCTTCACGGCGAACACCGGCGTGCCGCGCACGGCGATGGCCGCGGCCGCGTGGTCCTGGGTCGAGAAGATGTTGCACGAGGCCCAGCGCACCTCCGCCCCGATCGCCTGCAGCGTCTCGATGAGGACCGCCGTCTGGATCGTCATGTGGAGGGAGCCGGTGATGCGCGCTCCCTTCAGCGGCTGGGTACGCGCGTATTCCTCGCGGATCGCCATGAGCCCGGGCATCTCGGTCTCGGCGATGGCGATTTCCTTGCGTCCCCAATCGGCCAGGGTAAGGTCGGCGACCTTGCAGTCGGGGTCCTTCGGTGCGGATTTCAGTGTGGCGTTCATACTCTATAACTCCGTAGTCAGAGTGAGCGCCGTGGGGTTAACCACCCTGCTGAGCCTGGCAGGCCCTGGAGTGCCTTGACGCACTGGTGCCTGTCGCAACGCTCCTCAGCAAGCGTGGTTGCCGCTTATACCGCGGCAGGTTTGGTAGGGTTGATTCTACGCGACTCGCGTCCTCTTTGCCTCAGCGGCGAGCTGGGCGGCCAGATCCGTGCGCTCCCAGGTGAATTCAGGCTCGGTACGGCCGAAATGGCCGTAAGCGGCGGTCTGCTGGTAGATCGGGCGCACCAGGTCCAGCATTTCCCGCAACCCATAGGGGGTGAGGTCAAAGTGCTTGCGCACCAGCTGTGTCAGGCGTTCCCGGGTCACGGTGCTGGTGCCGAAGGTCTCGACCATGATCGAGGTCGGCTCGGCCACGCCGATCGCATAAGAGACCTGCACCTCGCAGCGCTCGGCCAGGCCCGCGGCGACGATGTTCTTGGCGACATAGCGGGCGGCGTAAGCGGCCGAGCGGTCGACCTTGGACGGATCCTTGCCGGAGAAGGCTCCGCCACCGTGGCGGGCGTAGCCGCCGTAGGTGTCCACGATGATCTTGCGGCCCGTGAGTCCGCAGTCACCCACCGGTCCTCCGACCACGAAACGTCCGGTTGGGTTGATGTGGTACTTGGTGCGCTTGTCGATCCACTTCTTGGGTAACGAGGGCTTGATGATCTCCTCCATCACCGCCTCGCGCAGCGTGCGGGCGGAGACATCCGGGCTGTGCTGGGTGGACAGCACCACCGCCTCGATTCCCACCGGCTTGTGGTTCTCGTAGCGCAGCGTCACCTGGCTCTTGGCGTCCGGGCGCAACCACCTGAGCTTGCCGGCCTTGCGCACCTGGGCCTGGCGCTTCACCAGGCGATGCGCGAGCGTGATCGGCGCGGGCATGAGCACATCGGTCTCGTTCGTCGCGTAACCGAACATCAGGCCCTGGTCCCCGGCTCCCTGCTTGCGCTCGTCCTTGCGGTCCACGCCCTGGGCGATGTCCGGGGACTGTTTGCCGATGATGTTCAGCACGCCACAACTGGCCCCGTCGAAGCCCATCTCCGAGGAGTTGTAGCCGATATCCAGCACGACGCCGCGCACCAGGGCTTCAACATCCACCCAGGCGCGGGTGGTGATCTCGCCGGCCACGATCACGACGCCGGTCTTCACCAGGGTCTCGCAGGCCACGCGACCGCGCGGGTCGTCCTTCAGGATCGCATCCAGCACCGCGTCGGAGATCTGGTCGGCGATCTTGTCGGGATGGCCTTCGGAGACTGACTCGGAGGTGAACAGGTAATCATTGGCCATGGGATTTCCGAGTCGTCCTTGTGCTGGGTGGCAAACGGTAATTGTAACCCAGCCCGCGCGTGACCTTTCTGCCTTAGCGGGGCGCGTAAGCGGCCAGGCGGGCGGCGAAATCGGCCTGGGTGAAGCAGTGGTTCTGCGTACCCCGGGCCTCGATCTTCAGGGCGCCCATGAGGGAGGCAATATGTCCGGTGGTCTTCCAGTCCAGGCCATTCAGCAGGCCGTGGATGAGGCCCGCCCGGTAGGCGTCCCCGCAGCCGGTGGGGTCCACCACCGCCTTCACCGGCGCGCTGGGCACCTGGATCTCGCTGCCGTGCGTGTAGATGGACGAGCCTTCCGCGCCCCGGGTGACGATCAGCGCCTCGACCTTGCCGGTGACGTCGCGCTGCGACCAGCCGGTCTTCTGCTGCACCATCTGCCACTCGTAGTCGTTCACCGTCACCCACTTCGCCTGCGAGATGAAGCGCTCGAGGTCCTCGCCCGAGAACATCGGCAGCCCCTGGCCCGGATCGAAGATGAAGGGGATCTTGGCGTCCGCGAACTGCTGCGCGTGCTGGATCATGCCGTCGCGGCCATCGGGGGAGACGATCCCAAGGGTGATCTCGCGCGCGTCACTCACGCGGTTCTCGTGGCTGTGCTGCATCGCTCCGGGGTGGAAGGCGGTGATCTGGTTGTCATCGAGGTCCGTGGTGATGAAGGCCTGCGCGGTGAGCTGCGAGTCGACCACGCGGATGTGGTCCGCGGCGACTCCGGTGCGCTCCATCCACTCGCGGTAGGCCGCGAAATCGCCGCCGACGGTGGCCATCGGCAAGCCAACGTCGCCCAGTACCTTCAGGTTGTAGGCGATGTTGCCAGCGCAGCCGCCGAATTCCCGGCGCATCTGCGGCACCAGGAACGACATGTTCAGCATGTGGATCTTGTCGGGCAGGATGTGGTTGGCGAAGCGGTCGCCGAACACCATGATCGTGTCATAGGCCATCGAGCCGCAGACGAGCGCCCGTCCCTGAGGTGTCGCGCTCATGACTTGCCACCGGCCTGGGCCGCCGCGGCCGCCTCAGCCTGTTTCCTGATGATCTCGACCGCGCCGCGGGCGATATCGGTGAGTCCGGCGCCATGGCGCTCCTGGCAATAGGCGACGATTTGCTTGCGCATGCGCGGCTCCCAGTAGCGCGTGAGGTGGGTCGCCACGTCGGCGGGCGCCTGGTCGGGATCGGTCGCGCCCTGGAAGAATTCGCTGATCTGATTGGCCATTTTTATGAGTAGGTCGATGTTCATGGTGTTGTCGAGAGGTTATTTCAATCGTGCGGGGTGCGCGTAGACCACGTGCCGGTCGGCGCGCGCGAAGGCGACGAGAGTCAATCCCGACGCCTGCGCGAGGCGCACCGCGAAGGCGGTCGGCGCCGACAGCGCCACCAGCGTCGATATCCCCAGGGTCGCGCACTTCTGCACCATCTCGTAGCTGGCGCGGCTGGTGATGAGCATGTAGCCGGCCGAGAAATCCGCACCCGCGCGCGCAAGCGCGCCGATGGTCTTGTCGAGCGCGTTGTGGCGCCCGACGTCCTCGCGCACCAACAGGATGCCCTCGCCCGGCAGCACCCAGGCCGCGGCGTGCACGCTGCCGGTGCGCGCGTTGATGGGCTGGCGGGACTTGAGATCCTCGATCGCCTGGTGCAGCTGGGAAGCGCTGAGGCTGACGCCCGCGGGCACGGTCGCCACCTCGCGGATGGCATCGGCGGCGGTCTCAGCCCCGCACAGCCCGCAGCCGGTGCGCCCGGCGAGGTTGCGGCGGCGCTGCAGGAGCGCGGTGAAGCGCTCCCAGGCGACCGTGACGTGCACATCGCTTGCGCCCCGCCCATGGGTGACCGTGACGCCACGGATCTCGCCCATGTTCGCGACCAGACCCTCGCTCAGCGTGAAGCCCACCGCGTAGTCCTCCAAGTCCGCCGGGGTCGCCAGCATCACCACGTGCGGCACGTCGTGGTAGACGAGCGCGATCGGCATCTCCTCCGCCACCGCGTCCACCGCGTGCGTGAGCGTGCCGGCAGTCCAGCGCTCCACCGGCAGCTGCGTGCTCACGGCGCCCGGCGCCGCGGCCGGCGCTGCGGTGACCGATTCAGGGTTCATCGCGCGCGGTATCGCTTCAGGCGGGTGTCGCGTCGTGCCGGCGCTTGCGCCCGGCGCGCGGCAGCGCGCGCTCGGCTTCCGCGCGCCGACGCCAGGCGTCCGCCTGGTTCACCTGCACCACCTCGACGGCGGTGACCTTGTATTCCGGGCAGTTGGTCGCCCAGTCCGAGTTCTCCGTGGTGACCACGTTCGCGTTGGTCTCCGGGAAGTGGAAGGTGGTGTAGACGACCCCCGTGGCGATCTTCTCGCTCACCTGGGCGCGCAGCACGGTGTCGCCGGCGCGGCTGGTGAGGCCCACCCAGTCCCCGTCGGCGATGCCGCGCACCTCAGCGTCGTGCGGGTGAATCTCGAGCACGTCCTCCGCGTGCCAGACGACGTTGTTCGTGCGGCGCGTCTGCGCCCCGACGTTGTACTGGCTCAGCACGCGCCCGGTGGTGAGGATCAGCGGGAAGCGGCTGGTGGAGCGCTCGCTCGTGGGCACGTACTCGGTTGGCCAGAACTTGCCCTTGCCGCGCACGAACTGGTGCATGTGCATGGTGGGGGTCCCGTCCGGGGCCTGCGCGGTGCAGGGCCACTGGATGCTGCCCAGGCGATCGAGCTTCTCGTAGGTAAGCGCCGCGAAGGTCGGTGTGAGGCGGGAGATCTCCTCCATGATCTGACTCGGGTGCGCGTAGTGCATCGGGTATCCCAGCGCGTTCGACAGCAGTACCGTGATTTCCCAGTCCTGGTAGCCAGCCAGCGGCTCGACCACCTTGCGTACGCGCGAGATGCGTCGCTCGGCGTTCGTGAACGTGCCGTCCTTCTCCAGGAACGAGGAGCCCGGCAGGAACACGTGCGCGAACTTCGCGGTCTCGTTCAGGAACAGGTCCTGCACGATGACGCACTCCATCGCCGCCATCGCCGAGTTCACGTGGTGAGTGTTGGGGTCGGACTGCACGAAGTCCTCGCCCTGCACATACATGCCCTTGAAGGTGCCATCGAGCGCCGCCTCGAACATGTTCGGGATGCGCAGGCCCGGCTCGGACTGCAGCGGCACGCCCCAGGCGGCCTCGAACAGCGCGCGCGTGGCGGCATCGGAGACGTGGCGGTAGCCGGTGAACTCGTGCGGGAAGGAGCCCATGTCGCAGGCGCCCTGCACGTTGTTCTGGCCGCGCAGCGGGTTGACTCCGACGCCCTCGCGGCCGAGGTTGCCCGTGGCCATCGCCAGATTCGCGATCGACATGACGGTGGTGGTGCCCTGGCTGTGCTCGGTGACACCCAGCCCGTAGTAGATGGCGCCGTTGCCGGCGGTCGCGTAGATGCGCGCCGCCTCGCGCACCAGGTGCGCGGGCACGCCGGTGACGCTCTCGGACGCTTCCGGCGAGTTGCGGTCCTCGCGGACGAAGGCCTTCCAGCGCTCGAAGGGCGCGGGCTCGCAGCGCTCGGCCACGTAGGCCTCCTTCACCAGTCCCTCGGTGACGACCACGTGCGCGAGCGCGTTCATGAGCGCGACGTTGGTGCCCGGCTGCAGCTGCAGGTGCGCGTCCGCGACGATGTGCGGGCTGCGCACGAGGGCGATCTGCCGCGGGTCGGCGATCAGCAGCTTCGCGCCCTCGCGCAGGCGGCGCTTGAGCTGGGAGGCGAACACCGGGTGGCCTTCCGTCGGGTTGGCGCCGACGATGAGGATGACATCCGCCTCCATGACCGAGTCGAAGGCCTGGGTGCCGGCGGACTCGCCGAGCGTGTTCTTGAGCCCATACCCGGTCGGGGAGTGGCACACGCGCGCGCAGGTGTCGACGTTGTTGGTGCCGAAGGCGGCGCGGACCAGCTTCTGCACGAGGAAGGTCTCCTCGTTCGTGCAGCGGGACGAGGTGATGCCGCCGATGGAATTGGCGCCGTACTTGGCCTGGATGCGGCGCATCTCAGTCGCCGCGTGGCTGATGGCCTCTTGCCATGAGACCGGACGCCACTCATCGCGGATGCTCTTGCGGATCATCGGCGTCCTGATGCGGTCCTCGTGGGTCGCGTAGCCCCAGGCGAAGCGTCCCTTCACGCAGGCGTGGCCGTGGTTGGCCTTGCCATCGCGCTGCGGGACCATGCGCACGACCTCGGTGTCGGCGCCGGTGCCGCGCACCTCGGCCTGGAGGGCGCAGCCCACGCCGCAGTAGCCGCAGGTCGTGCCGATCGCGCGCTCGGCGACGCCCAGGCCGATGATCGACTTCTCCGTGAGGGCAGCCGTCGGGCACGCCTCCACGCAAGCCCCGCACGAGACGCACTCGGACTCCAGGAACGGCTCGTCCTGGCTCGCCGACACCTTGGAGCCGAAGCCGCGCCCCTGGATGGTCAGCGCGAATGTCCCCTGGGTCTCGTCACAGGCCCGCACGCAGCGCGAGCAGACGATGCAAAGCTCAGGATCAAAGGCGAAGTAGGGATTGCTGAGGTCCTTCACCTGCGGTCGGTGCTCGGCGCCCTTCGCGTACGAGGATTGGGTGATACCGACTTCCGCGGCCACGTCCTCCAGCTCGCAGTGGCCGTGCGCGGGACAGCCCGCGCACTCCAGCGGATGATCCGAGACATACAGGTCGATCATGCCCCGGCGCAGCGACATCAGCTTGTCCGACTGCGTGCGGACCTTCATGCCCGCCGCCACCTGCGTGGTGCAGGAGGCCGGATAACCCTTGCGTCCCTCGATCTCCACCAGGCACACGCGGCAGGAGCCGAAGGCCTTGAGCGTGTCGGTGGCGCACAGCTTGGGCACCTTGACCCCGGCGAGCGCCGCGGCGCGCATGATGCTCGTGCCCTCGGGCACGGAGACGCAAGTCCCGTCCACCTCGAGTGTCACCGGCGCGGCGCCCGTCACCGGCGGTTGCGGCGTGCCCCGATCCTCGTAGCCTACGCAGTACATATAGCCTCGCTTGCGCGCCTATTTAGGCTGCGCGCGGAAATCTTCCCTGAAATGCTTCAGCGCGCTCTGCACGGGAAACGGCGCCATGCCGCCCAGGCCGCACAGCGAGCCCTGCACCATCGTCTCGCACAAGTCCTCCAGCAGGCGCACGTTGCGCTCGGCCTCGACGCCGGCGAGGATCCGGTCGATGACCTCGACCCCGCGCGTCGAGCCGATGCGGCATGGCGTGCACTTGCCGCACGATTCGATCGCGCAGAACTCCATCGCGTAGCGCGCCATGCGCGCCATGTCGACGGTGTCGTCGAAGGCGACGATGCCGCCGTGCCCGAGCAGGGCGCCGATCCCCGCCAGCGACTCGTAGTCCACCGCGACGTCGAACTGCGCGGCCGGCACATAAGCGCCCAGCGGCCCGCCGATCTGCACCGTGCGGATCGGGCGACCCGTCGCCGAGCCTCCGCCGTAGTCGTAGAGTAGTTCACGCAGGCTCAGGCCGAAGGCCCGTTCGACCAGCCCGCCGTTTTTGATGTTCCCGGCGAGCTGGATCGGCAGCGTGCCG
The DNA here is from genome assembly GCA_025360865.1 of Pseudomonadota bacterium. GTDB lineage: Bacteria > Pseudomonadota > Gammaproteobacteria > Steroidobacterales > Steroidobacteraceae > 13-2-20CM-66-19. Next base: position 18,355 of record JANYBG010000185.1, on the reverse strand, counting down.
CGCGACTTGCCCGTGCCGTAGTTGGCATACGCCTCGGCTCCATGCGCCATGATCCACGGCACGCTCGCGAGCGTGATCACGTTGTTGACGATCGTCGGCCTGCCGAAGAGACCCTTGATGGCCGGCAGCGGCGGGCGCACGCGCACCTCGCCCCGCCTGCCCTCGAGGCTTTCCAGCATCGAGGTCTCCTCGCCGCAGATGTAGGCGCCGGCGCCCAGGCGGACTTCCAGGTCGAAACGCCTGCCCGAGCCTGCGAGGTCATCGCCGAGATAGCGGGCCTGGTAGGCCGCGGCGATCGCGGTGTTGAGCGCGCGATGGGCGTCGGGGTATTCAGCGCGCAGGTAGATATAGCCCTGCGTGGCGCCGACGGCGATGCCGGCGATGGTCATGCCCTCGATGAGCGACAGCGGATCGCCTTCCATCAGCATGCGGTCGGCGAAGGTGCCCGAGTCGCCCTCATCCGCGTTGCAGGTGATGTACTTCTGCCCCGCCGGCTGATCGTGCACGGTCTTCCACTTGATGCCGGTCGGGAAGGCCGCCCCGCCCCGGCCGCGCAGTCCGGAGGTGAGGATCGCCGCCACGATCGCAGAGGTTTCCATGGCCAGCGCGCGAGTGAGCCCCTCGTAGCCGCCGCTCTTCAGGTAGTCGGCGACGCTTGCCGGATCGACGATGCCAACACGCGCGAAGGTCAGGCGCTGCTGGCCCTTGAACCAGGGGATCTCAGCGGTGGGCCCGTGGGCGAGCGCGTGCGCGCCGCCGGCGAGGAAGCCCGCGGCGAACAGCGGCCGCACATCGGCGACCGTCACCGGCCCGTAGGCGATGCGACCCTGAGGTGTCGCGACTTCGACCAGGGGCTCGAGCGCATAGGCGCCGCGCGAGCCGTTGCGCACCAGCGTGACGGGGACGTTCAGCCGCCGCGCCTCCGCGGTGATCGCCTGCGCGACTTCCTCGGCGCCAAGGGACTGCGCGCCCGAGTCGCGGGGCACGTAGACCGTGCTCATGGGGACTTCGCCTGCGCGGCGATGAGTTCGTCGAATCGCGCCGGGGTCAGGCGCCCGTGCAGCTTGCCGTCAATCATGGCCGCCGGTGAGCAGGCGCAATTCCCCAGACAATAGATCGGCTCGAGTGTGAAGCGCCCGTCCGGGGTGGTCTCGTGGAAACCGACGCCCAGGCGACGCCGCGCATGTTCGGCCAGGGCGAGCGCGCCCATCGACTGGCAGGCTTCCGCCTGGCACAGGCTCACCGTGTGGGCGCCCGCGGGCGCGCGGCGAAAGTGGTGATAGAACGTGACGACCCCGTGCACCTCGGCGCGCGAGAGGTTCAACCCCTCGGCCACGGGCGCGACGGCGGCTTCCGGCACGTAGCCCAGGTCCTGCTGGATGGCGTGCAGCACTTCAATCAGGGGCCCGGGGCGTCCTTTGAGCTCCGCGACGATGCGTCGCACGGCAGCCTCTTGGGCCGCGTCTAAGGTCTTCATGAGGCAACAAGTATACGTGCCCGCCGGGTCCCCCGGCTTGTCTGGGGCCGTCGCGCGGCTGCCCCGGCGCGCGGCAGCCTGACCGATGTCCTTTCCCTGCGCGATCAATCTAAACTCCCTCGGGAAAGCTCCCCCTGGCGCGAGGACCGTGGTCGACTCACCTTTCCATAATGGCCGCGGCGCCGGGGCGCTGTTCGCGGGGCTTTTCCTGCTGTCGGGGACCGCTGGCGCCGCAGTGGCGGACTTCGTCCGCGAGCTCACTCCGGGGGGTGAGCTGGCCTTGACCAGCGACTACATCTATAGAGGGGTCTCGGAGAGCGACGGGCACGTGGCCGCCCAGGGCGACCTGCACCTATCAACCCCGGGTGGCGCGTTCCTGGGGACCTGGGCCTCCAGCCGGGATGCGGAGCTGGAACCCGGGGCGACGGCGGCCCTGGAGGTCTACCTCGGCCACCGCTTCGCCCTGGGCAGCACCTGGGGCGCAACCCTCATCGCCCGCAGCCACTACTACCTCAGCGCGAACTCTTACGAGCCCGCGGACGACTACCAGGAGATCGCGGCCGCCCTCAACTACCTGGACAGCTGGTCCGTCTCGATCACCTGCATTCCCAATGCCCTGCGCTATTGGTTCTCCGCTCGCCTGTCCCGCGAGCCCGCCTGGGTGGCCGATACTTCCGGTCAATGGGCGCTGGGTAAGGGGTTCCTCCTGACCGCCGGGGCCGGCTACTACCGCTCGCAGGGTCCGGATTCGGGGATCGACCGGGCCACCGGCTACGGCTACGGCAACGCCGGCATCGCCTGGGAACATGGGGCGTGGCGGCTCGATGCGGGCTATTTCGTGACCCAGGAGGCGGCGAGGCGCCTGTCCCCCTACCCCATCGCCGAACATAAGCTGGCCGGCACCGTGTCCCTGCGTTTCTAGGCGGCCGGAACACGGGGGAAGAATCGCCGTCTCCGGGATTGAACCGCGGGGGGGTCCCGCGGGCACTTACGCCTCAGAAGGCGTACGGTACGTAGACAGACAGTGAAAAGCCCATGACGGAGACATACCGAGGAGCGGCCGCGGTGGCGCACGAGGTTCAGCTCATCGCGCGCATCGCCCAGGGCGACCGCCGTGCCTTCGAGGAGCTGTACAACCTCTATCACCGCCGCATGGCGCGCTTCCTGATGCGCCTCACCCGCCGCCACGAGGTCGCCGAGGAAGTCATCAACGACACCTTCTGGGTGGTATGGCGCAAGGCGGGTGACTTTCGCGGCGATTCGCAGCCGTCCACGTGGATCCTCGGCATCGCCTACCGCAAGGCGCGTAGCGCGTTCCGGGCCTCGGCGCGCCTGGCCGAGCGTGACCTCGACGGCGCCGCGGAGGCCCTGACGACCGAGGGCTTCTCCAACACCGAGGAACTGCGCGACTGGCTCGGGCAGGCCCTCGAGCAGTTGCCCGTCGAGCAGCGCATGGCGGTGGAGCTGTGCTACCAGCTCGGCTACTCGTGCGAGGAGATCGGCGTGATCATGGATTGCCCGGCCAACACGGTGAAGACCCGCCTGTTCCACGCGCGGGCGAAACTGCAGAAACTGCTGCCGCGGCTCGCACACCCCACCGCGCGCCCGGCCGCGGCGCGCGAGAACCAGCACTCATGAAGACGCAAAGCCGCGATACCCACGAGGAATGCTGGCGGCTGCTGCCGTGGCTCGCCAACGGCCGCCTCGCCGCGGGCGAGCGCGCGATGACGGAGGAGCACGTGCGCACCTGCCGCGAATGCGCGGCCGAACTCGAGCGCGAACGCCTCATGCGCGCGGCCCTCACGGAGCCGGAACGCGTCACCCACGCCCCCGGTCCCTCGTTCCGCAAGCTGATGGCGCGCATCGACGCGGCGCCCACGGCCGTGGACGAGGATCTCCCCGCGCCGCCCCGGCGCCCCCTGCGAGCGGGACTCGCCGCCACCTGGCGGCCGCCCGGACTTGCGTGGGCGGCCACCTTCGTCTTCGCACTCGGGATCGGGATGCTCACGCCCACCTTCTACCGCTGGTCGCAGCCGGCGTACTCGACGTATACCAGCACTCCCCGTGCCCACGCCGATGTGCTGCATATCGCCTTCGAGCGTTCGTTGACCGTCGGCGAGGTGGAGGAATTGCTGCGCCACAACGGCGCGCGCATCGTCGAGGGACCGGACAACACCGGGGTGTTCGGCGTCTCACTGACCCCGGGCTCCGCGCGGGCGCCGGGCCCGCCACCGGGCATGAGCGAACTCGCCGCCCGGCTGCGCGCCGATGCGCGGGTGCGCTGGATCGAACCGTTGCCCGAAGGCGCGCGGGGACGCACGCCCCCACGGCCATGAGGCGCAAGCTCGCGCGCCTCTTGCTATCGGCTTGGCTCGCCGGCCTGTGCGGGCTTGCGGTCGCCGGCGCCCCCGCGCCGCGGATCATCGTCGCGTTCGCGAACCAGCCGCATGGATCACCCGCCCCGGCGGGCGCGACCGGCAGCCACTACGCCGGTGTCGGCTACACCGTGGCGCAGGGGGCGCGGAGCCAGGCCCGCCGCGTGGCGAGCGACTACGGGCTCCGCGCCGTGGGGAGCTGGCCGATCCAGGCGCTCGCGCTGCACTGCGTCGTCTACGAGATCACCGACGGGCGCGAGGTCGCGCAGGTGCTCGCGCGGCTTTCCCAGGACTCAGGGGTCGTGCTCGCCCAGCCGCTGCAGGAATTCCACACCCTGACCAGCACCGGGGCGGTGGCCGCCTACAACGACCCGCTCTATGACCTGCAGTCGAACCTTGCGTCGCTGGGGATCGCGCGCGCGCACGAGCGCACCCAGGGCGCGGGCCTCAAAGTCGCCCTCATCGATACCGAGGTCGACGTGGATCACCCGGACCTGCGCGGCCGCATCGTGCGCAGCCACTCGTACCTGCCCGAGGGAATCGCCGCTGGCACCTCGCTGCGCCACGGCACCGCCATGGCCGGCATCATCGCCGCGGTCGCCAACAACCACATCGGCATCGTCGGCATCGCGCCCCAGGCGCAGCTGGAGGTGTTCGCCGCGTGCTGGCAGCTCGCGCCGGATTCGGATGCCGCCGCCTGCAACACCTTCACGCTCGCGCAGGCGCTCGCCGCGGCGATCTCCTCCGGCGCGCCGCTGGTGAACCTGAGCATCGCAGGCCCCCGGGATCCCCTCCTGACCGCCCTCATCCAGCACGGACTCGCCAAGGGGGTGACTTTCGTCGGCGCGCTGCCCGGCGGCGAAGCGGGCTTCCCGACCGGCATCGCCGGGGTGATCGGCGCCGGTGACACCGGGCAGGTGCTGCCGCCGGGAGCCCTCGCGGCCCCGGCCGAACACGTGATGACGCTGCGGCCGCGGGGCCAGTTCGACTTCGCCTCGGGCACCTCGGTGTCGGCCGCGGAGCTCACCGGGGTGATCGCCCTGCTGATGTCGGCTTCTCCGACGCACCTGAAGCCGGCGCAGATCCTCTCCCTGCTGGGCGACTCCGGGACCGTGAAAGGCGCCGCCGACGACGCCGGCGTGGTCGACGTGAACGCGGCGCTCGCGCGCCTGGACGCCGCGCGGCACCCGGAAGTCACCGCCGCCGCGCGCACCCCTTGAGCGCTTGACCGGCGGGCGCATCGCTCGCCATGCTCGATGCATGACCCAGACCGCATCTCTCACCTGGCCGCTGATCCAGCAGGCTCGCGCGCGCATCGAAGGGCGCGTCAGCATCACGCCCGTGCTCACCAGCGCGACGCTTGATGAGTTGAGCGGCCTGAAGCTTCACTTCAAGTGCGAGACCTTCCAGAAGTGCGGGGCGTTCAAGGCCCGCGGCGCCACCAACGCGGTGTTCGCCCTGAGCGACCAGGAAGCGCGCCACGGCGTCGCGACCCATTCCTCGGGCAACCATGCCGCGGCGCTGGCCCGCGCGGCGCGCCTGCGGGGGATCCCCGCCTACATCGTGATGCCCGACAACACGCCCAAGGCCAAGCGCGACTCGGTCAGCCGATACGGCGGCCAGATCACCTACTGCGCCGCGACGCTTGCCGCCCGCGAGGCCACCGCGCGCGAGATCGTCGCCGCGACCGGGGCGGCCTTCATCCACCCGTACGACAACCTCATGGTCATGGCCGGCCAGGGAACGGCGGCGGCCGAACTGCTGGAGCAGGTGCCGCAGCTGGAGGCGATTGTGTGTCCCGTGGGCGGCGGCGGACTCTTGAGTGGCACCGCGGTGGCGGCCAAGGCGATCAAGGCGGCGATCCGCATCATCGGCGCGGAGCCCGCGGGTGCCGACGATGCCGCGCGCTCGTTCGAGAGTGGCCAGCTGCAGGGCGCCGCGCACCCGGAGACCATCGCCGACGGTCTGCGCGGCGCGCTCGCCGCTCGCACCTTCGCGGAGATCCAGGCGCACGTGGATGCCATAGCGCGGGTGAGCGAGGAGTCGATCGTGCAGGGCATGCGGCGCCTGTGGGAGGTGCTCAAGATCGTGGTCGAGCCCTCCGGCGCGGTGCCGTACGCGGCTGTGCAGTCAGGCTACGCCGGTCTTGAGGGCAGGCACGTGGGCATTGTGCTCACCGGTGCCAACCTCGACCTCGATCAATTGCCGTGGAGCCCCCGGGGCGCTGGCCGCTAGACACGCTCGAGCACCACGGCGATCCCCTGGCCGACGCCGATGCACATCGTGCACAGGGCATAGCGTCCTTGGATGGCCGCGAGCTGCCAGGTGGCGGTCGTCGCCAGGCGCGCACCGGACATCCCCAGCGGATGCCCGAGGGCGATCGCCCCGCCGTTCGGGTTCACGTGAAGGCTGTCATCGGCGAGCCCCAGCTCCCGCATCACCGCCAGCGCCTGGGCGGCGAAGGCCTCGTTCAGCTCGATGACCTGCAACTGCGCAAGCTCGAGGCCTGCGATCTTGAGCACCTTGCGCACCGCGGGGACCGGTCCCATCCCCATGATGCGCGGCTCGACGCCGGCGGTGGCCGCGGCCACGACGCGGGCGCGCGGGGTGAGGTCCAGGCGTCGCGCGGCATCCTGCGATGCCACGAGCAACGCGCAGGCGCCATCGTTGAGGCCCGAAGCGTTGCCGGCGGTGACCGTCCCGTGCGCCCGGAACGGGGTGGGAAGAGCCGCGAGCTGGGCGAGCGTGGTCGCGCGCGGGTGTTCGTCGCGAGCAACCACGATCGGGGCGGCCTTGCGCTGGGGAATCTCCACCGGGATCATCTCCGCGGCGAAGAACCCACGCGCATACGCGGCCGCGGCGCGCTCCTGGCTGCGCCATGCGAACAGGTCCTGATCGGCGCGGCCGATGTTGAATTGTCCGGCGACGTTCTCGCCGGTCTCGGGCATCGAGTCGACGCCGTACATCTTCTCCAAGCGGGGATTCACGAAGCGCCAGCCGAGGGTCGTGTCGTAAATCGTCGCGTTGCGCGCGAACGCCGAGTCGGCCTTCGGGATCACGAAGGGAGCCCGCGACATCGACTCCACGCCGCCGGCGATCACCACCTGCGCCTCGCCGCAGCGGACCAGGCGGGCGGCGCTGGCGAGCGCATCGAGACCGGATCCGCACAGGCGGTTGATGGTCGCCCCCGATGTCGACACGGGTAGCCCGGCCAGCAGGAGCGCCATGCGCGCGACGTTGCGGTTGTCCTCCCCCGCCTGGTTGGCGCAGCCCAGCAGCACCTCCTCGATGGCCGCCGGGTCGAGACCCGGATTGCGCTTGAGAAGCGCGGCGATCGGGATGGCGGCGAGGTCATCGGCGCGGACCCCGGCGAGCGCGCCGCCGTAGCGGCCGATCGGGGTACGCACCGCATCGCAGATGAAGGCATCGTTCATGGCGATCATGATAAACGCACCCGCGTACCGGTGCCTGCGCCGGTACAGTGCGCGCGCGTACCGGGCAGGCGTACCTGTTCGGCGAGCGCTGGCTGCTGGATGCTGACCTCGATCTGTGATTACCGGAGAATTCCTGTGCTCGACCCGCTGCCCTTCATCACCTACGCGTTCGTCATGTCGATCACCCCGGGACCGAACAATGTGATGCTGACCGCCTCGGGGGCGACCTTCGGCTTCCGTCGCACGCTGCCGCACATGCTCGGAGTGGTGTTCGGGTTCGTCGTGCAGCTGCTGGCGGTCTGCGCGGGCTTGAGCGCGCTGTTCAACCGCTGGCCGGCGCTGCAGACCGCGCTCAGCTGGGTAGGGGCGGCCTACCTTGTCTACCTGGGCGCGCGCATGCTGCGCAGCGGCGATGCGAGCGCGCAGGGCAAGAGTCGCCCGGTGCGTTTTCACGAAGCCGCGATGTTCCAGTTCCTGAATCCCAAGGCGTGGGTGATGTCCATCACCTGCGCGACGCTGTTCCTGCCCCAGCAGCTCGGCCTCGTCCTGCGCAGCGCCTACATGGCCGGGGTGATGGAAGGGGTCGGTGTACCGTGCATGGCCGCCTGGGCGCTCTTCGGCAGCTCGTTGAAGAACTTCCTCGCCGCTCCCCGCCCGCGCATGGTATTCAATGTCGTCATGGCGGTGAGCCTCGCCGCCACGGCCATCGTGATGGTGATGAAGTAGGAATTTCCGCGCCGATGTTCGAGCTCAGTCGTGAATCCTCCGTGCCGCTGGTCGAGCAGATCTGCGAGCGCATGAGCCAGCTGGTTCGCGAGGGCCAGCTGGACGCGGGCACACGCCTGCCCTCGATCCGGCGCCTGGCGAAGCAGGTAGGCGCGAGTCCCTTCACCGTCGTGGACGCCTATGAGCGCCTCGTCGCCCGGGGACTGATCGAGTCGCGCGCGGGCCGGGGGTTCTTCGTGACCGCGCGGCGACTCTCCACCCCGCTCACCCGGGTGGAGGCGCTGCCGGATCCGGCCTCGGACGCGATGGGGCTGGCGCGAACGACGCTGTCGCAGTGCGCGGACCTCATCCCGGCCGGCTCCGGTTTCCTGCCCGAGAACTGGCTGCTCGAGGCATCGCTTGAAACCCAACTGAAGCGCCTGGCCAAGAACCGGCGCGCGCAGCTGTGGCTGCCCTGCCCGCCTGAGGGCATGGGGGAGTTGCGCGAGCAGATCGCCGCGCGCCTGGTGCAGGGTGGCATCGCGGCGAGCCCCGCCAACATCGTCACCACCTACGGCGCCTCGCAGGCGTTTGACCTGCTGGCGCGCATCCTGCTCTCGCCCGGGGACGCGGTGCTGGTCGAGGACCCCGGCTACTTCGTGCTCTTCGAGCAGCTGCGCGCCCACCATGTGCGCCTCATCCCGGTGCCGCGTGGCGCCAGCGAGCCGGATCTGGATGCCCTCGAGGCGGCCTGCCGCGCGCACCGCCCGCGCGCCTTCTTCATGCAGACGCTGCTGCACAACCCAACCGGCACGAGCGCCGATCCGGCGCACTGTCATCGCATCCTCTCGCTCGCCGAGAAATATGGCTTCGCGATCGTCGAGGACGATGTCTACGGGGACCTGCACGAGGGACCCGCCGTGCGCCTGGCGCAGATCGATGGCCTGCGGCACGTGATCTACGTGGGCAGCTTCACCAAGCTCATCGGGCCCTCGCTCAGGGTGGGTTACGTCGCCGCCGATCCCGCGCTCGTGGCCCAGCTCGTCGAGCGCAAGGTCCTCTCAGTGCTCTCCGGATCCGCGGTGTTGGAGGGCTTCCTCACGCTGGTGCTCGATGGCGGCCACTACAAGCGCCATGTCGAGCGCCTGCGCGGCCGGCTGCAGCGCCTGCGCGGCGAGGCGCGCGCGGCGCTCGAATCCGCCGGCATCACCTTCGATGACATCCGCGGCGAGGGCCTGTTCCTGTGGGGCCGCGTCCCGGACCAGGTGCCGGTGGAGGACTTGGTGCGCCGTGCCCGCGAGCACTCGATCCTGCTCGCGCGCGGGGCGCTGTTCTCCCCGGACCGGGCCGCGAGCCCCTGGCTGCGCTTCAACGTCTGCCACAGCAACCGCCTCCCGCTGATCGAATTCCTGCGCGATTCGCTGCTGGCGGCTTAGGCTGGGCGCATGGCCGAGTCGCCCGCCATCGCCGATGCCACCGAGCCGGACCTCGCAGGACTCGTCGAGATATACAACGAGGTGATCGCCACCTCGACGGCTGTGTATTCGTCGGATCCCGTGAGCCTGGGCGACCGCCGCGACTGGTGGCAGGCGCGCACCGCCCAGGGCTATCCCGTGCTGGTCGCGCGCGATGCGCGGGGCGTATGCGGCTTCTCCACCTTCGGGGACTTCCGCGCCTGGCCCGGCTACCGCTTCACCGTCGAGCACACCGTGCACGTGCGCGCGGATGGCCGCGGCCGCGGCGTCGGCACTCTTCTGGTGCAGGCGCTGTTCCCGCGCGCCGCGCGGCTGGGGAAGCATGTGATGATCGCCGGCGTGGACGCGGCGAATGATGCCTCGATCCGCTTCCACGAACGCCTGGGGTTCGAGCAGCGCGGGCGCCTGCGCGAGGTAGGCTTCAAGTTCAACCGCTGGCTCGATCTGGTTTTCCTGCAGCGGCGGATTTAAGCCCGGTAAGATGGGGGGGATGTTCAACTCCATTCCCCCGGTCACCCGCGCCCTGATCCTGCTCAACGTCTCAATCTACGTGCTTGAGCGGTTCGCCGGCGACGCGTTGCTGACGCTGTTCGCCCTGTGGCCGGCCGACAGCCCCCTGTTCCGGCCATGGCAGCTGCTGACCTACGCGTTCCTGCATGACCCCAACTCGATCCTGCACGTGCTTTTCAACATGTTCGCCCTGTACATGTTCGGGCGCACGCTGGAGCGCTTCTGGGGCGGCCGTCGCTTCCTCATGTACTTCCTGATATGCGCGCTGGCCGCCGGCATCACCCAGCTGGTCGTGACCCATTTCCTCCATGACGAGGGCTATACGGTCGGGGCCTCGGGGGGAGTGTTCGGCGTGCTGCTCGCCTTCGCGTGGTACTTCCCGAGGCAGAAGGTGATCATCCTGCCGATCCCGATCCCGCTGAGCGCCTGGGTGGTGGTGGGCGGCTACGCGCTGCTCGAGCTGTTCTTCGGCGTCACCGGACGGCGGGAGGGCGTCGCCCACTTCGCGCACCTCGGCGGCATGCTCGGTGGCGTGCTTTGTCTTTTGTACTGGCGCGCGCGCGGGCGCTTCAGTTCCTCAGCGCCGCCATCATCCTGATCGGTCCCCGGCGCGTGCCGCAGGCGTCGCACAGGAGCGCGCCGCCGTAGCGGCCCCGGTCCGAAGACGCGGCCATCGGGCAGCACCCCCCAGTTGCCATCGCCCCTGACACGGTGGTCCGCCATGCGCACGTGCAGCGCGCACTGGGGGTTGGCGCAGAACGGCGCCCCGCGGGAGAACTCCAGATGCGCGCTCAGGACATCCTCGCCCGGGTGCCCGCGCGTTCGAGCGGTGGAAGGGAAGTGCAGCAGTCGCATCGATGCGCCCTTCAAACTGTCCTGAATCAGCGCAGTCTCCGGGCGCCAGTTGACGCCGACATGACGGGCCCGTGGCGGATCGATGACGCGCTTTCGGCCGCGATTCTCGGTACAACCTAAGGTATCGACGTTAATCCTGCGATATTACAAAGGAATTTGCGGTAGGTTGAATTGTGTGCCACGGGGCGGTCACAATCGCGCGCCCTGAAAACATGCGGGGAACTTAGCCCCTGCCCACCCGTCTCTAGAGCCAACGCATGATAAAGACCCAGCACCTGACCAAGCGCTACGAGTCACTCACCGCGGTCGACGGGGTGAGCTTCGAGGTGAGCCCGGGCGAGGTGCTCGGCTTTCTCGGACCCAACGGGGCCGGCAAGACCACCACCATGCGCATGCTCGCCGGTTTCATCACCCCGACCTCGGGCACGGCGAGCATCTGCGGCCACGACGTGATCGAGGACCCGCTGGGCGCGAAGGCCGCGCTGGGCTACCTGCCGGAAGGGGCGCCCGTCTATGGGGAGATGACCGTCGCGGGCTTCCTCGGCTTCATCGCCGACCTGCGCCGCCTGGAGGGCGCGCGCCGCCGCGAGCGACTGGGCCACGTCATCGAGCGCCTGCAGCTGCGCGCGGTGCTCGACCAGACCATCGACACCCTGTCCAAGGGGTTCCGGCGCCGCGTGGGACTCGCGCAGGCGATCGTGCACGACCCGCCGGTGCTGATCCTCGATGAGCCCACCGACGGCCTGGATCCGAACCAGAAGCACGAGGTGCGCGCGCTCATCAACGACATGGCGCGCGACAAGATCATCGTCATCTCCACGCATATCCTCGAGGAGGTCGAGGCGGTGTGCAGCCGCGCCGTCATCATCGCGCGCGGCCGCATCGTCGCCGATGACACCCCCGCGCGCCTGGCGGCCCGCTCGCGCTACCACAACGCGGTCTCACTCAAGCTCGAGCAGCCCACGCAGCTGGCGGCCGCGCGCGCGGCGGTCGCAGCCCTTCCCGCCGTCGCCGAGGTCGAGGTGAGCGAGCGCGAAGCGCGCCTGACCGCCCTGCCCCGCGCCGGCGCGTCGATTCTCACGGCCGTCGCCGAGCTCGCCAGCGCGCGCGGCTTCAGGCTTGAGGACCTGCGGCTGGAGTCCGGACGCCTCGATGAGGTGTTCCGCGGCATCACCGCCTGAGGATCGCCATGCGCAATGTCGGTATCATCATGCGCCGTGAGCTCGCGAGTTATTTCGCGACGCCGCTGGCGTACGTCTTCCTCCTCATCTTCCTCGTGCTGGCGAGCGCCTTCACCTTCTACATGGGCGGCTTCTACGAGCGCGGCCAGGCGGATTTGGACGCCTTCTTCGGCTTCCAGCCGTGGCTGTACCTGTTCCTGATTCCCGCGCTGTCCATGCGGCTGTGGGCCGAGGAGCGCAATTCCGGCAGCATCGAGCTGCTGATGACGCAGCCGGTGCTGCTGTGGGACGCGGTGCTGGGCAAGTTCCTCGCCGCCTGGGCGTTCACCGCGCTCGCCCTCGCCCTCACCTTCCCGCTGTGGCTCACAGTCAACTACCTGGGGAAGCCGGACAACGGCGCGATACTCGCCGCCTACCTCGGCAGCGCGCTCCTGGCGGGTGGCTTCCTCTCGATCGGCTCGTGCATGTCGGCCCTGACCCGCAACCAGGTGATCGCCTTCATCCTGGGCGTGGTCGCCTGCTTCGCCTTCCTGCTCGCGGGTTTCCCGCTGGTGCTCGACGTGTTCCGCGGCTGGGCGCCGCTGAGCTTGGTGGACGCGGTCGCCTCGCTCTCGTTCCTCACGCACTTCGAGTCGATCGCCAAGGGCGTGATCGACGTGCGCGACCTGTTGTACTTCGCGATGCTGATCGGCTTCTTTCTGCTGGCGACCACGATCGCGCTGGACATGCGCAAGGCCGACCAGTGAGTTCGCCCATGACCAAACGCTCGACACTCGGCGGCGCGGCCCTCGTGGGCCTTGCGCTGCTGTTCATCGGACTCACGGTGCTGTTCGACCACGCCCTGCGTGGCTGGCGCCTCGACCTGACCGAGAACCGGCTCTACACCACCGCCGCCGGCACCGATCGCATCCTCGCGAGCATCAAAGAGCCGATCAACCTCTACTTCTTCTATTCCGAGAAGACCGCCCAGCAACTGCCGCAGCTGAAGACCTACGGCACGCGGGTGCGCGAGTTCCTCGAGGAGCTGGCCGGGCGTGCCAACGGCAAGCTCATCCTGCACGTCATCGACCCGCAGCCGTTCTCCGAGGAAGAGGACCGCGCCGCGGAGCTCGGCGTGCGCGGCATGCCAGTGGCGGCGGCTGGCGGCCAGTTCTACTTCGGCCTCGCCGGCACCAACTCCACCGACGGGCACGCGGCCGTCGAGGTGTTCGACCCGCACAAGGAGCAGTTCCTCGAGTACGACGTCATCAAGCTCGTCTACCAGCTCGCCAACCCGAAGAAGCCGGTGGTCGCCTGGCTCTCGACGCTGCCGATGGATTCGAACACCGATGCAGAGTCCGGGCGCACCCGCGAGGCTTGGATGGTACTCAGTGAGGCGCGGCAGCTGTTCGAGGTGCGCGCGCTCGCGCCCGGGGCGACCCGGATCGACCCGGACGTGAACGTGCTGGTGCTCGTGCACCCGAAAGCGCTGTCGCCGGTGACGCAGTTCGCCATTGACCAGTTCGCGCTGCGCGGCGGCCACATCCTCATGTTCATCGACCCGCTGTCGGAGAACGACGTGAGCGGCGGGGACCCGCAAAACCCGATGGCGGCCATGGTCGCCGACAAGTCCTCGCACCCGGACGCGCTGCTGGCGGCCTGGGGGGTGGCGTTCGACGCGAGCAAGGTTGTGGCTGACCGTGGACGCGCGCTCGCGGTGACCATGCGCGAGGGCGAGGAACCGGTCACGCACCCCGGCGTCCTCGGCCTCGACCAGTCGAGCTTCTCGGATGATGTCGTGACCGCGGGGCTGTCCAACATCAACATGGCCATGGCCGGCGCCCTCGCACCCATCGAGGGTTCGCGGATGCGCTTCGAGCCGCTGCTGGAATCGAGCACGGATGCGCAGCTGTTGCCGTCCGCGCGCTTCCGCCTGCTGCAGGACCCGGCGAGCCTCCTGGATGGCTTTAAGCCCACGGGGGTCCGCTACACACTCGCCGCGCGCGTCAGCGGCCTGGCGCATACGGCGTTCCCGGACGGCCCGCCGGCGGGCGTGACGCTGCCCGCGGGCCAGCTGGACCTCAAGTCGTCCCTGCCCAACCGCCCGATGAGCCTCATCGTCTTCGCCGACACCGACATGCTGTCCGACTTCCTTTGGGTGCGGATGCAGAACTTCTTTGGCCAGCAGGTCGCGCAGGCCTGGGCGAGCAACGGCGACGTGGTGCAGAACGCGCTCGGCAACCTCGCCGGCAGCGCCGATCTGATCAGCGTGCGCGGACGGGCGACCTTCACCCGACCCTTCGAGCGGGTCGAGAAGCTGCGGCGCGCGGCGAACGAGCGCTTCCGCGCCAAGGAGCAGGAACTGGAATCCCAGCTGCATGACACCGAGGAGAAGCTCACGGGCCTGCAGGCCAAGGACCAAAAGTCCCAGGCATCGGTGCTGGTGACCCCCGAGCAGGAGCGTGAGATCGGGCACTTCCGCCTGGAGAAGACGCGTATCCGCAAGGAACTGCGCGCGGTGCGCGCCGGCCTGGATGCGGACATCAAGGGGCTGGGCACGCGCCTCAAACTGATCAACATCGTCGGCGTACCGCTACTGTTCGCGCTGCTCGCGCTCGGCATCGCCACCTGGCGCCGCCGCCGCGCCTCGACCCTGAAGGCGGGCCTGATATGAGCGCGCGTCGCGTGGCCTGGCTGCTCGCGGCCGGGATCCTCGTCATCGCGTTCTCCATCTGGCTGTCCTCGCTGCGTCACCTCGAGCGCGCCACGCTCACCGGTGACCTGGTACTGCCAGGCCTTGAGCGCGGCGTGAACGCGGTGACCCAGATCACCCTGCGCCGGGGCGATGAGACGCACGCGACGCTGAGCCGGAACGGGACGGCTTGGATGGTCACCGAGCGCGGCTGGCCCGCCGATCGCTCCAAGGTGCGCAAGCTCCTGCTGGACCTCGGTGCGCTGAATGTCGTGGAAGAGAAGACCCGCCTGCCGGCCAACTACCCGCAGCTGGGCGTGGAGGACATCGCTTCCCCTAAGTCCGCGGGCACGCGCGTGGACGTTGAGTCCCCGGCAGCCAAGTGGGCCCTCATCGTGGGCAAGCCCTCCGGCGCCAAGTCCGGCTACGCGCGCAGCCCCGACACGGCGCAGAGCCTGCTCGTCGCGCCCGCGCTCAATGTCGACGCGGATCCGCGCGGGTGGCTCGAGCGCACGCTGCTGGATCTTGCCCCCGAGCGCGTACGCGAAATCGAGGAGCACCCCGCGGAAGGTCCCGCCTTCACGGCCTCGCGCGAGAAGGCGGAACAGAATGACTTCACGGTCGCGCCCATCCCCAAGGGCCGCGAACTGAGCAGCCCGGGCGCCGCGGATGCGCTCGCCGCGGCGCTAAGCTCACTCACCCTCGAGGACGTAGCCAGGGCCCCGGCCGCCCCGGATGCCCGGGCCTCGCGCGCGATCTTCCGGACCTTCGATGGGCTCGAGGTCCAGGTCAGCGGCCGCAAGGACGGGACGCGTTCGATGATCACCCTCACGGAGAACTCCAGCGCGCCCGCCGGCGACGCCGATGCGCGGCGACTCACGGCGCAGCTGGCTGGCTGGGAGTTCCAGGTGCCGGATTACAAATACGCGGCGCTGTTCGCCCCGCTCGAGGAGCTGCTGAAGCCACTGGCTGAGCGCGCGAAGAAAGCGGACAAGGTCGTGAAGCCGGTGAAGCCCCCCAAGGCCTGACAGGGCACGGATGCGGCGCGACGACGTAGCCATCGGCCGACGCGATCACGCGGCGCGATCCGCAGAACACCGGGCATAGAGTTTCCCGCTTGGCCGTGATCAGCCGCGGCTCACGAAGACGCAGGCGGGCGCGCCACGAGTGCCGTGTTGCTGGCCTATTCACGGAGTATTCCCACGCCCAGCGCTCCCGCGACGACCCGGTGCGTGACGGCTTCCCGACACACCGGGTCGAACTCACCGCCAGCGCTAACAGAGGCCGCGGGGGATTGTCGCCGGGCGAATCCGCGCGCACGCAGTTCCCCCCGTACTTGGGCACACTCATAACAGTCCACCGAACGAGACTTCGTGGCGGACCTGGTGGCGCGTGTCGGGCGCACGCCCTCGACAAACAGTCCTTCGAGCACGCCGCATTGAACACCGATGAATCGTGGCTAAGCCACTTCATGCGATCAAGCCCGAGCGTGGCGTCTGAACCCACCGCCGGCGGGTTGCCGGCCTCGAGCACCAGGGACGCGCCGCGGACGGCGCGTCCCTGCGCAGGCGCCCCTAAGGCTGCTTTTCCAGCGTGTAGGTCGTGACTTGAGCGAAGGGAACGGCGTTATCGCTCACGGCGATCGTCTTCCCGTCCGCGGCGGCCGCCATGCGCACCTCGTCCACAATCTTGCCCTGGCGCTTGTCGGTCTCGATGACGGTGTTGGCATCGACCTTGCGCAGCGACACGACCGTGCCGCCCGGATCACCCTTCACCGGGTAATCCTTGCCGTCGAACTTCGCTTCATAGCTTTGGCCGTTGAAGCGCGCGCTTAATCCCGTGTCCGTCATCTGGTAGGACACGACCGTCGCCGCATCGTTGGCATCCATCATTTTGTCGGTGAGCCAGGACCCGGAAGCCGCGTGCGATCCGGCCGGAGCACCGGCCGCGCGTTTCGCGCTGAACGACCCGGTGGCCACCGTCGCGCCGGTGTAATCCTTGAACGTGCCGGTGAGCGTGTTGCCGTCGCCGGCGACGACGACATTCAATATCGCGACCTGCTTGCCGGCCTTCTTCCGGGAGACCTCGATCGCGGTCGGGCTCACCACCGTCACGGCGACCGTGTCGTAGTAGGGATGACCGGATACTTTCTGGTCGCGCCCGTCGGCCTTCACCTTGTACGGCGGAGAACAGCTGGCGCATTCGTACATGCCATCGGCCAGGACCCAGGAATCGGGCTTGCCGGTGACCTTCATCGAGTCCATTCGCGCTTTCCAGGTTCCGTCGAACGGGCCGGCCGCGAGCGCGGCACCGGACCCCAAAAGCAACACCACGGTAATCAATTTTCTCATGATCGCTCCCCTTGTTCCGCTGGATGCGGGGTTGAGCTGGCGCGCGCGACGGCGCGTCGGCGAGGCGCGCAGTCTATGCCTTGCGACACCCCAGGCCAACAGTTCAGGCCAAGCCCTAGTTGGTGCGTGCCTTGAGCACCTGGGTCATCGTGTCCGGCTTCGCCGCGACCGGCGTCAGGTGCGGCCAGCGCGGCCCGTCGTAGTAAGGCACGCTCAGGGTGCTGAAGAAGTCATCGTTCTGCATCAGCAGCGCGATGGGCTTCTGGGTTTTATGCGCCTCGGCGATCGCCGCATCCAGGACTTCCGCGGTGTACCTGCGCCCATTCACGGCCGTGAGCTTCATGCCAGGCCCGACGCCGGCGCGCGCCGCGGCCCGGTCCTCGACCGTGTCGATGATGGTGTCGCTCTTATCGACACTGAAGCCGATCGACCAGTCACGCGCGACCACTTTGCGGCGCTTCTGGGCCGTCTCGAGATAGCTGTTCGTCGCCGCGGTGTAGGTCAGCTGCCAGCCGCTGTTCCTCAGCCCGTCCAGCAGCGCGTCCGGCCCCTTGGAATCCAGGTGTCGCCGGATGATGGCGCGCCAGTCCGCGGGAACCACGCCCGAGAGCGCGGTGTAGATGTCTTCCTCGACGTAGGGCTTGAGCGCGGGCTGGCCGCTGGTGCCCGCGCAGAAGCGCTTGACGAAGTCATCGATGCTGGACTTGCCGCCGGAGCGTGCCCGCAACTCCGCGTCCACGTTCAGCCAGAGGAACTCGGCGGCCTCGTAGAAGTCGGTGCCGCGACGGCTGTTGGCCCAGGCGGCTGGCGCGTCGTAGAGGATCCGCGCGGCGGCCGCGGTGTCCGCGAGCGGCCGCCAGCGATTGCCGATCTGGATGTCGAAGTCCCCGGCCTTCGCCGCGAGCCCCTCGCGGTAGTTCTGCGCGGAAACCAGGCCCGCCCGCACCGGCAGGACCTCGCCCCAGAACTGCGTCATGCCCTCGTACACCCACAGGAGCGAGCCATCCATCCGCTGGCTGTAGTCCGGGCTGAGCAGCCCCGCCGGGCGGCGGTACTTGCCGTTCCAGCTGTGCACGTACTCGTGCGCCAGCAGTTCCGCGACACGGTCGCGCAACGGCGCCTCCGACAGGGCGTTCTCATCGACCCGGTCATCGCTGGACTCGTGGTGCTCAAGGCCGAAGTGCGCGACGTGGTCCGACAGGCTGAAGAGCCAGGTGTAGTGGCGATAGAGGCGCGACCCGAACAGCATCCCGGCCTGCGCGACCATGCGGTCGTATCCCTTGGCGAAGTCATCCGGCACGACCAGCGCGGCCTCGCTGTC
>JANYBG010000153.1 GCA_025360865.1 Pseudomonadota bacterium | reverse complement strand
GAGGGCGATGAAATCCTCAATGCGGATGCGCTTCGCGCGCGTGCGCAGGGTTGTACGGGCGTGATCGCGTGTCTGACCGAAAAGATTGATACCGCTTTTTTCGATGCCTGTCCTACTGTAAAAGTCGTCAGCAACATCGCCGTGGGTTACAACAATATCGATGTCACTGAGGCGAGCAAACGCGGCGTGAAAGTGACCAACACGCCCGGTGTACTCGACGACACTACCGCTGACCTCACGTTTGCGCTGCTGATGGCGGCGGCGAGGCGTATCACCGAAACTGAGCGGCGACTACGCAATGGTGAGTGGGAAAAAGGTTTCGCGCTTCAACAATGGCTGGGTACCGATATTCACCACGCATCGCTGGGCATCATCGGCATGGGACGCATCGGTCAGACGATTGCGCGGCGCGCATCGGGTTTTGATATGCGGGTGCAATATCACAACCGCACGCAACTCGACGCAGCAACCGAAGCCAGGCTGAATGTAAGCTTTGCCAGCAAGGAAGGCATTCTGCGCGAAAGTGATTTTGTTGTGGTCATGGTGCCGTACTCGCCAACCACCCACCATTTCATCAAAGCTGATGACTTCGCGTTGATGAAATCCTCGGCAATTTTCATCAATACCGCGCGAGGCGGCGTTGTCGATGACATTGCCCTGATCGCCGCGTTGAACGAAAACCGCATTGCCGGCGCGGGTATCGATGTATTTGAAGGTGAGCCTAAATTCAACCTTGAGTTCTTAAAGCTGGATAATGTTGTACTTACTCCGCACATAGGTAGTGCCACGTACGCGACACGCATGCGTATGGCGATGTTGGCGGCAGAAAACATGAACGATGCCCTTTCGGGAAAGAACCCAACATGCTTGGTGAACAAGGAGCAATTGAAAGGCTTCGGCACAAATTGACGACGGTTGGTTGTGGACCCATGCCTAGTGTTTGGATCAGAAGACTTGCGCTGGAAAAGAAATCAGACGAAGAAATAATTTGGGTTGCACGGCCAACGGAGGCATACGGACGTACTGAGCAAGCCGCATGGGTCGCCGGTGTAGCAGTTCTGCTCTCGCTGGGCATTAGATTCAGCGATTTGTTCTCTGGTTTCGGCTTTGAAGACTGGGGAAACTGGGTTATTCCGGTGATTTCACTTTTTGCATTCCTGGTTCTGTTCTTCCTCGTTTGGCTTATGCCGCGGTGGAACAGCTCCAAGACGTTGTACGTATTGACTAACCAGCGAGCGTTATTGATGCGCTTTGGCGTTTTTTTCAGAATTCGCGCGTTCGAATTGAAGAAAATACAAAAATTCACGCGTTTCGAACTTGAAGATGGGAGCGGCGACTTGGTTTTCGAGCGCTTTTCCCTCAAAGACGAAGATGGAAATATGAAGACAGGCGAGAACGGTTTTTATGGTATCGCGGATGTCCGGCAGGTCGAGAAAATCCTAAAAACAGTCACCAATCGATAGGAGAGTTGGGCATGAGCACTAAAGTTGCATTTCTGGGTCTCGGCGTAATGGGCTATCCCATGGCAGGGCATCTTCAAGCCAAGGGTCACAGCGTCACTGTCTACAACCGCACCACCGCGAAAGCCGAAGCATGGGTCAAGCAGCATGGCGGCGCACTCGGAAAATCGCCTGAAGACGCCGTCGCTGGCGCGGACATCGTCCTGATGTGCGTGGGCAACAACAAAGATCTAATTGAAGTTGGCGGGGCCGCACTCGCGGCAATGAAACCCGGCACTATTCTCGTCGATCACACGACCGCTTCAGCTGATGTCGCACGGCAACTTTATGACGGGGCAAGGGGCAAGGGGATCCAATTTATCGACGCACCAGTATCAGGTGGACAAGCCGGTGCCGAGAAAGGTCAACTTACCGTCATGTGTGGCGGTGATCAGGCAGCGTTTGACGCGGCCAAACCCGTGATTAATTGCTTCGCCAAAGCGACGACGTTGATGGGCCCATCCGGTGCCGGCCAGCTAACAAAAATGGTCAATCAGATTTGCATTGCCGGTCTGGTACAGGCGCTGTCGGAAGGCTTGGCCTTCGCCGAAAAAGCCGGGCTCGATGGCAATCTGGTGCTCGATGTCATTTCCAAAGGTGCCGCACAGTCGTGGCAGATGGAAAATCGCGGCAAGACGATGTTGAAGCGCGAATTCAACTTTGGCTTCGCGGTCGATTGGATGCGCAAGGATTTGGGAATTTGCATGGAAGAGGCAAAGCGCAATGGCGCCAAGCTGCCATTGACGACCGCAATCGACCAGTTCTACGCTGAGGTGCAGGCGACAGGCGGCAATCGTTTTGACACGTCATCCTTGATTACGCGGCTGTAATCTTTGACAATGAGGGCTCCTCAGTTTCGGGCAACATGATGATCAAGCTCTATTACTCCCCCGGTGCGTGCTCATTGGCGCCGCATATCATCCTCGAAGAACTCGGCATCGCCTATGAGCCGGTATTGGTCTCGTTGAAGGATGGTGAGAACAAGAAGGCTGATTACCTCAAGATCAACCCCAAGGCCCGCGTCCCGGCGCTGAATGTCGACGGCAAGGTGCTCACTGAGAACGTCGCCATCCTTACGTATCTGGGCGGCGGTTACCCAGAACGGGGGCTATGGCCCAAAGAAACCTGGAAACAGGCTGAAGCCTTGTCGTTGATGGCATGGCTTGCTTCCAGTGTCCAAGTGGCATTTGCGGGCAACGTCAGGCCGGAGCGCTATGCCAATGACGCAGCGGCCAAAGAAAATATCAAGATCACTTGCCGAGAAATCTTGCTCGGCTATTATGCCGATATCGAAAAGCTCCTCACCGGCAAAACCTTTGCCATGGGCGGGCAATACACCGTTTGCGATCCTTACTTGCTGGTGTTCTACCGCTGGGGTTATCGCGTCGGTCTCGATATGAAAACCGCTTATCCGCACTGGACCAAACACGCCATGCGCGTGGCTTCACACTGATCGAGCTGATGATCACCGTGGCGATCGCGCTGTTTCTGATCGGTGGCCTGCTCACCATCACGCAGAACGTGCGCCAGACCTATCTGAACCAGCAGGCGCTGTCACAGCTGCAGGACGAGCAGCGCTTCGCCATGACGGTCATCACGGATGTCATTCAGACCGGCTCCTACTTCCCGGACGCCTTGGCGTGGGTGCCGGCCACCTCCCTCCCCGCCCGCGCCGCCTACGTCGGCGGCCAGCCGCCGTTCGCGACCGGGCAGGCATTCACCGGTTCCTCGCCCGGGGCGCTCCCTGACACCCTTTCAGTGCGCTACCGGACCGCGATCAACGACGGGGTGCTCCTGTGCGATGGCAGCACCAATACCGCCATCGCGCCCAGCGCCGTCTACACCAACAACTTCACCGTCGTCCTGCCCAATGGCGGGGTTCCCGGCATGCTGATGTGCGGCATCAATGCGGCGAATGCGCGCGCCATTGTCTACGGGGTGCAGGGCATGCAGATCTTCTACGGGGTAAAGCGCAACTTCGCCCTCAATGACTACAACGTCGATACCTACCTCACCGCCCCGCAAATGAACGCGGGCGGCCCGAACGGGGGCGACTGGGCGAACTTGAGCACCGTGCTGGTGAGGCTCACCTTCACGAACCCCCTGTACGTGGCGCCAGGCCGGGGGCAGCTGCCAACACTCGTTTTCGAGCGCGTGGTGGAGGTCATGGGACGCGCGGGAGTGCACACATGAAGCGCGCCCCCCCCACCCGCGGAGCCCATCGCGGCATGGCACTGGTCACAAGCCTGCTGCTCCTCATCATCATCACGCTCCTCGGGATGGGGATGTTCAAAAGTTTCGGCACCCAGGAGAAGATCGCCGGGAATCTGCGCGAGAAAGACCGCGCGCTGCATGCGGCTGAAAGCGCGCAGCAGTACGCGGAGTGGTGGCTGACGCAAACCACCCAGGCGCCGACCGCGTGTCCGGCCGGAGTGCTCGATGCGCGGCTGGGCCAGGGACAGATCTGTTCCAACTGGCTCGACCGCGACCTCGGTCTGAACGTCGCCACGGTGCCGTGGCTGCTCGGCGGGGCGCCGATCGGCGTTAAATTCCAGTCCCCGGGCATGCTGACCACCGGGCAGACGGGCAGCTCGGTGAACGACACGATGACGTATGCCGGGGTCCCCACGTTTTACATCGCCGATCTGGGGCCCGCCGCGGATGCCCAGGGCGAGGCCTACAAGATCAATGCCTATGGTTATGGCGGCACCACCGGAACGGTTGCCGTCGTCGAAAGCACGTACGAGGTCCAGCAGGGCGTCGTCAACAGAGGTGGTCCGTGAAGAAGCTCAACATTTGCAGTGTGTTCCTGGGCGCTTTGGTCGCACTGGGCGCCTCCTTCGGCCTGCATGCGCAGGTGGCCATCAGTGAAGACTTCACCGACGTGGTCAACAACAACCCGTGGTACTACTTCAACGGCGCCTGCCTGACCGCCTCCCGGCTGGCCGGAATCGAGCCATCCATGGGAATTCAGGGCCAGATCCCGGGCTGCGTCACGATCGGCGCCAGCTATTACAGAGAACCCCTGGTTGGGGGCCAGAACGGGGTGGCCGGCAACGCCCAGACGCTGCCGGATCCGGTTGGCAAGGGCGCGCTGCGCTTTACCAACGGCAGCCCCGGGGGTTTCGCCCAGAACGGCGGCATTCTCTCGACCAACCCCTTCCCGACCGGCCAGGGCGTGTCGATCACCTTCAAGACCGTGACTTATCGGGGCAACTCCGGCGGCGCCGGCCGCGACGGCGCGGACGGCATCAGCTTCTACCTGATGGATGCCGCGGCACTGGACCCGACCACCATCACCGGCACCAGCGCGGGGGATGGCAACGGCCTGGGCTCCTGGGGTGGTAGCCTGGGCTACACCTGCTCGAACGCGAACCCCCCCTTCAACGGCCTGATCGGCGCCTATGTGGGCCTGGGCATCGATGAGTACGGGAACTTCCTCAATGGCGTGGCGCTCATGCCCGGTTACCTCGGGCCGAACAACCCGACGGGCGACAACAGCGCGCTCGGCTACGGCTACAAGCCCGGGCGCATCGGCCTGCGCGGGGCCGGCAATGTCGCCTGGAACTGGCTGCACAGTAATTACTACACCGCCGCCTACGGCGCGACCGTCTTCACGCCCGCGCAGCAGCAGGCCGCCGTGCGCGCCACCTGCCGCAGCGGCATCATCGCCGACCCGGTGAACCCCGCGAACCCCTTGCTGGTCAGCGGCGCCGCGGTGCCCGTCTATGACTACGCGCCGATACCGAACGCGTACGTGGAGCTGGCGGCGGCGACGCAGATCGCGAACGAGGCCGCCATGAACCGCGGGCTCGCGGTCCCGATCTTCTATCACTTGAAGATCTCCCAGAATGGCCTGATGAGCTTTGGTTACAGCATCAATGGGGGCGCGTATACCTCGGTGATCAAGAACCAGAGCATTTCCGCCTCCAACGGCCCGCTGCCGGCGAACTTCCTGTTTGGTTTCGCCGGCTCCACCGGCGGCGCCACGAATATCCACGAGATCCTGTGCTTCAAGGCCGACCCCGCCACGACCGCCGACAACTCCGCGGGCGTGAGCGAGAAGCAGTCGGCGAAAATCCAGACCGGCGCCCAGGCTTACTTCGCTTACTACAACCCGGCCACCTGGACCGGTCGGGTGACCGCGAGCGGTCTGGGGCTCGATGCCCTGGGCAATGTGATCATCGCGGCGACGCCGAACTGGGACGGCTCGTGCACCCTCACCGGGGTGGACCCGGCGGAGTTCTGCCAAAGCACCGGCGCCCCCGGACCCATCACGGCGCTCGCGCCTGACAGCCGCACGATCCTGTCGTGGAACGGCAGCCAGGGAATCCCCTTCCGCTTCGGCAACCTGACCAGCTCGCCAGGCGGCGGGCAGCGGCAGACCATCAACTTCGGAGACGCCACCCCCTACAACGCCAACCGCGTGAACTTCCTGCGCGGTGACCGCACCAACGAGATCGACGTCAACGGCGTGGGACTGTTCCGCAGCCGCGTGGACAACATTCTGGGCGATGTCGTGGACTCCAGCCCCGTCTGGGTGGGGCCGCCGATCGATCCCTACGTCGCGACCTGGGGCGACCGGCTCTATGCGGCCGCCATGCCCGAGAACGCCGTGGGTGCGCAGACCTACCCTCAGTTCACGACCGCCGAACAGACCCGGCTGAATGTCGTGTACGTGGGCTCGAACGATGGGCTGCTGCATGGCTTCCGCAGTGGCTCGTACGATGCCACCGGCACCTTCGTCAACAACGCCGCGACCCCGAATGACGGCGTGGAAGTGCTGGCCTACATGCCCGGGGCGATCGTGAACACGATCCACTCGGCCACCGCGAACGTGGACTTTTCCAGCCCGCTGTACGGCCACAACTTCTTCGTCGATGCCACCCCCGGGTCCGGGGATGTGTTCTACGGCGGGCAGTGGCACTCGTGGCTGGTTGGCGGGCTCGGGGAGGGCGGCAGTGCGCTATACGCCCTGGACGTCACCACTCCCACGAGCGCGAATTTCACCGAGGGCAACGCCAGTTCCCTGGTGGTGGGTGAGTGGAGCGCCGCCAACCTCGTCTGCGCGAACGTGGCCAACTGCGCCAATAACCTCGGCAAAACCTACGGCACTCCGCAGCTGCGCCGGCTGCACGATGGCAAGTGGGCGGTGATCTTCGGCAACGGCTACGGCAGCGTGAGCGGCGATGCGGGCATCTTCATCATGACCATCGACCCGGCGACGGCCGCCAGGACCTTCTACTATCTGAGCACCAACACCGGGAGCCCCGGCACGCCCAATGGCATCGCGTATCCCTCGGCCGCCGATCTGGACGGGGACCATGTCAGCGACTACGTCTACGCTGGTGACCTCCTGGGCAACCTGTGGCGTTTCGACCTGACCAGTAACCGTGAGGCCAACTGGCAGCTCACCCCCGGGCCGCTGTTCGCCGCTGGGGCTAACCAGCCGATCACCACCGCACTGGTGCTGGCCTCCGGTTCACCGAGCGCCGGTGCGCAGCAGCAGCTCATGATCATGTTCGGCACGGGGCGCAAGTTCCCGCTGACGAACAACAGCCCGACCACCTTCGCCCCGGGCACCCAGGGGCTGTACAGCATCTGGGACTGGAACCTCACCGCCTGGAACGCGAGCTCGGGCGCCCAATACGCGAGCCTCACCGGCGGGCAGGCGGGCGGTCTCGGGCTGGGTGGGGGCAACCGCACGATGACGAACGCGAACCTGCAGAGCCAGGCGATCACGATCGATCCCGCCACCTTCAACCGCGACATCGTCAACGCGGCCGCCATCTGCTGGGCAGGGCCGGTCGCCTGCAACGCGACCCCCCAGTACGGCTGGTACATCAACCTGCCGGGCGTGCAGGAACAGATCATCTATGGACCGCAGCTGGTCGCGCAGGCGCTCACGGTGAATTCCCTTGTGCCGGCGAGCAACAGCCCGATCTCGTGCCTCAACGTCAGAGACGCCGGTTTCACCTACGTGCTGTCGGCTCTCAGCGGGGCGGCGTTCAACCAGGTGTTCCTGCCGCCCGCGGAGGCGGCGAACGCGGCCGTGAACACCAATCCGGCCTACCTGGACGCGCACGCGGTCGCCATGCAGACCAATGCGACCGGCAGCTCGTTCGTCGTCGCCAACAACGCCGGCACCAAGTACCTGGTGTACGAGACCAACCAGGTGCAGAACGGCACGAACAACATCCTCGGCGGCGCGCTGGGGCTGAACCTGCCCACCAATACCTCCGGCCGGCGCCTGAGCTGGGTCGAGCGGCGCTAGCGCCGGCAAGGGAACGCATCATGAAAACACGAGCTCACGGGCCACTTCACCGGGCAGGCGGCTTCACGCTGATCGAGTTGATGATCGTCGTGGTCATCGCGACCATCCTGATCACCATCGCCGTGCCCTCCTACTTCAGCCAGATCCGCAAGGCGCGACGCACCGAGGCACGCACGGCGCTGCTGGATCTGGCGGGCCGCCAGGAGCGCTTCTTCAGCACCAACGGGGTGGCCTACTCCCAGACCGCCACCGATTTCGGCTACACCGTCTTCCCGCAGGTGGTGGGCACGGGCTACTACACGGTCACCGCCTGCAGTCCGGCGGCGAACTGCGATCCGAATGCGGGCCCGCCGCCGGCTCCCTCCTACTACCTCATCGCCACCCCGGTCGCTGGCCAGAGCCAGGCTCAGGATGCCCAATGCCAGACCTTCGGCGTGGACTCCGCCGGCCGGCAGTTCGCCACGGACAGTGGCGGGGCGGACAACACGGTCTACTGCTGGCAACGATGACCCGGTGCCATCCCGGGACACGAAATAGTTTCAAATGAGATAGTTGTGACGGTAAGTTCGCGTGGAAACGAACCCTTCCACGCGCGACTGGCCCCGGGGGCTGGGGTAACGGGCCCGCGCGGGGTTGCCAACAGCTCTATATTGTCCGCGGACTCTGCGCTATATTTCCGCCGTAGCTGCCTGAGCCTGCTGGATTTCCCTTCGACCGCACAATAATAACCAACCGACGCCGCCCCGCGCAGGCTCCAGCGGAGCACAGATCCTGGCGCACGGGCCCACCGAGGTAGCGATGGACACCACATGGCAGCAGCTCGAAGGCGCCGCACTCGTGCTGGCGCGTTCCAGTTCGATCAAGGATCGCCTCGCCGAGGCGTACCGCGATCACCTTTCGCAGGTCAACCCGGAGAACATCCCGGAGCCATTGCGCGACCAGTTCCGCGCCTGCCTCGAGGCACTCACGCGCGAGCGCCCGCAGCGCGGCGAAGACCCCGTGCGCGCCACGGTACGCAAGATGTCGAACCTCGAGGCGGATGAGATCGCCTGCAGCCTCGTGCGCCTGTACGGGGCGCTGGTGCGCGAATCGCTGCGCCCCACCGAGACCGAATTGCTGATGGCCGCTCCCGCGGTGGCGGCACCGGGCACGCGGTCGAAGAAGGGCGCGCCGCAAGTCATCCCGTTCTACGCCCAGGAGGCGTAGCGCGAGGGCGCACCGGCTGCGTGCCTAGTCGAGCTTGAACTCGATGGTGTCCCAGCGACCGGTCCTCTCCTGCCGCGCGTGCGCGCGGATCGCATCCACCAGCGCCCGCTGATCCCAGTCCACCACCTCGCTCGCAAGATCCAGGATCGACTTGGGCGCGGACTTGGCATTGCCAAAGGGCTTCATGAGGATCACCGGCTTCTTGCCCGCCTGCGCGAACAGGAGTTGGAAGGTGAGCAGGTCCTTGTCGGTCTCGAACAGGCTCGACAGGGCGATCACCGCCTCCACCGGTCCGATCTGCCGGCGCAGGTCCTCGCGCAGCGCTTCCTTGTCCCCGCCCGGACGCACCTCAGGGGTGCTGTGGTTGCGATAGAAGAAGTTCTGCGAGCTCTCGAGGTACTCGAACACGCGCAGATAGTCATCACTGGCCGCCCAGGCGTGCGTGACGAAGAGGCGGAATGGATTGGCCTGTGACACGGGCTGAAGTTTCGCATAAAGCGCGCGCTGCGGGGATACCCGCCCGGCCGGCCTCCGGGACCGGCCCGCCCCCGGGACTGGGGTGCCGCGCCGACACCGCCCCCGGGAGGGCAAGATAGAATGTCGTGCCCCGCAGCAACCCCCCCCCGAGGACGACGCACCGCTTGCGATTACTGGTCTACAACATCCGCTACGCCACCGGCACCGGCGCCGCCTTCCACCTGCCGCTGCCCGGGGCCGGGTACCTGCGCAGCAACCGCAAGGTCTTAAGCGGGATCACCGAGTTCATCCGCGCGGAAAGCCCGGATGTCGTCGGCCTCATCGAGGTCGATACTGGCTCCATCCGCACCGGCAAGCTCAACCAGGCCGACTACATCGCCAAGCAGCTCGGTCACTACTCGACCTTCCAGACCAAGTACGGCGCGGATTCCTTCAACCAGTTCATGCCCATCGTGCGCAAGCAGGGTAATGCCTTCCTGTCCGGTCCGAGCGCGCACGCGGAGCGCTTCCACTACTTCGACACGGGCATCAAGCGGCTGATCATCGAGCTTGAGCTCGCGGAAGTGTGCGTGTTCCTGGTGCACCTTTCAGTCAAGTTCCGGCACCGGCAATACCAGCTGCGCTACCTGCACGACCTGATCATGAAATCCACCAAGCCCGTCGTCGTCGCCGGCGACCTCAACACATTCTGGGGCAACCACGAGATCTACCTCTTCATGCGCGCCGCGGGTCTGCGCAGCGCCAACACCCAGGGGCTGCCGTCCTTCCCGGCGCGCATCCCGCGGGTCGAGCTCGACTTCATCCTGGTGAGCGCGGGGATCGAGGTGACGAACTTCCGTGTGCCGGACGTGCGCTTCTCCGACCATCGCCCGATCGTGTGCGACCTTGAGATCAACGCCCAGGCCGGCAGCGCGCCGCGGGTCTCGGCCGCCTGAAGACTGACCGCATCCTTCGCAGCCTTGATCCCCGAGAGCCCCACCATGAATGTACCCGCCCTCCCCGCCTGGACCCTGGAGCGCGATGCCGATGGCATCGCCTGGCTCAGCCTCGATAAGCCGGGTACCTCCGCGAACGTGTTGTCCGCCACGGTGCTGGCGGAGCTGGACGGCCTGCTGGGGGACATCGAGCGCCAGAGACCCAGGGCCCTCGTGATCCTCTCCGCCAAGAAGAGCGGCTTCATCGCCGGCGCCGACATCAAGGAATTCACGCAGCTGACGGATGAGGCCACCGGCTACACCCTCACGCGCCGCGGCCAGAAGGTGTTCGACCGGCTGGAGGCGCTGCCTTGCCCGAGCGTCGCGGCCATCCACGGCTTCGCCCTGGGCGGGGGCCTGGAACTCGCGCTCGCGTGCCACTACCGCGTGGCGGTGGGCGATGCGCGCCTGTCGCTCGGGCTTCCGGAGGTCCAGCTTGGACTTCACCCAGGCTTTGGCGGCACCGTGCGCACGGTGCGCCTGGTCGGGGTGCGCCCGGCCATGGAGATGATGCTCACCGGCAAGGCGATCCGCGCTGAGAAGGCGCTGCGGATCGGGCTGGTGGACAAGCTCGTGCC
The DNA here is from genome assembly GCA_025360865.1 of Pseudomonadota bacterium. Taxonomy (GTDB): domain Bacteria; phylum Pseudomonadota; class Gammaproteobacteria; order Steroidobacterales; family Steroidobacteraceae; genus 13-2-20CM-66-19. The sequence goes on along the minus strand of JANYBG010000153.1, from coordinate 2,871 downwards.
CGATGGGCAACTGCGGGCCGCCGCGGGCACCTGCGCGCTGAACCCGCCCGCGCGGCGGCGCGCCCCGTTCCCCGAGCGCATCCTCAGTAATGCCCTCGTGCGACCGTTCATCAAGGGCACGCTGGTCGCCCAGGTGGCCCGCCGCGCTCCGCGCGCCCACTATCCCGCCCCGTACGCGATGATCGACCTGTGGTCGGCCCACGGGGCCCACGGCGAGGCCTCCTTCGATGCCGAGGCGCGCTCGATGGCGAAGCTGTTCCTGGACCCGACCTCGCGCAACCTCGTGCGGGTGTTCCTGCTGACGGACCGGCTGAAGGCCGCCGGCGGCAAGGCGGCGCGGGAACTCGCGCGCGTGCACGTGGTCGGCGCGGGCGTCATGGGCGGGGACATCGCCGCCTGGTCGGCGCTGCGCGGGTTCACCGTGACCCTCCAGGACCGGGCGATGGAGTACATCGAGCCTGCCGTGAAGCGGGCGCGGGAGCTGTTCGAGAAGCGCGTGCGCGATCCGGCGCAGCGCGCGGCGGCGCTGGAGCGCCTCAGCGCGGATGTCGAGGGCGCAGGCGTGGCGGATGCCGATGTGGTGATCGAGGCGATCTTCGAGAACCTTGAGGCGAAGCAGGCGCTGTACGCGCGGCTTGAGCCGCGCATGAAGGCCTCAGCGCTCCTGGCCACCAACACCTCGAGCCTCATGCTCGAGCCGCTGGCCGCGAAACTCACCCAGCCCGGCCGGCTGGTCGGCCTGCACTTCTTCAATCCCGTCGCGCAGATGCCGCTCGTCGAGATCATCCACGGGCAGGGGACACAGGAGGCCGCGGTGCAGCTGGCCACAGGCTTCGCGCGGCGCCTCGACAAGCTCCCCATCCCCTGCAAGAGCGCCCCGGGCTTCATGGTCAACCGCGTGCTCACTCCGTACATGTTCGAGGCGATGCTCGCCGCTTCCGAGGGCGTACCGCTGGCGGCCATCGACCGCGCGGCGGTGGACTTCGGCATGCCCATGGGCCCGATCGAGCTCATCGACGTGGTGGGCCTCGATGTCGCCGCCCACGTCGGTGAGATCATCGCCGCGCAGCTGCACCGACCGGTCACCGCGAGCCCGCGCCTGACGGAACTGCTGGCCGCGCGGCAACTCGGCCGCAAGAGCGGCCGGGGCTTCTACCCCTGGGTGGATGGCAAGGCGGTGAAGCCACCGGCCGCGACAGCCGCGCCCGCGGACCTGACCGATAGACTGATTCTCGTCATGGTGAATGAGTGCGTCGCGTGCCTGCGCGAGGGGATCGTCGCGGATGCGGACCTGGTCGATGCGGCGGTGATCTTCGGGGCCGGTTTCGCGCCATTCCGTGGCGGACCTCTCACTTACGCGCGCGCGCGGGGAATCTCCGCGGTCGTGGCGCGTCTTAGCGAGTTGGCCGCGCGGCACGGCGCGCGCTTCACGCCCGATGCCCACTGGAGCGCCCTCGCGGGCCCGGACAAACCGTGACCGGCGTCCGGCGCCCGTAACACCCTGTGCTACCATCTGAAAAGCGCCGCGCCACGCCAGGTGCCGCGGTTGGTATCGTCTTGATTCAGCCTCGTTTTCATACACGACCGTAGCCGAAAAGATTCTTGGGAAACATGTCCGAGGAGCAGTCCGCCACCGCCCAGTTACTCCAGTCGTTCGCGCCGATGGACGGCATGAAACGCGAGAACCTGACCGCGCTCGCCAAGAAAGTGAGCGTCAAGACCCTGACGCCCGGGCGCGTGCTGATGACGCAGGGGGATTCGGACAAGCGCACGGTGTGGCTGGTGAGCGGCCAGCTCGAGGCCACCCAGGGTGACCGCAAGATCGCCACCATCCGGGGCGGCACGCCCGAGGCCCGCAATCCCCTGTACCCGAACCTGCCGCGGCGCGTGACGCTGCGCAGCGTGGACGAGGTCAGCTACCTCTCCATCGAGAGCGACCTGCTCGATGTCATGATCACCTGGGACCAGACCGGCAGCTACGAGGTCGAGGAACTCCAGGCCCAGCTGCAGCGCGCCGGCTCCGATGACTGGATGACCACGCTGCTGCAGACCAATGCCTTCCACCGCATTCCGCCGGCGAACATCCAGGCGATCTTCCAGCGCCTGCAGCGCACGCCCTGCAAGAAGGGCGAGGTGGTCATCAAGCAGGGCGACGAGGGCGACTTCTTCTACATCATCGTCCAGGGCAAGTGCACGGTGACGCGCGAGACCCCGCTCAGCCGCGAGGGCATCAAGCTCGCCGAGCTGGGCGTCGGGGACAGCTTCGGCGAGGAGTCACTCATCGCCGAAGCCAAGCGTAACGCGACCGTCACGATGCTGACTGACGGCATCCTCATGCGCCTGAACAAGCAGGACTTCCGCGAGCTCATGAACGAGCCGCTGCTGCAATGGGTCACCTCTGAGCAGGCGACGCAGGTCATCGCCCGCGGCGGTCGCTGGCTCGACGTGCGCCTGCCCAGCGAACACCAGAACCTCGGCATCGAGGGCGCGCTCAACGTGCCGCTGTATCTGATCCGCCTGAAGCTCTCGACGCTTGACCGCAACACCCCCTACATCGTGTATTGCGACACCGGCCGGCGCAGCTCGGCTGCCGCTTACATCCTGGTCGAGCGCGGCTTCGATGTTTACGTGCTGCGCGGCGGTCTGGGCAGCGGTGGCACGCTGCAGCTCGCGCGTGGCGGAGCGGCGGACAAGCCCTGACCCCCGGCTGGGGCGCGGCGGAGGCCGTCGTGCAGCTGTTCCGGGCGAGCGCCTGCTGAGCCGCGGCGCCGATCGGGAGGACAAGGTCTCAGCTCAGTGCGCCCATGAGGGGGTCTCTTGACGAACGGGAGAATAAAGTACGTTAAGCGCTGGGCATCCTGAGCGGCCGCA
>JANYBG010000139.1 GCA_025360865.1 Pseudomonadota bacterium | reverse complement strand
CAGCCCGTCGAGCGCCTTCTCCGTGACATAGTCGTTCAGGTTCGCGTCCTTCGCCGGCATGAGACCCATCTGGGATGCCTTGCCGGCGTATTCGTCGTACTTCGCGGCCAGACCCAGCTTGGCCGTCTCAGTGGCGACGATGGGCTTGAACTTCGTGGTCAGGTCGGCGCTGGTGGCCTTCCTGAAATATGCCGTCCCGGCGCCGTCGCCGCCGGCCAGGATGTCCTTGGCATCGGTGAGTGTCATGTGCTGGAGCGCCTGCTTGAACACCGGCTTCGCCTGCGCGACCGCGAGCTCCGCGGCGTGGTTCATGGTCTCCTTCAGCTGGTCGGCCTCGGATCCCATGCCGAGCATCCGCAGCGGCTTCTCCGCCTTGTCCAGAGGATCGGGCAGCCGAATCGCGACCTTTGGGTCGTGCCCGAATCCGCCCGGCGCGCCAAGCTGCGCGACCGCGACGTCGATTCCCTGCGACAGGGCGGCGTGCAGACCGGCGGCCGCGTCCGTGGAACTCAGCGCGTCCAGCACGGCGTTGTCGGCGGCGGCGATGCCGCACACGAAGCTAACGAGCAGCCCGACCTGGCATGGAGCGCGGTAGCGTGAATTTCGCGGCATCGCAGTCGTCGTTGTCGCAGGTCCGGTGTTGCTTGTAGTCGAGTGTAGACTTCCCGGGCGGTAAAATCCTATTTCCCCAAGGATTCTGTCGGGCTAGCACATGAGCGAGGATCCGGACGGCTTCGACGAGATCGTCGCGCGTGAACGCGGGCTCAGGCATAGCCTGAGCGCGCGTCGGATGACGATGATCGCCATCGGTGGCGCCATCGGCACCGGCCTGTTCCTGGGCAGCGGATTCGCGATAGGCATCGCAGGTCCCGCGGTGTCGGTGAGTTACGCGATCGGCGCGCTGATCTCACTGCTGCTCATGGGGTGTCTCGCCGAGATGACCGTGGCGCATCCGACCTCCGGCTCTTTCGGCGCCTACGCCGAGTATTACCTAGGCCCGCTGGCCGGCTTCCTGGTGCGCTACTCGTACTGGACCTGCATCGTGCTCGCTGTCGGCACCGAAGTCACCGCCGTCGCCCAGTACATGCGGTTCTGGTTCCCCGCGTTGCCCGGCTGGGCTCCATCGTGGGATTCTCCGGCGCGCTGATCCTGGTGAACGCGCGCAGTGTGAACCTGTTCGGGGCCGTCGAATACTGGCTCTCGGCCGTCAAGGTCGCCGCGATCGTCGTCTTCATCGCGCTGGCGGGCTACGTGATCTGGCGCGCGCCCTTCGGCGGCGCCGCGCCCGGCTTCCATTACTACGTGGATCACGGAGGTTTCTTCCCGCACGGCCTATGGGGTGCCTGGAGCGCGGTGAGCGTCGCGATCTTCAGCTACCTCAGCATCGAGATGATAGCCGTCGCCGCGGGCGAGGCGACCGAACCGCGCGTCGCGGTCGCGCGCGCCTTCCGCGCCACTGTCGCGCGACTGATCATGTTTTATCTCGTGACGCTCGCGCTGGTGCTGGCGATCGTGCCCTGGACGGCCGCGGGCACCGATGAGAGCCCCTTCGTGAAGGTGCTGCGCACGCTCGCCATTCCCGGCGCACCGGGGATATTCAACGGCGTTATTCTCATCGCCGCGCTCTCGGCGATGAACAGCCAGCTGTACATCACCACCCGCATGCTGTTCACTTGGCGCGCGCCGGGGATGCGCCCGCGAGCCTTGGACTGATCAGCGAGCGCGGGGTGCCGGTGCGCGCGCTGCTGCTGTCCAGCGGCGGCGTCGCCATCGCGGCGCTCCTCAGCGTGGTCGCGCCCAAGTCCGCTTTCAATCCTGATGGTATCGATTTCCGCCTTTGGCGCCATGTTCACGTGGATGATGATCTTCGTGACGCATTACCGCTTTCGCCGCTCGCGCGCGGATGCGCGCAGCTCGGGACCGCGGATGATCGGCTTCCCGTTCACGACGCTGCTAGGGGCCGCCCTCATGGCGGCGGTGCTCGTGACGACCGCCTTCACCCAGGCGTTCCGGCTGACGCTGGCGTTCGGGCTGCCTTTCCTCGTTGCGCTGACCCTCGTGTACCGCTACCGCCGCGGTGGCACCCGGTAGTGGCGCGCCGCTGGCACAGGCGGCGCCCCCGCCAAAACGCCGGTGGCGTTAATCCGCCAGTCCTTCGCGTATAAGCTCCTCGTCCCGAACACGCGAGGAGTGCGCAGCCATGGCCGTGATGGCGATTCCGGACGGTTATCACACCGTGACGCCGTATCTGATTATCAAGGGCGCCGCCGCGGCGATCGATTACTACAAACTCGCCTTCGGCGCGACCGAGCTCGTGCGCATGACTGATTCGCGGGGCAGGATCAGCCACGCGGAATTGAAGATCGGTGACTCGATGATCATGCTGGCGGACGAGCATCCGGAGATGGGTTTCCGGGGTCCGGGCACCCTGGGCGGAACCACGATCAGCATAGTGCTGTACGTCGAGGACGTCGATGCGGTGTTCAATCGCGCCATCAAGGGCGGGGCCAGATCGCAGCGGCCAGTCGTCGACCAGTTCTACGGGGATCGCATGGGGACCCTGGAGGATCCGTTCGGCCATGTTTGGACCGTGGGCACTCACGTCGAGGACGTATCGCCACAGGAGATGAGGAAGCGCATGGCCGCCGCGGACGGCTGATGCGCGCGGGCGCGCTCCGTGGTCGCAGGCGTTGCTTTTCGCGCGCCCCGCGCGACATGATGAGTCAAAGCCCGCTCACGGGATCCTCAGGGGAGTACGGCCGCGATCCCGCCACCGGGCAGTCGCGGTCCGCCTATGGTCTTCAACTCGCTCACCTTCCTGGTGTTCTTCGCCTGCGTGCTCGCGCTGCATTCGCTGCCGCTGCGCTGGAAGACCCGCAAGACCAACCTCCTGCTGGCGAGCTATCTCTTCTACTCGGCGTGGAACCCGCCGTTCGTGATCCTGCTGTGGGTGTCGACGGTGGTCGACTGGTACGCCGCGCAGGGCCTGGTCAGGGCGCGCCGGCAGGCCGCGCGCCACGCATGGATGCTCCTGTCGGTGGTCGCGAATCTGGGGATGCTGGTCTACTTCAAGTACGGCCAGTTTCTGCTGGAGAGCTTCAGCGCCGTGATGGCGAGCATCGGCGTGGCCTACCACCCGGCGCGCTACGACATCGTGCTGCCGGTGGGGATCTCCTTCTACACCTTCGCCACCATGTCCTACACCCTGGACGTCTACCTGCGCCGCGCCGCCCCCGCGCGCAGTTTCCTCGACTACGCGCTGTTCGTGACGTTCTTTCCCCACCTGGTGGCGGGCCCCATCATGCGCCCGACCGAACTTGTGCCGCAGTTCGCCGCGCCGCGGCGCGCGAGCGCCCAGCAGCTGCGCTTCGGGCTCGCGCTAATGACACTCGGCCTCTTCAACAAGGTGGTGCTCGCCGACAGCTTCCTCTCGCGCGCCGCCGAGCGCGTGTACGACGCCACCGCGGCGGCGGGAACCCTGGATGCCTGGATGGGCACGCTTGCCTTCAGCGGGCAGATCTTCTGCGACTTCGCCGGCTACTCCACGACCGCCATTGGGGCGGCGCTGTGCCTGGGCTTCGCGATGCCGGACAACTTCCGCTTCCCGTACGCCGCCGTGGGCTTCTCCGATTTCTGGCGGCGCTGGCACATCACCCTGTCCTCGTGGCTGCGCGACTACCTGTACATCCCACTCGGTGGCAACCGCCACGGCCCGGCCCGCACCTATTTCGCCCTGATGACGACCATGCTGCTGGGCGGACTGTGGCATGGGGCGAACTGGACCTTCGTCGTCTGGGGCGGCCTGCATGGCGTCTATCTCTCGACCGAACGCCTGCTGCGGGCGCGCTTCGCGCACTACCGGCCCGGCCCGGTCGCATTCGTGGGTCTCGGCATCCTCACCTATACGCTGGTCAACGTAACCTGGGTGTTCTTCCGCGCGAAGACCTTCGGCAAGGCCTGGAGCGTGCTACGCGGGATGGTCGGTGGGAACACCGATGCCGTACCCATCCTTCCAACCTTCAACCTCTGCATGGTGGCGGGCATCGTCGCCGCGCTCCTCCTCACGCACTGGTACATGCGTTCGCGGACCCTTGAAGCGGTGCTGGCGCGAACTCCGCCGCTGATCATCGGCATGCTGTGGGGACTGATGCTCTTCGCCATTGTGGCCGCCCAGGGAGACGGAAGTGCCTTTATCTACTTCCAGTTCTGACACAAACACCGACGCGTACGCGCGGCAGACCGCCTCCGACCGCCCCGGGGTCGCGCAGCCGGTGCCCGAGCGCCCGGTGCCGGCGCGGCGCTGGGGCGCTATCCTCGTGGGCGCGGTGGCGCTCTTCGGGGTTCTGATCGGCGCCTGGGAGCTGTATTGGCGGGCCAGCGGGGTTGGCCCGGGCACGCGCAACGGCTTCGGCCTGTGGGCGATACAGCGGCGGCGCATAGACGACGGCGAAGGCAACGCGACGGTTCTGCTCGGTTCCTCGCGGCTGCACTTCGACGTCCAGCTGCCGGTGTGGGAGCGGCTTGCCGGGAAAGCGCCGATCCAGCTGTCGTACGGGGGCACTTCGCCGATGACGGCGATCGAGGATCTCGCCGCGGACCCCAAGTTCACCGGCCACCTGCTGGTAGGCGTCGCGCCGGAGCTGTTCTTCAGCGGCGGCGGGTTCGGCGATGGCGCGGCTCGCTACACTCACAAGCAATCCCCGGCGCAGCGCGTGGGTCAGTGGCTGTCGATGTACCTGGTCGAGCCGTACCTCGCCTTCGATGACCCGGATTTCGCGCTTGCCACCGTTCTCAAGCGCCAGCCGTGGCCCGCGCGGCCCGGCAAGCACTGGTTCATGGACGTGCGCCGGCTGGCGATCTACACACGCGACCGCGACGCGTGGCTGTGGCCGAAAGTGGCCGAGGATCTTCGCTACCGGGAACTGGCGCGAGATATCTGGCGTGAGAGCTTCACAGACTACCCTGGCGATCCAACTCCCGCGGAGCGGATCAAGACCGCGCAGGAACAGATCGAGCGGATGGTGAAGGCCATGGCGTTGCTGCGTTCCCACGGCGTCGAAGTCCTGTTCGCCCGGCTACCGAGCGATGGCGAGTACCTGGCCTATGAGGACCGCGCTTTCCCCCGGGCTCAGACCTGGGACGCCCTGCTCGCCGCGACACACGCTCAGGGCATCCACTTTCAGGATTATCCGCAGATGCAGGGCTTTTACCTGCCCGAGTGGTCGCACATGACGCGCAGCGGAGCCGAGCGCTTCACCGCCGTCTTTTACGGAATCGTCGAGGAGAACTTCTGGCATGCCGGTGGGCAGGACGCCCTCCCGACAGGCACTTCCGCCACTCCGTAGCGCGGCGCGACGCGAACGCTGGTCAGGAAGGATTCTTCACCCAGCCGCGCGGCTTGTGGTTGAAGCCTAGCCGCACGTCGACGGACTTCTTGCCGCAGCGGCAACGCAGCCTCTCGACCACGTTCGCGATCGGTTCGTCCCAGCCCGCGGGGCTATGCCGGGCGAGGAATGCGGGCGTCATCTCTCGCGAGTGCCTGCAGGCTCTGCAGGTGACCACCACGACGTAGTCACCGAAGTGATCGCGCAGGCGCTGGATGGAGTTCCACGGGAGCATGGAGGCGGAGTGTGTGGGCGTGGATTTCCGGCCGTCCACACAGTGCTCAAGTACGCGCGATACTGTTTATCGGGCTAAGTCCATGTGTGGCAAGTACATAGCCGCGCGGGCCGCGAAAGCGCGACTGGCGAGGGGCAGGCGCCGCGGTCTGGGCGGCCGGCGTGCCGCTCAAGGCCTCGACCATCAACACCATCGTCGAACGCCCAGCGCCGCCTCTTCGTGATGGGCGCCTCGATGAACCCACGTCAACGCGCGACGGCTCCGCGTGGGCGACAGCCCGAATCCGTCCAACCACGAGAGTCTGATCACGCCCATGTGGAAATCCGCGCGTATATCGCGGTTTCCAGCGGCAACACCGCCTCCCGGCCGCGCGGACGCGGGCAGGCGGCGGAGCGGCGGGCGCCTCACCGAAGACGCGGATGGTGACAGGCCCGTCAATGCTCTAGGATGAGACCCTATAAAATGAGCGGAAGCGGGATTGATGGGCCGTTACCGACGTTTTCTGATCGCACTCGCCGTCGTTGTCGTGCTGGTCGGCGCCTATGCCGTGGCGGGATTCTGGGCCGTGCCGCATTACGCGCGTTCCAACCTGACGCGCTTCGTTAAGACGCACTGGGGGCGCGATGTCTCCGTGGGGGAGATCCGCTTCAACCCGTTCACGCTGAACCTGAGTGTCAGCCAGTTTTCCCTGCCCGATGCCGATGGCAAGACGCTGATCTCCTTCGATCAGCTGCAGCTGGACCTGCGGTGGGCCAGCCTCTGGCGCCTCGGCCCGCGCTTTGGCGCGATCCTGCTGCGAAAGCCATACGTGCGGGCGGTCATCCACCGCGACGGTGCGCTGAACCTGGCTGACCTGGGCAACGGCTTTCCCGCGGAAGCGTCGAAGCCGAAGGACGGGAAGGCCAAGCCGCTGCGCCTGTACATCGGGCGACTGGCGGTGACCGATGGGTCCGGCGACTTCGAGGATCACACGCGCCCGACGCCTTTCGCCGCGCAGCTGACCCCGATCGCCTTCGAGCTACGCGACTTCAGCACACTCGCCGGCACGGGCAACGCGTATCACCTGGATGCGGCTTCCCCGGAGGGCGCGCACTTGATGTGGACCGGGACGCTCGAGCTCACGCCGCTGTCCTCGCGCGGCGCCTTCGAGGTCAAGGAGGTGCAGGCGCACACGCTGTGGACCTATCTGCGCGACTCAGTGCCCTTTGAGATCACCTCCGGGGTCATCGCTCTCAATGGCACTTACGAGCTGACGACCGACGACGGCCCGCTCGCGCTGAAGGTCGATGTGCGCAACACGACCATGACGCGGTTTGGCTTGCGGCCCAAGGGCGCCGCGCAGAACTATATCGAGGTCGCGAAGCTTAACGTGGATGGCACGCACGTCGATCTCGACCGCCACAAGGTCGACATCGACAAGGTGACGCTCTCTGGCGGTGACCTCAAGGTGTGGATGGACGAGCAGGGCCACCTGAACCTTCTGGACCTCGCCGCCGCCCCGGGCGCGGCCGGGACCGCACCCCCGGCACCCCCGGCGCCCGAGGCGGCCGTCGCGTCGCCTGAGGCCAAGCCCGACGCGCGGACCTCCGGGGGCGATTCCTCGCCCTGGACAGTGACGGCGCCGGACATCGCGCTCGAGGGATTGAGGATCGCCGCGGAGGACCGCGGCGTGAAGCCGACTTTCGCTTCCGTGATCGCGCCGCTGGATATCCATGTCGCAGGCTTCAGCACCGCGCCCAACAGCTCGCTCGATGTCACCGCGGACGCGACGCTCAACGGCGGCGGGACGATGCACGCGAAGGCCAAGGTTACCCCTTCGACCGGGGATCTGACCGCGCACGTGGAGGCTCAGTCCCTGGGCCTGCCTGCGCTGCAACCTTACCTGAACGCCTATACCTCGATGACCTTGCTGAAAGGTGTGCTGAGTGCTCGGGTGGATCTCACGCACCGCGCTGATGGATTCATCGGGGTGAAGGGCGACACGCAGGTGTCGGGCCTCAAGACGATCGACGTCGTGCAGAAGCGCGACTTCGTGAGCTGGAAAGACCTCAAGGTAACCGACATCGACTACAAGTCCGCGCCGCGGGCCCTGAAGATCGGCGACATCACAGCCGTCGAACCTTACGCGCGCCTCATTATCTTCCCCGACCGCGTGATGAACATCACCGACGTGCTCACGCCCGCCGGCGCCGTGCCGAAGCACGAGGCGCCGCCACCGCCCGGGAAGGCCACCGCGGCACCCGTGGTCGCCAAGAGCCCGCCGCCGCCGCAGGAAAGGAAGGACAGGACGAAGGCGCCCAGGTCCCGCAGCGCGACCGCGCCGGCGAAGTCCCCGACCCCGTTCCCGATGGCGATCCGCGCGATCCGCCTGGTCAACGCCAACCTCGATTACACGGATCTTTGGATCAAGCCGAGCTTCACGGTGGGCATCAAGCCGCTCAACGGCACGATCACGGGACTGTCATCGGACCCCAGATCGCGCGCCAAGATACGGCTCGACGGCGAGGTGGATCGCTATTCCCCCGCCCACATCTTCGGTGAGGCGAATCTGCTGTCGGCGGATCTGTATACCAACATCACGATGTCGTTCAAGGACATCGACCTGACCATCGCCAACCCGTACTCCGGGCACTTCATGGGCTACAAGATCGACAAAGGCAAGCTGTCGGTCGATGTGACCTACCTCGTCGAGGCGCGCAAGCTCGATGCCAAGCAGCACGTCGTGGTCGAGCAGCTCGAACTTGGCGACAAGGTCGAGAGTCCCGATGCCATGCACCTGCCGATCAAGCTCGCGGTCTCGCTGCTCAAGGACAAGGACGGGGTGATCGATCTCGACCTGCCGATGACCGGTTCGCTCGATGATCCGCGGTTCCGCATCGGGCCGGTCATCTGGAAGGTATTCGTCAACCTGATCGTCAAGGCGGTCACGGCCCCGTTCGCGCTCCTCGGCCACCTCTTCGGCGGTGGCGAACACATGAACATCGTCGAGTTCCCCGCGGGCAGCAGCGAGCTGGACAAGCCCTCGAAGGACCAGCTCGCGGCCATCGCCAAGGCCCTCAAGGAACGCCCGAATCTCAAGCTCGACGTGCCGATTGTCTATTCAGCGACGCTGGACCGTCCGCGGCTGGCCGCCGCCCGCCTGCATGACGAGCTGGCCGCCCGGGTCGGCGGCACGCGCCAGGGCAAGAGGCGCCCGGAGAGCGCGACGCAGGAGGCGCTCGCCGATCCCGAGAAGCATTTCCACCTGCTCGTCGAGCAGTACAAGGAAAGCCTGGGCAAGGATACCGCGCTGCCGGAATCGGCGACCGCGGTGCTGGCGGCCAAGCGCAAGGAAACTCCGGCCTACGATCCGGCGATCGCGGAACTGAACACCGCGCTCATCAACCGGATCGAGGTGCCGGCGGCGGATCTGGAGGCCCTCGGTAAGGACCGTGCCAAGGCGGTCCAGGATGCGCTCCTCTTCGATGGGCAGATCGATCCGGGCCGCGTATTCATCGTCGTCGGCGCCGCGAAGACTGACAGCGGCGAGAAGGTGAAGGTCGAGCTGGCTCTCAAGTGAGGGCCGCTTCCCATCAGACACCCCAGCCGGGCACGACGTAGGCGTATGCGAGCACGATCAGGCCGACGACGCCGGCCAGGAAGACGCTGTGCTTCAGGGTGAAGCGGAACAGCTTCGCCTCCTCGGACGGCGGCATGCCGGTGGCCGCCGCGGCCACCGAGATACTCTGCAGGCTGATCATCTTGCCCATGACGCCGCCGCTTGAGTTGGCGGCGGCCATCAGCGCCGGCGACAGCCCAAGGTTGTTGGCCGTCACCACCTGGAGGTTGCCGAACAGCGCGTTGGTCGAGGTGTCGCTGCCGGTGAGGAAGGTGCCGAGCCATCCGAGGTATGCGCTGAAGAACGGGAAGGCGACGCCGGTCGCGGCGAACGCGAGTCCCAGCGTGGCCGTCGCTCCCGAGTAGTTCATCAGGTAGGCCAGCGCGAGGACCGCGGCGATCGTGAGCATCGGCATGGTCAGGTCGCGCGCGGTGCGGCTGATCGTGGCGACCACCTTGCCCACGGGCACCCGCAGCGCGACCGCCGCGCACAGCATCGCGAGGAACACCGCGGTGCCGGAGGCCGAGAGCAGGTTCAGGTTGAACTTCGCAGGATACGGGCCCGCCTTGGCGACCGCGGGCGGCAGGCGCTGGATCTGGCCGTCAAGGCCGTGCCACGGGAACGAGACCGTCGCCTGGTCCAAAAGCGCCTTGAACGGCGCGTAACCCCACAGCAGCACGAGGATGACGAGCAGGATGTAGGGCGACCAGGCGCGCAGAATCGTGCCGGCGGGCATGCCGGTGTCCTCGAGCGCCGCGTCCGCGGCGCGCTGGTCGGCCGGGCGCCACACCCGTAGCAGCAGCAGCAAGCCTGCGAGCGCGGCGATCGAGGCGAGGATGTCCGTCAGGTATGGGCCGATGAAGTTGGAAACGAAGAACTGCGTGACCGAGAAGCACAGCCCCGCCACGAGGGCCGCGGGCCATACGGCGCGCAGAGCCTTGCGGCCGCCCAACACCAGCATTAGGTAGGCCGGCAGGAAGAGGGCGATGGGCGCGCAGATGCGTCCAACACCTGAACTCAGTACCCCGAGCGGCAGGTTCGTGACGCCGGCCAGCGTCACGATCGGGGTGCCAATCGCGCCGAATGCGACCGGGGCGGTGTTGGCGATGAGGCAGATCGCCGCGGCGTGGAATGGCGAGAAACCCAGGCCAGCGAGCATCGCGCTCGCCACCGCGACCGGCGTGCCGAATCCGGAGGCGCCCTCGATGAAGGCGCCGAAGGCGAACGCGATGAGCAGCGCCTGCAGGCGCCGGTCCTGGGTGAGGGCGCCGATGGACCTGCGGATGATGTCGAACTGCCCGGTGTCCACCGTGAGGCGGTAGAGGGCGATCGCCCAGAAGACCACCCAGGCGATGGGAAAGAGCCCGAAGGCCGCGCCGTAGAGGGTGGAGCTGAGGACCAGCCGCCAGGGCATCTCGTACACCACACCGGCGACGAGGATGGCGGTGACCACTCCCGCGACCGCCGCCTTCCAGGCCGCGGTGCGCAGGACGCCGAGCATCAGCAGCATGACGAAGATCGGCAGGGCCGCGCAGACAGCCGAAAGCGCCAGGCTCCCGGAAACCGGCGCGTAGACCTGGTTCCACATAGCTGCAGCTCCCCCTCAATGCGGACGATCTTGCTCCAGCGGTGGCAGTTGGTCTATCACCCGCTTGGGCCGCCGCGTGGCGTCAAACAGCCCCCAGAACGCCTCCGACGGGTGCGGTCCGGGGACGCCGGTCGCATCCTGGGCGCGCCATGGCGCATCGAAGGCTGAGAAGTACGCGAAAGCGCGGCGCCGGTCCGGCGGCAGCGCGCCTCGCAACTGCGCGTAGAACGAGGCCTGCCGGGCGGGGCTGAAGCCTTCCGCGGACGGCCCGGTCGGGACGCCGGTCTCCTTCACCAGCACCGGCCCGCAGTACGCCTTGCCGAGCTGATCGACCACATTCACCACGAACTGCGCCGCGACCTGGTCCGTGGCGCCCTTGAACCATGGCTGGAACACCGGATGCACGTTGGCCAGCAGGAAGTCGAGGCTCTCCAGGAGCGCGGTCGCGGCAGGGGTTTCGTAGATGTGGAAGGGCTCGGTGGTTGAAAGCGGCAGCCGCGGCGCCTGGGAGCGAACGCGCGCGACCGCGGCGGCCAGCTTCCGCGGATCGGCCCGGTGGCTGAATAGCATCTCGTTCCCCAGCGACAGACCCACGACGAGCTTGGGGAAGGCGCGCGCGGCGGCGAGCGCGGCGTCGGTCTCGGTGGGATCGAAGGGGTTCCACACCCCGATGATCAGCGCGCGAAACTTAAGGGAGGCCGCGATCGGGGCGATTTGCTGCGCGCCGTGGACCGTATCGTAGGTGATGAGCGCATCGAAATAGGGGCGCAGCCGTTCGAGGTCGGCGCGGATGCTCGCGGCGGTCGCACTGACCGCGCGCCCATCGACCACCGTGAGCGCCGTCGGCTCGTAGGCCACGAAGCGATCCCGCGCCAGCGCATCGCGCAACCGGCCGAGCACCGGCGTCACCGCGGGATCGCGCGCGCAGCGCGCCGGCGCGTCAGCCCCGCTCGCGGGCGTGGCGAGAGCGAATCCGAGCAGTACGGCGAGGAAGATCCGCATGAGGGTGCGCTGGCTCCTGTGCGCGCGATTGTGCCACAGTCGCGGCCCCAGGCCGGCGCGCCGGTCGTTCATCCTGAGGAGGCTTCCCGATGCCGACCCAACACCAGAGAGCGGTCACCTTCCGGGCGTTGCATGAGGGCGCCACGACCTTCGTCATCCCCAACATCTGGGACGGCGGCTCCGCGGCGATCATGGCGGGACTGGGCTTCCCCGCGCTCGCGACCTCTAGCGCCGCCGCCGCGGCGACCCTGGGCAAGCTTGATGGCCAGCTCACGCGCGAGCAAGCCCTGGGGCACGCGCGCCAAGTGGTCGCCGCCAGCACGCTGCCCGTGGCCGCGGACCTGGAGAATGGCTTCGGCGCAGCACCCCGGGATGCGGCCGAGACGATACGCCTGGCGGGTGAGGCGGGACTGGTTGGCGGCTCGATAGAGGATGCCAGCGGCGACGAGCGCGCGCCGATATACGGGTTCTCACAGGCGGTGGAACGCATCACAGCGGCCGTGGAGGCCGCGCGAGGGCTGCCCTTTCCGTTCACCCTCACCGCGCGCGCCGAGAACTTCATGCACGGACGCGCTGACCTTGACGACACCGTGCGGCGGCTGCAGGCCTTCGAGCGGGCGGGCGCGGATGTGCTGTTCGCGCCGTGCCTGCCGGATCTGGCCGCGGTGCGCACCGTGTGCGCGGCCCTGCGGAAACCGGTGAACTTCATGGTCGGCGTCGCCGGGGCCTCGTTCTCGGTCGCGGAACTCACCGCGGCGGGAGTCAGGCGCATCAGCCTCTCGACCACGCTGTACCGCGCCGCCATGACCGGGCTGCTCGCGGCCGGCAGGGAAGTCAGGGACCGGGGGACCTTCGCCTACATGGACACGCTCATGCGCGGCGCGCAACTGAGCACATACCTGCGCGGGGACGGCTAGGCGGCGCCCCCGTTCTCAGCCGGGAACACGGTCCCCGGCCTGCGCGCGGCGTGCCCACCTGAGAAACGCCGCCGCGGCCGTATCGCCCTCGGCGGGCGACCAGGGCGCGAACTCGCTCGCCGTCGCCGGGTCGTACGGGCCTTCCTTCACCTCGAGGAACGCGGCGCCGCGCTCCCCCGGAACCACCGTGTGCCAGGTACGTGGCGGAGTTTCGTAGGCGAACGCGCCGCCAGCGCCGATGTGGTAGCGCGCGCTGACACGGCCAGCCTCATCGAAGCTAAGCACGTCGAGCTCGCCGCGTACGAGCAGCGCCAGCTCCGCGCGCGCGTTGTGCCGGTGGGGACGAAAGTAGGAATCGCTCCGGGCCACGACGATGAATCGCTGCACCAGGTCCCCGGCCCCCGCGTGGATGGTGTGGTGTGCGCGCCGGCGCGGGCTCGCCGCAGCCTTGGCCGTGAGCTCGTCCAGCAGTGTCTCGGTCAGCAGCTTCATCGCGCGAGGATATCAAGCTGCTGCCGGCGCCGGGTGCTTCACCTCGGGCAGGAATCCTGCGAGCAGGCCGATCAGCGGCAGGAAGGCACATATCTGGTAGACCGCGACGATGCCGATATGGTCGGCAAGCGTGCCCAGCACTGCAGCGCCGATACTGCCCATGCCGAATGCCAGCCCGAAAACCAGACCCGATACCGTGCCGGTGCGCCCGGGCATCAGGTCCTGTGCGTACACCACCATCGCCGGGAACGCCGAGGCCAGGATCAACCCGATCGGCACCGTGAGCACGCTGGTCCAGAACAGGTTTGCGTGCGGCAGCAGCAGCGTGAACGGCAGGATCCCGACGATCGAACCCCAGATGACGTACTTGGTGCCCAGGCGATCCCCGAGCGGGCCGCCCAGCAAGCCACCGGCGGCTACGGCGGCGAGGAACACGAACAGGTGCAGCTGGGCGGCACGCACTGACAGGTGGAAATGGTCGATCAGATAGAAGGTGTAGTAGCTGGTGATGCTCGCCAGGTAGAAGTACTTGGAGAACAGCAGTGCCAGGAGCACGCTCATCCCCAGCGCCACGCGCGCACCGGCCGTTGCCGGGCGCGTGCCGGCGGCGGGCGCGAGGCGCTGGATGCCGTGTGCCTTGTACCAGTGGCCGACATTGAATAGCACCACGATGCCAAGCAGCGCCACCGCTGAGAACCATGCCACGCTCGTCTGTCCGTGCGGCAGCACGATGAATGCGGCCAGCAAGGGACCCGTCGAGGAGCCGATGTTGCCACCCACCTGGAAAATCGATTGTGCGTAACCGTGGCGGCCGCCGGAGGCCATGCGTGCCACGCGCGAGGACTCCGGGTGGAACACCGACGAACCGGTGCCGATGAGCGCCGCCGCCAAAAGCAGCAATGCGTAGTTGGTGGCGAAGGCGAGCAGGACCAGTCCGACCAGCGTGAAGCTCATGCCGGCGGCGAGGGAGTAGGGCCGCGGCTTCTTGTCCGCGTAGACGCCGATCACCGGCTGCAGCAGCGAGGCGGTGAATTGGAAAGTGAAGGTCAAGAGTCCGACCTGCGTGAAGCTCAGCTGGTACGAAGTCTTGAGCATCGGGTACAGCGCCGGCAGCAGCGACTGCATCAGGTCGTTGAGCAGGTGGCAGAAGGCGATGGCCAGCAGCACGCTCAAGGCGGTCCGGCCGGCAGCGCGGGCCGCTGTA
>JANYBG010000102.1 GCA_025360865.1 Pseudomonadota bacterium | reverse complement strand
GCGGCGGGCGTGGCGCCGCGCGCGGCGCCCTCCAGGGTCTGATGGATCTCTAGCACGCTCTTCACCAGCAAGAACAGGCCGCCGCCGAGCAGCACGAGGTCGCGTCCGGAGAACGACTGGTCGGCCACCTGAAACAGCGGTTGCGTGAGGTGGGTGAGCCATACCAGCGAGAACAGCAGCCCGATGCGCGTCACCATCGCCAGCGCCAGGCCGCTGATGCGCGCCTTGTTCTGCAGGGACGCCGGTAGGCGCTCCACCATGATGGAGATGAAGATCAGGTTGTCGATGCCAAGCACGATCTCAAGCAACGCCAGCGTGAGGAACGCCAGCCAGACATGCGGATCGGTCAGCAGCGCCGCCATGGCGCGCTACGGCAGGTGGTCCAGCGCGGCCTTGGTGGTGCTCGGGAACACGTGCTCCGCGGTCAGTCCGCAGTCCAACGCGATGGAACTGGAAATGTAAATCGAGGAGTAGGTGCCGGCGATGATGCCGATAAGCAGCGCCACCGAGAAGCCCTTCAGCACCGGGCCGCCGAGGAACAAAAGCGCGACGACGACGATGGCCGTGACCACCTTGGTCATGATCGTTCGCGACAGCGTCTGGTTGATCGACTGGTCGAGCACCACATCCGGCGCCGAGCGCCGGTTGGTCTCGAAGCGCTCGCGGATGCGGTCGAACACCACCACCGTGTCGTTCAGTGAGTAACCGATCACGGCCAGCATCGCCGCCACGACCGCGAGATCGAACGGCATCTGCGTAAGCGCGAAGAACCCCAGCACCAGAATCGGGTCGTGCAACACCGCGAGGATGGCGCCCAGCGACAAACGCCAGGTATGGAAGCGCAACGCGATGTAGAGGAAAATCAGCAGCAGCGTGAAAAACAGCGCCCACGCGGCGCTGGTCTTGAGCTCGTTGCCCACTTGTGGGCCGACAACATCCAGCTGCACCACCTGCGCGCCGGCGTTGACTCCCTTGAGGGCGGCTTCGAGACGCGCGCGCGTCTCCGGCCCTGTCTGCTTCGCATCCGGTGGCAGGCGGATCGAGATGTCGCGCGATGAGCCGAAGATCGCGACCTGCGGGTCATGGAAGCCGGCGGTCGCCAGCTGCGCCCGCACCGCATCAACATCCACCGCGGTGGGGAAGTTGACCTCGGCGCTAACACCGCCGGTGAAGTCGATGGCGAGGTTCAGGCCCCGGGTGAAGAAGGACGCGAGCGACACGACCATGAGCACGACAGAAAGCGTGTACCACACCTTGCGAGTGGCCATGAACGGGTAGCTGGTCTGGTGGGAGAAAAATTCCACTGATGATCCTTAACGCCGTGCGGGCGCGCGGTTCAGATATTCAGCCGGGCGATCTTGCGCCGGCCGCCGTACATGAGGGTCAGCAGCGCGCGGCTGCCCATGAGCGAGGTGAACATGGAGGTGGCGATGCCGAGTGTGAGGACGATGGCGAACCCGCGGATCGGACCAGTGCCTAGGATCCACAGCACCACCCCTGCGATCAGGGTCGTGATGTTAGAGTCGGCGATCGCCGAAAAAGCCTTCTCGAAGCCGGCGCGAATCGCCGCCTGCGGCGAGACACCTTTGCGGATCTCCTCACGAATTCGCTCATAGATCAGCACGTTCGCATCCACCGCCATGCCGACGGTGAGGATGATGCCGGCGATGCCTGGCAGCGACAGCGACGCCCGCATCATGGACAGCAGCGCCGTCAGCAGCACGACGTTCGCCAGGAGCACAAGATCGGCCACCAGGCCGAAGGTGCGGTAGTAGATCGCCATGAACAGGAATACCCCCGCCATGCCAACGATCAGGGCGGTGACGCCCTGCTCGATGTTCTTGGCGCCAAGCGTCGGGCCCACCGCGCGCTCCTCAATCGGGTAGATACTGGTGGCGAGGGATCCTGAGCGCAGCAGCAGGGCCAGCTCACGCGCCTCGCCGGCGGCGAGGCCGGTGATCTGGAAGCTGTTGCTGAAGGTTCCGCGGATGGTCGCATCGTTGATGACCTCCTCGTCCGTCACGTCCCGCGTCACCTTCTTGCCGTCAACCTCGGTGACTTCGCGGCGCTTCTCGATCAGCACGACCGCCATGCGCTTGTTCAGGTTCGCCCGCGTGGTTTTCAGCATGTTCTCGCCCGCCCGGGCGTCTAGCCTTATGTTGACCGCCGGCCCCTCGGTGGAATTGCCGGTGGTCGCATTGGTGAGCTGGTCGCCGGTGGCGATGATCTCGCGCTTGAGCAGGACGGGCCGGCCGAAGCGGGTGTGGGCGTAAAGCTTGGAGCCCAGCGGGGCGCGCCCGTTCTGAACCGCTTCCAGCGCGTTGTTCTGCATGTCCTCCAGACGGAACTCCAGCGTGGCCACGCGACCAAGGATGTCCTTCACTTCGGCCGAGTTCTGCACGCCCGGCAACTGTACGTTGATGCGGTCGACGCCCTGACGCTGCACGATCGGCTCGGAGACGCCAAGCTCGTTCACGCGGTTGCGCAAGGTCGTGATGTTCTGCTGGATGGCGTAGTCCTGGCGCTCGCGGATCTGCGCGACGCTCAGCGCGCCGGTGATCGCGGGGACGCCCGCGGAGCTGTCCACCTTGACCGAAAGGCCTTGGAACGCGGTATTAAGCGCGGTGCGCGCGGCAGCCGCGTCGGCCCCAGGGGCGAGCTGCGCGCGTATCGCGTTGGGTCGATCGCTGTCCACGGCGAGCGTGGTGACATCCTTGAGTGGAATGTTGGCGGCGACGAGCGCACGCCGCGCGTCCTGGGCGTAGCCCTCCAGTGCCTGCGCGACCGCGGAGTTCACGTCGACCTGGTAGAGCAGGTATAGGCCCCCACGCAGATCCAGCCCGAGTGGCATCGGCCGCAGTCCCAGCGCGCGCAGGAACTCCGGCGTGCGCGGGGCGGTGGACAGCGCCGTGATGAACGTGCCGTTGAAGTCCTTGCTGTCGTTGATGGCGTCGCGCGCCGCCAGCTGGCTGGACACGTTCGCGAAGGTCATCATCAGCCGGCCGCTGTCGATATAGCTCTTGCCGAATGCCACGCCGCGCTGCTTGAGAAATCCCTCGAGCGACCGCGTGCCCTCGGTGGCTATCGCGGCATGGTCCTTGCGCGCGACCTGTAGGGCAGGGTCTGAGCCGAAGAAGTTCGGCAGTGCGAACAGCAGCGCGAGCAGCAGGACCACGGCGACGAGAATGTATTTCCAGCGGGCGTATTCGAGCATCTCAGGCGCTCTTCAGCGTGCCCTTGGGCATCAGCGAGGTGATCTGAACTTTCTGGACCTTCACGCGCACGCCGTCGGCGATCTCAAGCGTGACGAAAGTGTCACCGACGTCGGTGACGCGACCGAGCAGGCCGCCCGAGGTGACGATCTCGTCCCCGGCGGAGAGCTTGGCCACCAGGTTCTGATGCTCCTTGGCCCGCTTCTGCTGCGGACGGAAAAGGAGGAAGTAGAAGACGACGAAGAAGGCCACCACCATCAGCAGCGGAGTCATCTGTCCGGGCGCACCACCTGCACCCGGGGCGGCCTGCGCCCAAGCGTCTGAAATCAAGCCATTCATGTATTTGCTCCGGGCAGCGAAAAGGGCGGCATTATGCCACAGCGTCGACGCCGCGCCGGGCCGCCAGATAGCCGGCCGAAAAAGCCCCTAATCGGCCTGCGACGATAGCCTTGCGCAGCGAGCGCATCAAAGACAGGTAGACGTGCAGATTGTGGATGGTGTTGAGGCGCGATCCGAGTATCTCGTTGCACCTGTCCAGGTGGCGCAGGTAGGCGCGGCTGTAGTTCCGGCAGGTGTAGCACTCGCAGACCGGGTCTATCGGCCCCAGGTCCTCCTGGTGCGTTGCGTTCCTGATATTGATGACCCCTCTCGCGGTGAACAGGTGGCCGTTGCGGGCGTGCCGGGTCGGGATCACGCAGTCGAACATGTCGATGCCGCGCTGTACCGCCGCCACGATGTCCTCGGGGCGCCCCACCCCCATCAGATAGCGCGGGCGACCGGTGGGCATGTGGGGCACGAGCGACTCAAGGATGCCCAGCCGATCCTCCTCGGACTCACCGACCGCCAGGCCGCCGACGGCAAGGCCCGGGAAGTCCAGGCGCGTCAGGGCCTCGAGGGAGGCCAGGCGCAACGCGGGGTGCATACCGCCCTGGACAATCCCGAAAAGACCGCCGGGAGGCGCGCCTGAGGCGTAGTAGTGGGCGTGGCTGCGCGCCGCCCAGCGCATTGAGCGCTCCATGGAGGCGCGCGCCTGCGCCTCGGTCGCCGGGTGCTCCGTGCAGTCATCGAGCGCCATCGCGATGTCCGAGCGCAGGGCGAGCTGCATGTCCATGGAATCCTCGGGCGTGAGGCGCACCTCGCGCCCGTCCACCGGCGAGCGGAAGCGCACGCCCTCCTCGGTGATGCGCCGCAGGCTCTTTAGGCTGAAAACCTGGAAGCCGCCCGAATCGGTGAGGATAGGGTGATGCCAGTGCATGAAGCGATGCAGCCCGCCGTGGGCCTCGATGATCTTGGGGCCGGGTCGCAGCAGCAGGTGCAGCGTATTGCCGAGGATCACCTGGGCGCCCAGTCCCTCGAGTTCCTCCGGTGTCATCGCCTTCACGGTGCCATAGGTGCCGACCGGCATGAACGCGGGCGTCTCGATCGCTCCGTGCGTCGTGACCAGGCGACCGGCGCGCGCCGCGCCGTCGACCGCCTCCACGCTGAAGGTGGGATTCATGGATCCTGGCGCGTGAGCAGCATCGCGTCCCCGTAGCTGAAAAATCGATAGCGTTCCCGAACCGCATGAGCATAAGCGCCAAGAACAGGCCGCCGCCCGGCGAACGCGCAAACCAGCATCAGCAAAGTCGACTCGGGCAGGTGGAAGTTGGTCAGCAGCACGTCGCTGACGCGGAACCTGAAGCCTGGGGTGATGAAGAGCCGGGTGTCCCCGCACCAAGGCGTGAGTCCGCTCCCGTCACCGGCGAGCGCCGCGGACTCCAGCGCGCGCACCACGGTCGTCCCGACCGCGACGATGCGGCCGCCAGCCGCGCGCGCGCACGCGATCGCCGCGCAGGTCTCGGCGCCCACCGCGACGTGCTCGGCGTGCATCGTGTGGGCGGCCAGATTCTCCACGCGCACGGGCTGAAAAGTTCCGGCGCCGACGTGCAGCGTCACGAACGCGCGGCCGATGCCGCGAGCGCTCAGGGCCGCGCTGAGCTGCTGGTCGAAGTGCAGGCTCGCCGTGGGAGCGGCGACCGCCCCCGGCTCGCGCGCGAATATGCTCTGGTAGCGCTCGCGATCCGCCGC
>JANYBG010000090.1 GCA_025360865.1 Pseudomonadota bacterium | reverse complement strand
AGGAAGTCGCGCGGATCGTCGGCTTCGATGCGATCCCGGAAACCGCTGCCCCGGTGGCGCAGCGTTTCCGGCAGCTTCCCGAAGAGCACGCCGCGGAAGGCGGGCTCCTGGAATGCCTCGCGGGGCGCGGTTACCAGGAAGCCATCACGCTTGCCTTCGTGGACCCGACAATCCAGGGCGCGCTGTTCGCGGATACGCCGGGTCTTGCCCTGTCGAATCCGATCGCGAGTGATCTCGCGGTCATGCGCGTGTCGCTGTGGCCGGGATTGCTCAAGGCCGCACTTGAGAACCAGCGCCGCCAGCAGGGACGTATCCGCCTGTTTGAACATGGCAACCGCTTCGTGCACGAGGCCGGTGCGACCCGGGAGGTCGATTCAGTCGCCGCCATTGCCTGTGGCGCGCGACTACCCGAGCAGTGGGGCATCGGGAAGAGCGAGCGCGTGCCTGCGGATTTCTACGACGTGAAGGCGGACATCGTGGCGCTGCTCGCATCCACAGGCGATGCGGCCTCCTTTACCTTTGAGAGGGGATCCATGGCGGCGCTGCGTCCCGGCCGCACCGCGCGCGTGCTGCGCCGCGGCGTCCCTGTAGGGTGGCTGGGCGAGCTGCATCCGACACTCGCGAAGTCGATGGATTTTACATATCCGCCGGTGGTCTTCGAGCTGGACGTCGCGGCCCTTGGGGTACGGCGGACCGCCTACCAGGAGATTTCGCGCTTCCCGCAGGTCCGGCGCGATCTAGCCGTGGTCGTCGACGAGTCGGTGACTTTAAGTACCCTCACCGAGCGTGTAACCTTGGTGACATCCAGCCTGTTACGTGACCTGCGTGTATTTGACGTTTATCGGGGCCCAAGCCTCGAAGAAGGTCGAAAAAGCGTCGCTTTCGGATTGATTTTTCAGGATATTTCTCGCACTCTTACCGATGAAGATGTGGAGCGGCTCATGAGCTCCGTGGTGACGGATTTGCGCGAGAATTTGAACGCCAGAATTCGAGAATAAAGAAATGGCCCTGACTAAAGCGGAGATGGCGGAAGCGTTGTTCAATCAGCTCGGGCTCAACAAGCGCGAGGCACGCGAGCTCGTCGACCTGTTCTTCGAGGAGGTCCGCGCGGCCCTTTCGGCCGGCGAGCAGGTGAAGCTCTCAGGCTTTGGCAACTTCGACCTGCGCGACAAGAATCAGCGGCCCGGTCGCAATCCTAAGACCGGCGAAGAGATCCCTATTAGCGCGCGGCGCGTGGTGACTTTCCGTCCCGGACAAAAATTAAAGGCACGAGTCGAAGCCTATGTTGGAGCCAAAGAATAACGCTCAGCTGCCGGCGATCCCCGGCAAGCGCTATTTCACGATCGGTGAAGTGAGCGAGCTGTGTGGCGTGAAGCCACACGTGCTGCGCTATTGGGAACAGGAATTTCCGCAGCTGAAGCCGGTGAAGCGGCGCGGCAACCGGCGCTACTACCAGCGCCAGGACGTCATCGTCATCCGCCAGATCCGTAGCCTGCTGTACGACCAGGGCTTCACCATCGGCGGCGCGCGCAACAAGCTCGGCGGCGAGGAAGCCCGCACGGACGTCTCTCAGAGCCAGCAGATCGTCAAGCAACTGCGGGTGGAACTCGAAGAACTGATGAAGACGCTGCGGCGCTGAAGGCGCCGCTCATGAGCGAAATCGGCGTATGATTGACGCTCGCACGCGGATCCTCCCTCTCCGCGCGACTGAGTTCGCGATAAGAACGATCCATCGGAACGTGGCGCAGTCTGGTAGCGCACTTGCATGGGGTGCAAGGGGTCCCGAGTTCAAATCTCGGCGTTCCGACCAATGAAAACAACCACTTAAGCACTCTGCCAAAATGGCAAAAATGGCCGGTGTACAGTTTGGTGTACAGTTTGGCGGAAGAAAAATAATTCGACGCTCTTCTGCTTCAAAGCGCGACGCGAAAACCTTTCGAGACACTTAGCCATTGCCGGGTGAGCCGACAATTTTCCGGCGCGCTGCGAACAAGGTGTGAGTGCGTTCTAGTAGCGTCTTGAATTCTGGCGCGAGGCAAGCCAGGCATCCAGTTCCCCGCGCCGCCAACCGAATACCCTGTCGGTCACAGTGGTTGGTTCGGGAAAACCACCAGCGCGTCTGATTCGCCAGAGCGTCGGTTTGCTAATTCTGAGCAACTTGCAGACGTCGGTTACAGTGAGCAGTTGAAGGCCGTCCAAAACCTCTTCGAGTGGTCGGCTCTTCCGAGGCTGCATCGGAATCTCCGAAATCGGGGGTCGATTGAACGGACCCGGCAGTCCGACTCGGATTGATGCATTCATGGTGTGCCCGCCGAGCCCAGGTTCGGTGGCGTCATCTCTCGCACTCCGAGAACTCGGACGTCCCGGGAATGCGCCCGATGACGCGCGATGTTGGGCGTTGCGGCCAGCGGGTTTCTTTGGACTCACAAAGATCCCGCGTCCGCCGGTATCTTGCGAACTATGGCGTTGGAGCGGCGCTGTGTTTCGAGTATTGGCCTCCGACACGACAGCCAAAGCTCAATCTCAGACCGGAGCCACCCACCGGAATGATGCTTTTCCGGGAAATCGCCTGCGCGAATCCACCGATACAGGGTGGTTCGATGGACCCCTGTCACACGCTGAACCTCCGCAGTGTTCATCCGGGAGTCGAGGGGCTGCGTCTGGGGCTGAAACGTCGCCTTGGGCTGGCCATTTCCCTCTGGAGGGCGAAGCGTAAGGCTCAATAACAGCTGTAAGGGTCGATCCCGTCGGCGGCGAGCGGTCATCGGGACTGTTCCGTTGCAGGGAGTCTTGCGGGATATGCCTGTGCCTACAGTAGTTGCCTCCTCTTCCAGAGACTAGAGCTCATTAG
>JANYBG010000054.1 GCA_025360865.1 Pseudomonadota bacterium | reverse complement strand
TTGGAGGTGAAGCTGCCGTACATGATCGGCGCGCCGGGACGCACCATCTGGGCGAGCGTGATGCCGAACAGCGCCTCCGCGTGCGCCAGGGTGAGAGCGCCGGCGATGGTGATCGGGGCCATCGCGCCGGCCAGGGTGAAGGGTGTGATGATGACCAGCTGCCCGTTCTCGGCGAACTTGAGGATCCCGTCCGTCATTGGCAGGTCAAGCTGCAGGGGAGAGTTGGTGTTGCAGATCGTGTAGCAATGCGGCTCGCCGCGGAATGTCGCCACGTCGATGCCGTGGGCGATGCGCAGCATCTCGAAGTTGTCCTCCAGCTGCCCATCGCCGCGGCAATAGAAGTACGGCACCTTGTCACCGAGGGTGAGCTGCGCGAAGGTGGTCTCGAGGTGCCGCACTTCGATGGAGGCATCCTGCGGCTCGACCATCTGGCCGAGCACGTGCACCACGTCGAAGTGCTGCGAGAGCCGCACCCAGTCGCGGTAGTCATCCAGCGTGCCCGCGTGCTTGCCGGTCTTCTGGTCGCTGACCGCGGGCGGCCCGGAAACCGGCGCGAACACCACATGCTTGCCGCCGACGCGGCAGCTACGCGTGGAGTTTCGGGCGATCAGGTTGACCTCCGCCGGAATCGTGGCGAGCGCCGCGGCGACGATCGACCGGTCCATGCGCACCATGTGCGTGGTCTGGTCGACGTGGGCGCCGCCGGCCGCGAGCACGGCCCGCCCGCGTGGCGAAAGGACGCGCATTCCCTGGCGCTCCAGGATCCCGAGGGCCGCCTCGTGGATGCTCTCCACCTCCGCGTCGGAGAAGATCCTGACCGGCTCGAAAGGATTGATCAGGTTCCGGTACCGGACAGAGCGCTCACTGGCCGCCGTGGATCCAGCTCGGGGAGTTTCACGACGTCGGGGTCTCATACGGATCTGTTCCAGCTTGGGGGGAGGACCCGCCGAGTATGCCACCGCCGTGCGACAACTGGCGGCTGCCCCCGTCGGGTCTTTGGCGATAGTATCGACGCCCCACCCGCCTGGTCCGACCCACCACGAGACGCCTATGTCAGCGATCGCCTCAGTTGAGCGCATACGCGAGCACTTTCCCGCGCTGAATCGCCGCCACAACGGTCACCTTGTGGCCTATTTCGACGGGCCTGGTGGCACGCAGACGCCGCGCGCGGTCGCCGACGCGGTGTGCGATTACCTGCTCAACCACAACGCCAATACGCACTGGGCGTTTCCCAGCAGCCTCGAGACCGACGCGGCCCTGCTCGCCGCGCGTCAGGCGCTCGCGGACTGGGTCGGTGGTTCACCCGAGGAGATCGTGTTTGGGGCGAACATGACGACCCTGACCTTTCATCTGGGCCGCGCGCTCGGCCACGGCTGGCGGGCGGGGGATGTGGTGGTCGTGACCGAGCTGGATCACCACGCCAACTCCGACCCGTGGCGGGTGCTCGCGAAGGAGCTCGGCCTCGAGGTCCGGACGATCCGCATGCGGCCGGAGGACGGCCGCCTGGATGAGGAGGATGTGGCCCGGAAGCTCACCCCGGGGGTGCGGTTGCTGGCCGTGGGCGCCGCATCCAACGCCCTGGGGACAGTCAATGACGTCGCACGCCTGGTAAGCCACGCACACGCGGTCGGTGCGCTCACCTTCGTCGACGGCGTGCATTACGCCGCCCACCACATGCCTGACGTTCGCGCGTGGGACACCGATTTCTTCGCCTGCTCGGCCTACAAGTTCTACGGCCCGCACGTGGGGGTGCTGTGGGGGCGCAAGGCGGTGCTGGAGAAGCTCGATGCGCCCAAGCTCGCGCCCGCCTATGCGAGCGCGCCCGACCTCATGGAGACCGGCACACTCAATCACGAGGGTATCGTGGGGGCCGGAGTCGCGGTCGATTTCCTCGCTTCACTGGCCGGCGGTGCCGCGCCGCGCCGGGAACGACTGGCGCTGGTCTCGCAGGCCCTGCATGAGCGTGGCGAGGCGCTGATCGGCCGGCTGTGGAACGGTCTTGCCGCGATACGCGGCGTGAAGCTCTACGGACCACCGCCCGGGACAGCGCGGACGCCGACCCTTTCGTTCACGCTCGCGGAGCACGACCCGGAGAGGATCGCGCTCGCGCTTGCCGAGCGCGGAGTGTTCGTCTCTCACGGTGATTTTTACGCGACTACCGTGGCGCGCATCTACGGTCGTGAGGCCGCCGGGTTCGTGCGCGCGGGATGCGCCGCGTACACCACTACCGCGGAAGTCGAACGCCTGATCGACGGTGTCCGCGCGATCGCCGCTTGAGATAGAGGATCAACGCTCAGCGCACCTCGACCCGCTCGACCAGCAGCACCTCGCAGGCGCCAGGGCCGGAGTCCTCACGCGTCAGCGAGGTCTGCACCCACGTGCCGTCGTCGCGCTTCGCATCGACGAGGCTGCCCGTCAGGTGAACCACCTGGCCGATCCGCAGGTGCGCGAGCTGCGAGCGGACGCTCCCGTCAGCCGGAATGACGTGGGTGTTCGCGCTATGGGTGGTCACAACCTCCCGCGTGACCGGCAGGGGTCCCCGGGGTCGCCACGTGTAGAAGCGCACCCCCTGCGAGATGTCGAGATTCGCCAGCACGGCGCTGTCGGACATCGGCCCCCAGCCCAACGCGAGATCCTCGGGCACGAGGTCGGCGATGCGATCGAATCGATAATCCTCGCGCGAGAGGATCCGCGCGGTGACGTCGTACGCGGCCCGCGGCGTGAGCGTCCAGCGGCCGTGACGAATCGTTGCTCCCTCCTCGATCAGGGTTTGCACCGGCTCTGACGGGGCGATCTGGCCATTGACGGGATGCACCGGGCGGCCGGCGAAGCGCTGCCAGCCGGTCCACAGGCACGCCACGGCGAGGAAGATGGCAAGTGTCCCACGCACGTTCATGCCGGTGATGTTCGGCCGGCGCCGGCCGCGCCGCCGTGAAGCCGTTCAAGGTTGGCGGTTCTCATGCGGCCTTCCTGCCACGACTGTGAACACGAACCGCAATCGGGGCCCGGTCGCCAGGGGGGCGCGGAGTCGGCGGACCGCGTAGTATTTCTGGCCGTCGCACGGACGCACCTCGCATGGACTCACTCAGTATCAAGGCCCTGACCGCCGTGGCGGTGCTGTTGCTGCCGGATGGCGCTGGCGCAATGACCGCGGCGATTCCCACGAACCCGGATGCCTGTGCGGTGCTGACGTCCGACCAGGTGAGTGACGTACTGGGCGTCCGCGTCGAGGCCGGTCAGCATGTCCTCCCGGACGCCCACAGCTCATGTGGCTGGGCCGCCCCTGGCGACCCCAGCCTTGGGGCGAAGAGGCTGGTACTGACGCTGATGAGCGCCCGGGCATTCGAGGCGGGACGGACCCCGGTCAGAGGCGCGATCAGATCCGCCGCGCGGGATGTCGGCGATGAGGCCTATTACATCACCACGCCGCCCTTTGGCACCGCGCTTAGCGTGAAGAAGGGCGGCAACTATTTCCAGGTCAGGATCAGCGGCTTTCCCGATGCGCAGGCGGCGCACCTGGAGAAGGCGGTCGCGCTGAGACTTCTCAAGCGGGGTTGAGACGTTGTCCATCGACGCCCCCGCGGCATCGGCCCTCCAGCTGATGGCGCCGCCGATCGTCGGCCGTGGTATTTTGGAGTCCGCAATCCTGTTAAAGGAGTCGCCTCGGAATGCCCAGTAGAGTCCCCGACGGTCAGAACCGTGGCTGGATCGTCCCCATCGGCGGGGCTGAGAATAAGGAAAATGACCGTCGCATTCTGGAGCGCTTTGTGCGCGTGTCGGGCGGCGAAGCAGCCGACATCGTCGTGATCCCGACCGCCAGCCGCATGCACGAGACCGGTCCGCGCTACGAGCAGTTGTTCGGTGAAATCGGCGCCGCCCGTGTCACCGTCATGGATTTCGACACACGCCGCGACTGCCAGGAGACTGGCAGACTGCAGCGGCTCGAGGAAGCCAGCGGAATATTCTTCACTGGCGGAAACCAGCTGCGGCTGACGACGCTGCTGGGTGGTACCCCGGTGGCCAGGATGATTCGCACGCGCAACGCCCACGGCGTCACCGTCGGCGGAACCAGCGCCGGCGCCAGTATCCTCAGCGAACACATGATCGCCTCCGGGGACGAGGGCTCCGCGATGGTCGGCGGCGGTGTGCGGCTGGCGCCCGGGCTTGGACTCACCAATCGCTTCATCATCGACCAGCATTTCCGTCAGCGCGATCGGCTCGGCAGGCTGCTGACCGCTCTTGCCTACAATCCCTTCGCCGTGGGGATCGGGCTGGACGAGGACACGGCCGCCTTCATCGGTCCTGATGAGACCCTCGAAGTCGAGGGCAGCGGTGGGGTGACCATCGTCGATGGCACCGAAGTGACCTACTCCTCGATCGACAAGGTGTCCGACGGTCAGGCGGTTTCCATGCTCGGCCTGCGTCTGCACATTCTGTCGGCGGGCGCGACGTACAACCTGAACACGCATATCGCCGCGGCCGGCACGCTGGTGCAAGCGAAAGAATAGTCCGCCGGCACAAGCTCGCGCGAACCGTTGCCCTCAAACAACTATCAACTGAGCAACACGCCAATGCGCATTCTCGATCGCTCCGTTTACGTTGGCCCCTCGCTCTACGCGCGCTTCCCCGTCATTCGGCTGGAATTGGATCTCGGGGCGCTCGAAGCGTGGCCCACCGGTAAGTTGGGGTCCCAGTTCGTGGATACGCTCGCCCTCGCCCTTCCCGGTTTGGCTGAGCACGGGTGCTCCTATCGGGAGCCCGGCGGGTTCTTCCGGCGCATGCGGGAGGGCGATGGCACTTGGCTCGGTCATGTCCTCGAGCACGTCGCGCTCGAACTCCAGAACATCGCCGGTGAGGAAGTCACTTTTGGCAAAACCCGTGGCTCGGGCGCACCGGGGGTCTACACCGTGGTGTACGAGTACGCGCAGCGCGATGAGGGCATCGCCGCGGGCGAGCTCGCGCTGCGCCTGCTCAGTTCGCTGTTGCCCGCGTCACTGCGCCCGGAGGGCAGCGTGCCGGAGGGGTGGAGCTGGCCTGAGGCTCGGGACCAGTTCATCCGCTTCGCGCAGCGCCGCGCCCTCGGGCCCTCGACGGCTGCCCTGGTGCGCGCGGCCGAGAGTCGCGGCATTCCGTGGCTGCGCCTGAACGACCAATCGCTGGTCCAACTGGGCCACGGCAAGTTTCAGCAGCGGATCCAGGCCACTGTGACTGGCAAGACGCCGCACATAGCGGTGGAACTCGCGAGCGACAAGGAGGAGACCAACAAGATCCTCGCGGGCCTCGGCCTGCCCGTGCCACAGCAGGAACTGGTGCACAGTGAACGCGAGGCGGTTCGCGCCGCCCGCCGCATCGGCTTTCCGGTCGTGACCAAGCCGTACAACGGCAACCACGGACGCGGTATCTCCATCCGCCTCACGACGGACGAGGAGGTGGCGCAGGGCTTCGTCGTGGCCAAGGAGCACTCGCGCTCGGTGATCGTCGAGACCTTCCTGGAAGGTGATGACCACCGCCTGCTGGTCGTCAACGGGGAACTGGTCGCCGCCACTCGGCGCACGCCCGGGCACGTCGTGGGAGATGGCGTGCATACGGTCAGCGCTTTGATCCACACCGTGAACCAGGATCCGCGCCGCGGCGTGGGACACGAGAAGGTCCTGACCCGGCTCGAGCTCGACGCCCAGGCGCACAAGATGCTCGACCGCGCCGGGCTCACGCTCGAGTCGGTCCCGGACAAGGACCAGATCGTCTACCTGCGCTCGACCGCGAACCTTTCCACCGGTGGCACCGCCACCGATGTCACTGACGTCATCCACCCTGACAACCGCGAGATGGCCGAGCGCGCGGTGCGCGCGATCGGGCTCGACGTGGGTGGGGTGGACTTCCTCTCCAGGAACATCACCGAGAGCTATCGCGCCATCGGCGGGGGCATCTGCGAGGTCAACGCGGCCCCCGGTTTCCGCATGCACGTGGCGCCCAGCGAAGGCACAGCGCGCGATGTCGCCGCGCCAGTGATCGACATGCTGTTCCCGGCGGGGGTGTCCGCACGCGTGCCAATAGCGGCGATCACCGGCACCAATGGCAAGACCACCACGGCGCGCATGCTTGCGCACCTGACGAAGATGGCTGGCTTCACCCCCGGCCTCACCACGACCGACGGGGTCTACATCGACGGCCAGCGTACTGTGCAGGGGGACATGACCGGGCCGGTCTCCGCGCGCATGGTGCTGGCCGACCCGCAGATCGACATGGCGATTCTGGAGACCGCGCGCGGCGGCCTGCTGCGCGCGGGCATGGGAGTGAATGAGGTGAATGTCGGCGCCGTGCTCAACGTGCAGCCGGATCACCTGGGGGTCAAGGGCATCGATACCCTGGAACAGCTCGCGGAGCTGAAGCGCATAGTGGTCGAGGTCGCCACCGACTGCGCGGTGCTGAACGCGGACGACCCGCTGGTGCTGAAGATGTCCGGGCACACCGAGGCCAAGAACATCTGCTACGTGACCATGAACCCCCAGCACACGCTGGTGCGTGAGCACATCCGCGCCGGCGGACGCGCCTGCGCGCTCGAGGCCGGCGTGAATGGGCAGATGATCACGCTATATGATCGTAGTGGGCACATCCCGCTGTTGTGGACGCACCTGATCCCGGCGACCCTGGAGGGGCGCGCCACCCATAACGTGCAGAACGCGATGTTCGCCGCGGCCATGGCGTTCTCACTCGGCATCAAGCTGGATGCGATCCGCCAGGGGCTGCGCACCTTCGACTCGACGTTCTTCCAGGCGCCAGGTCGCATGAACATCTTCAACGAGCATCCCTTCAAGGTCCTGTTCGACTACGGGCACAACGCACACGCCGTCGCCGCCCTGGCCGACCTGGCGCAGCGGCTGGATGTCACCGGGCGACGCATCGTCGTGCTGGCCGGTCCCGGGGATCGGCGGGATGAGGACCTGGTGGCGATCGCGCAGGCGGTGGCCGGTCGCTTCGATCACTACATCTGCCGACGCGATGACAGCCTGAGGGACCGCGCTCCCGATGAAGTGCCACGTATCCAGGCCAGGGCGCTGCGCGCGGCGGGAGTGCCACAGAGCGCGATCTCGGTCATCCCGGACGAGCAGGACGCGATCGCCTCGGCCCTGAGCATGGGGCAGCCCGGCGACCTGCTCCTGGTGTTCGCGGACGCGCTGGTGCGCTCATGGAAGCAGATCACGAAGTTCCGTCCGGCCGGGCTCAGCGTGCCCACGCCACCGCCGCCACCGGTTCCGGTGTACACGGGCGATCCCGCCGCCGCCGCCAAGGGTGGTGAACCTGCGACGCCGGCCTTCAGCTTCGAGGGCCTGATCCGTGACGAGCGCGGCGTGCGTTACGCGCCGGAGGCGGAAGACTGAATACCGAAACCGGGCTCCCGTTCGACGCCTCTAGGCGTCTGACGGGTCCCAATCTATTTTTTCGCGGAACCGGCGCGCAGCTGGAGACCGCGGCGATTCCCGTGGACGAGCCTCTGCTCGCCGGATGGCGCGGTCGCGTGGCGCGTGCCCGCGAGCACCTGGGCTGGACGGAGCGCGGGTTGGCGGCGCGCTCGCACGTGGGCGGGGTGTCGCTTGCGATCGAAGCTCCTCCTGACCAGTTGTTCCTGGCAACCGAGATCAACGAATGGGCTCTGTGCGCGAGCTTCGCCGGCGAGGACGCGCCGGCCGTCCGCGAGTTCGAGGCCGCGCTGCTCGCCGAGGCACTGGTGGATGCCACCGATGCCACGACGGTGCTCCCGCCCGTGCTCGGGGAGTCGGCGGCGCTTGCGAGATTCACCCAGCTCGCGGCGCGCCATGCGCGTCCCGCGCTCATCGGCTTGCTGCGCGCCGCTGATGGCCGCGCATTGCCACATCTCCTAGACGACGACTCCCTGACGCTGGGCGCGGGCGCCGGCGGTCGCGACTTCCCGCTTGCCGCGCTGCCGCCCACGACCGCCGTGCCGTGGAATGAGCTGAGTGACGTGCCGACGGCGATCGTCACCGGCTCGAACGGCAAGACGACGACCGTGCGCCTGCTGGCGGCCTGCGCCCGTGAAAATGGCTGGCCCAGCGCGTTCTGTTGCACCGATGGGGTATTTTTCGGCACCGAGCCGCTGGCGGCCGGCGACTACTCAGGACCCGAGGGAGCGCGGCGCGTGCTGCGCGAGCGCCGCGCGCACGCGGCCATCATCGAGACCGCGCGTGGCGGGATCCTCAGGCGCGGGCTGGCGGTCTCACGCGCGCGGACGGCGATCGTCACGAATGTCAGCGCCGATCATTTCGGCGAGTACGGCATCGACGATCTCGCGGGACTCGCGGACGTGAAGCTCACGGTCGCAGGCGTGCTGGTGCCGCGGGGATTGCTCGTGCTGAATGCCGATGACCCCCAGCTGATCGCCAGCGCGGCCGGACTCGCGCGACGCTTTGGAACGTCCCCGTCGCTGGGCTGGTTCGCGCTCGATCACTCCAATCCGACACTCGCGGCACACCGCCTGCGCGGTGGCAGCACGTGTGCGGCGAAGGGCGGGCGCCTCACGCTCCACCACTCGGCTCGTGACCATGACCTGGGCGAAGTGGCGCGCCTGCCGCTGACCGTTGACGGCAGCGCGAGCTACAACGTGGCCAACCTCGCCGGAGCGGCCCTGGCGGCCACCGGTCTTGGCATCGCCCCGGAGGTCATCGCGGCGGTGTTCGCGCGCTTCGGCGCCAGCGCCGCGGATAACTCCGGCCGCATGATGCGCTTTGAGCGCGACGGCGCGCAGATCCTCATCGACTACGCGCACAATCCGGATGGCATGCGTGGGTTGCTGCGAGTCGCCGCCCGGCTGCGCGGCGCCTCGGGGCGCCTGGGGACTATCCTCGGCCAGGCTGGCAACCGCCTGGACGCGGAGATCGAGGCGCTCGCGCTGGCGACGGCGGAGTTCCATCCGGACCTGGTCGTGGTCAAGGAGAGCGAGGACTTCCTGCGCGGCCGCGAACCCGGAGAAGTGCCGCGCCTCATCCACGCCGCGCTGCGGCGCGCCGGATTGCCGGAGGCGGCGCTGCCCATTCGCATGACCGAAATCGCAGCGGTCGAGTACGCGCTCGACTGGGCGCGGCCCGGTGACGTGCTTGCGCTGACGGTGCACTCAGGCGTCGTTCGCGAGCACCTGGTGCGGCTGCTCAGCGCCTAGGACGCGATTCTAAGAGCCGCGCAGCCATGCGGTTTCTGGCCGTTCGACGAACACCTCGCGCAGCGCCTCGCTCCAGCGCTTTTGATGCCGGCGAAGTAGGTGTTGCCTTCCGTGATGCTGACGCGGCGCGCGATCTCGTGCCGATCGCGCCGCGCGAGCATCACGACACGCGGGATGCCCACGGACTGAGCGGCGGCGCCCGCGGCGTCCGCGACGATTACCTGACCGCGGCCTTCGCCAGAGCCGCCGCCACTTCCTTTCTGGCCTGCGCGAGGTCCTTAAGGTACTGGAGATCGCCGTGCAGGCGCTGCAGGAGCGCAGCGGTCGCCAACCGTCCCGCGGCGACATCCGACGGATAGTGGAAACCACAGACGACCCGGCTCTCGCCGAAGGCGATCCCGCGGGCGAGCAGGGCGTCGGCGAACTGCGGCGCGAGTTCCGCGAGCGTCGCGCCCCACAGCCAGCCCAGGCCCGCATGACCTGACGGGTAGGAACCGGTATCGCCAAGGGTGGCGAGCTCGAGCGGGCACTTTGGGCGCCCGGGGTAGTCCACGAACGGCCGATGCCGGCCGCCGTTGGCGACGTCCTTCTTCACCGCCAGCATCAGCGCCTGCTCGTCCGTGCGGACGAGATCCATCATGCGCATGAGGGTGGGCGCGTTGGCGCGATCGAGCGTCACCCCCATGACGTAGGTGAACCGCGGCGCGACGGCCTCCGCGGGGCCGATGACGTCGTCCGCATGCGCTTCCTCGCCGCGAGGCGTCCCGAGGAGCGCGCGCGCGGTGAAATACGCCTGGACATCGGCGGCCTGCGCCAGTGAGTCCGGGGCCGGCGCCGCTGGCAACCATGCCTCGATGTGCAGCGCCTCGGCGGGTGCGAGGTAGCCCCCGGAGGCCTGCGCCCGCGCCCCGAACGCGGCTAGCGAGCCGGCGACGGCCAGGAGCATTGGGGCAAGGGCGGAGGCGCTCGGCTTTCGGTTCATGGTGTGGCCTTAATCAAGTGCTGAAAGAGACTGCGAAGTCATCGGTACTGTGCCGGTCCAGGACGCGCGGCGGTGAGCGTGGTCGATCCGGTCGTGAGCGCTAAGGATAGACCAGCCGCCGTGCCGCGGCGGTGTCCGCCCATCCGGGTCCGGCCCGTGTTACCTATTACGCTCTTAGCGTGCGCAGCCGAGCTCGGGCCGTTGCCAGCGATCCGAGGGCGGATGTATGGTCGGCGCGGACTCGCGCGGCGGTGTCCGAAGAGTCAAATCCGCGGGGGAGTGCCATGAGAGTCGCCCTGATCCTTGTGTCGCTGGGCGCGCTGGCCGGTTGCGGTCGCCACGCGCCGCCGCCGCCCTTGGTGCGCCCGGTCCAGTCTGTGGTTGTGCATTACGGGGCGGCCGGGGAACCGGTCACGCTGAGTGGCCAGATCCAGGCCCAGATCGAGGCCAATCTGGCCTTCCGGATCGGGGGGCGGCTGATCGAGCGACGCGTGTCCATCGGGGACCGGGTCATGCCTGGGCAGATGGTGGCGCGCATAGAATCCCAGGATCCCGAGAATTCCCTGCGCTCGGCCCAGGCGGACCTGTCCGCGGGCCAGGCGACACTCGTGCAGGCGCGTAACAACGAGGCGCGCTACCGGGCACTGATCTCCACGGGGGTAATCTCACGCGCCCAGTACGACGACGCCCAGCAGCAGCTGGCCGCCGCCCAGTCCAGGGTGACGCGGGCCGAGGCCGCGGCTCGCACGGCGCGTGACAACGTCGGCTACACCGAACTTCGCGCGGACGTCGCCGGCGTGGTCACGGGCAAGGGCGCCGAGCCTGGCGAGGTCGTCCAGGCGGGTCAGATGGTCGTGCAGGTGGCGCAGAAGGGCGGTAGGGACGCGGTCTTCAACGTGCCGGCGCTTCTCATGCGCGAGGCGCCCAGGAACCCCGATGTCACGGTCGCCCTCAGTGACGATCCGCACATCAGCGTGCTCGGGCACGTGCGTGAGGTCTCCCCGCAGGCGGACCCGACGACCGGGACGTATGTCGTCAAGGTGGGGCTCGATAATCCACCCGAGACGATGCGTCTGGGCGCGACCGTGGTCGGCACCACCACCCTGAACGCGGAGGCGGTGGTGCGCCTGCCCGGGTCGGCTTTGATCCAGATCGACGGCAAGCCGTCCGTCTGGGTCGTGGATCCCGCCGCGCACACGGTCGCGGCGCGCCCGGTGACGGTGCTGCGTTACGACGCGGACGCGGCCGTCATCGGCGGCGGCCTGCGCGATGGTGACCGCGTGGTGACGGCCGGCAGCCATGCATTGCTGCCGGGCCAGCGAGTGAAGCTCCTGGCGGACGGCGGCTGAGAGACTTGGGCGGGACCCCGAACCTGTCCGACTGGGCGCTGCGCCACCGCGCTCTCGTCTGGTTCCTCATGGTGATGATCCTCACCGCGGGCATCCTCTCCTATCGCAACCTGGGCCGGAACGAGGACCCCGCCTTCACGGTGAAGGTGATGATCGTCCAGGCCGGTTGGCCGGGCGCCACGGTCGAGGAGACCATCAAGGAGGTGACCGATCGCATCGAGCGCAAGCTTCAGGAAACACCGGGGCTCGAGTCGATCCTCAGCTACACCACCGCCGGGCGCACGACGGTCTTCATAACCCTCTCCGGCGCCATCCCGGGTACCGAGGTCGCGCAGGTCTGGTACCAGGTGCGCAAGAAGATCGACGACATACGCGGCTCGCTGCCCGCGGGCGTGGTGGGCCCGGGCTTCAATGACGAGTTCGGCGATACCTACGGGATCGTCTACGGCTTCACCGCGGATGGCTTCACGCCGCGCCAGCTGCGTGACTACGTGGAGAGCGCGCGCGCGCGGCTGCTGCGGGTACCCGATGTGTCGAAGATCGACATTTTCGGGACCCAGGACGAGAAGATCTACATCGAGTTCTCATCGCGGCAGCTCGCCGGACTCAAGCTTGATCGCACGGCGCTGATCGAGGCGCTGCGCGCGCAGAACGCGGTCACGCCGGCGGGCGTGGTCGAGACCGCGGACGAGCGCATTCTGGTGCAGGTGACCGGCGGCTTCCACGACGCGGACGACCTGCGACGGGTCAACTTCGTCGTCGAGGGACGCATCTTCCGCCTGAGCGACATCGCCACCGTCAGGCGTGGTTACGCCGATCCGCCGCAGCCCATGTTCCGCTACAACGGCACGCCAGCCATCGGGCTGGGCATCGCGATGCGCAGCGGCGGGGATGTGCTGGCCCTCGGCCGCAACATCAGCGCGGTCATGCGCACCATCACCGCCGGGCTGCCCGTGGGTATCGAGCCCCACCTGGTCGCCGCCCAGCCGCAGGTCGTGAAGCTGGCCGTGAATGACTTCATGACCGCTCTGTGGGAGGCCATCGCCATCGTCCTGGGGGTGAGCTTCCTGAGCTTGGGCGCGCGCGCGGGCGCGGTCGTGGCTTGCTCGATCCCCCTGGTGCTGGCGGCTGTCTTTGTCGCGATGGAGGTCAGTGACATCGACCTGCAGCGAGTCTCGCTCGGGGCGCTGATCATCGCCCTGGGGCTGCTGGTCGACGACGCGATGATCACGGTCGAGATGATGGTGACGAAGCTCGAGGAGGGCATGGACAGGGCGCGCGCGGCGACTTTCGCGTACACCTCGACCGCCTTCCCGATGCTCACCGGCACGCTGGTCACCGCGGCCGGCTTTGTCCCGGTGGGTTTCGCCAAGAGCGCCGCGGGGGAGTACACCTTTTCGATGTTCGCGGTGGTCACCATCGCGCTGCTCGCCTCGTGGATCGTCGCGGTGGTGTTCGCGCCGCTCATCGGCGTCGGCGTGTTGCCGCCCACGATGAAGCGGCGTTCGGGGCAGCCAGGGCCGATCCTCACACGCTTCCGCGCCTTGCTGCTGCGGGCGATGCGCGCCCGGCGCTTCACGATCGGGGCGACGCTCGCGCTCCTGGGGCTCTCGATCCTCGCGCTGAAGCTCGTCCCGCAGCAGTTCTTCCCGGCATCGGACCGGCCGGAGCTGCTGGTCGATCTCACGCTGTCGCGCAGCGCGTCCATCTACGCGAGCGACCGCGTCACCACGCGTTTCGAGAAGCTCCTGCGGGGCGATCCCGACATCGATCACTGGTCGAGCTACATTGGCCAGGGGGCGGTGCGCTTCTATCTGCCACTGAACGTGCAGCTGCCAAACGACTTCTTCTCGCAGGTCGTCATCGTCACCAGGAGCCTGGCGGCGCGTGAGCGTGTGCGCGCGCGCCTGAGCGGGGTACTCAGCGAGCGGTTTCCGGAAGTCGTGGCGCGGCTCTCGCCACTGGAACTCGGGCCGCCAGTGGGCTGGCCCCTCCAGTACCGGGTCAGCGGTCCGGATCCGCGCAAGGTGAGTGAGCTCGCGTACCAAGCCGCGGCCGTCGTCGCGAGCGATTCGCGCACCCAGTCCATCAACTTCAACTGGATCGAGCCGATGCGTACCTTACGCATCCGCGTGAACCAGGATGAGGCGCGCCTTCTGGGAGTCAGCTCCCAGACACTGGCCCAGTCGCTCAACGCGGTGGTCTCGGGCGTCAACATCACCCAGATCCGTGACGACATCTACCTCGTCGACGTCATCGCGCGGGCGGGCGCGGACGAGCGGATCTCGCCAGCCACGCTCAAGACCCTCGCCATTCCGCTCCCGAACGGCAGGAGCGTGCCGCTGTTGCAGTTGGCCAGCATCGAATACGGCCTTGACTGGCCGTTGATATGGCGGCGTGACCGCCTGGCGACGATCACCGTGTCGGCGGACCTGGTGGGGACGATCCAGCCCGCGACGGTCATCGAGGCGCTCGAGGAGAAGATGACCAAGCTGCGGTCCGGGTTTCCCCCCGGCTACCAGGTCCAGGTCGGCGGCACGGCGGAGGAGAGCGCCAAGTCCATCAAGTCAGTGGCCGCGGGGCTGCCGATCGCCGCCCTCATCATGCTCGTCGTCCTCATGGTGCAGTTGCAGAGCGTGAGCCGGCTGTTCCTGGTGCTCAGCGTCGCGCCGTTCGGGCTCATCGGCGTGGTGCTGGCGCTGCTCATCGCCCGTAAACCCATGGGATTCGTGGCGATCCTCGGCGTCATCGCCCTCGTGGGGATGATCGTGCGCAACTCGGTGATACTGGTGCACCAGATCGAGACCGAGATCCAAAGTGGACGCGGTCGCTGGGACGCGGTGGTCGAAGCGACGGTGCACCGCTTCCGCCCCATCCTGCTCACGGCGGCCGCGGCGGTCTTCGGCATGATCCCCATCGCCCCGACGGTGTTTTGGGGACCGATGGCCCTGGCGATCATGGGCGGACTCGCGGTCGCGACAGTGCTCACGCTGCTGTTCCTCCCGACCCTCTATGTCGCCTGGTTTGGGATCCGCGAAGACGAGCCCGCCCCGGGCGGCGGCCCCGCCGCGGACGGACGCGGGCTCGCGGTCAGCGGGGGATCCTAGGGCGGCAGCGCGATGAGCCCGGTGTACCCGTCCCAGATGATCTCGATGCCGATGCACATGAGGATGAATGCTGACAGTCGCACCAGCACCTCGACGCCGGTCTCTCCCAGCAGGCGTGCCATGGTGGAGGCGAAGCGGTAGGCGAGGTAGATGGTGATGGCGATCGCGACGATGCCGAGCAGGGCGCCGGTCATGTGCCGCGCGATCTCCGAGAACGGTGGGATGCCTGCTGATTTTCGACTGCCGATCGTGATCGCCACCGACATCGATCCCGGGCCCACCGTCAGTGGCATCGTCAGCGGATAGAAGGCGCCGATCTTGCGCCGGCCGCCGGCGGTCGCGGTGTTTGAGTTGGCGTGATCGGAGAAGTCCTCCTGGGTGAGCAGCTTCCAGCCAAGCGCGGTCACGACCAGGCCGCCGGCGATGCGCACCACGGGCAGCCGGATGCCGAAGAACTCGAGCAGGTAAGGGCCCAGCACCATGGACCCCAGCAGCAGCGCGAAGCCGTTGATGGCGACCTTGCGCGCCAACACGCGCCGTTCATCCGATGACAGCCCGGTGGTCATGCCAAAGAAGAACGGCGCGGCCTCGATCGGGTTCACGATCGGGAACAACCCGGCGAAGGTGAGGAGGAACGCGCTGGCGATGTCTTTCAGGGTGGCCTCGTCACGGTCGGCCGCCGCGCCATTCGCGAGGTGGCTGGCGGCTACTCGGTTGTATGGCAAACGGCGCGGAGCAATTAGAATCATCCGAGTATGAAGGGCAAGACTTGCCTCGTCACCGGGGCGACGCGGGGGATTGGGCTTGAGACGGCCCGGGCGCTCGCCGCGGCGGGGGCCACCGTGGTCCTGCACGGCCGCGATCCGGAGCGCGCCCGGGCGGCCGCGGCCAAGGTCGCCCAGGAGACCGGTAGCCCGCGGGTACGCCCCGTGTCCGCCGACTTCTCGCGGCTGGGGAGCGTGCGCGCCCTCGCGGAGGAACTCGACGCAGCGCTGCCGCGGCTGGATGTGCTGGTCAACAACGCGGGAATGATGAGCCCCGGGCGCGCGCGGAGCGCTGAGGGGTTTGACCTGACGTTCGCGGTCAACCACCTCGCCCCCTTCCTGCTCACGAACCTTCTGCTGCCGAAACTGCGGCAGTCCGCCCCCTCGCGAGTGGTGGTCGTCGCATCAGCCGCGCACCGGCGGGCGGCGCTTGATCTAGATGACCTCATGAACGAGAAGGTCTCGGGCCTGTGGCCGGCATATTCACGGTCCAAGCTCGCCAATATCCTGTTCACGCGCGCGCTGGCGCGGCGGTTGCCCGACGGCGTTACCGCGAACTCATTGCATCCGGGGTTGGTGCGCAGCCACCTCTTTCATGACGGGCCCCTGTGGATGAACGCCACGATGAGGGCGTTCGGCGGGCTCTTCATGCTTTCGACCCGCGACGGTGCGCGCACCAGCGTGTATCTGGCGGGCGCGCCTGAAGTGGAAGGACGCAGCGGGGGTTACTACGCGGATTGCCGCCCCGCGACGCCCAGCGTCGCCGCGCAAGACGACGCCTGCGCCGAGCGGCTCTGGCATGAAAGCGCGCGCCTCACGGGGTTGGCGGCCCGCTGAGGCGAAGCGGGTTTATGGCGCGGCCGCGCCACCCGCCGTCGCGGGGCTGCGCGGCAGGTGCGCGAGCACCGAGTTCACCAGGCTCTGCAG
The DNA here is from genome assembly GCA_025360865.1 of Pseudomonadota bacterium. Classification (GTDB taxonomy): domain Bacteria; phylum Pseudomonadota; class Gammaproteobacteria; order Steroidobacterales; family Steroidobacteraceae; genus 13-2-20CM-66-19. The sequence continues at coordinate 8,317 of JANYBG010000054.1, read as the reverse complement.
CGTCCCCGCGGGCAGGTCCAGAAGATCCGGTCGCAGGCGGATGCTGCGCACGAGCTCACCATCGAGGCGGCGAAGCGCCCGGTAGAGTCGGGTACGCACCGTGGTCTCGTGCACCCCGAGCGAGGCGGCGGTTTCAATCCCGCTGATGCCCTCGATCACCCGCAGCACGAACACGGTGCGGAACACTTCCGGCAGCTGCGCAACCGCGGCTGCGAGTTCACGCAGATCCTGCGGCTGCGCTGTCTCACCCGGGGTGGTCCCCCGTGGGTCCCACGCCGCGCGTCGCTCCGCGCGCGCCTGCTGGTAGGTCAGACGCGTGAGCCACGCCGCGAACTTCCCGGTGGGTTCGTAGCGGCTCAGATCGGAGAAGGCCGCGACGCAGGCCTCCCGCACCACGCTTTCGGCGCGCTCGTCGTCGACGATGACGGTGCGCGCGACCCGAAACAGGCGGCGCCCGTAACGCCGCAGCAGTGCCTCGGTCGCCTGCTCGCTACCGCCGCGGGCGCGTTCGATCAGCAGCAGGTCCGGCTGTTCGGAGGCCCCGGCCGGAGAGGACCCGCGCCGGGCCGGGGAGCTGTTGTCTGGACCGCGGGTCTGGGTTACCGGATCAAGCATGTGCGAGAACCTCTGGTGTGTATCCTAGCCACCATGAAGAGGAGACCGGCCAAGGTCGCCGGGTATTGCGCGGGAGCCTTGCTGGCCCTCGCGATGGCCCCCGGGGCCATCGCGGACACGCATGCGCCGCCGATGATCCACCCGCCGCGCTGGCCGGAGCTGCCACCCGCGCAGCCCCGCGACGAGGCGCTCGAGGCACGCGTCGAGGCACTGCTCGCGCGCATGACGCCCGAGCAGAAGGTCGGCCAGCTCATACAGGCCGACATCGGCAGCGTCACTCCGAACGATCTGCGCCACTATCCCCTCGGCTCGATTCTCAACGGCGGCAACTCCGCGCCGGGCGACGACAAACTCACGGCACCGAGTGAGTGGCTCGCCCTGGCGGATCGGTTCTATGAGGCCTCGGTGGGTGGGCCGGGGGCCACAGTCGTCCCGGCCCTGTGGGGGACGGATGCGGTCCACGGGCATAACAACATTCCCGGGGCCACGATCTTTCCGCACAACATCGGTTTGGGGGCGGCCCGCGACCCGGAACTGATCCGGCGCATCGGCGCGATCACCGCGCTGGAAGTGCGGGTCACCGGGCTTGACTGGGCCTTTTCCCCGACCGTCGCGGTGGCGCGCGATGCCCGCTGGGGCCGTACCTACGAGAGCTACTCGGAAAACCCCGAAGTCGTGCGACAGTACGCCGTCGCCATGGTCACCGGCCTGCAGGGAGTGCCCGGGACGCCGCAGTTCCTGGACGCCGCGCACGTGCTCGCGACGCCGAAGCACTTCCTCGGCGACGGCGGCACTGGCGGCAAGGACCAGGGCGACAACATCTTCACTGAGAAGCAGTTGCTCGAGCTTGACAGCCTGGGGTACCAGGCGGCGATCCTCGCCGGGGCGCAGACGATCATGGCCTCGTATTCGAGCTGGCAGGGCCTGAAGATGCACGGCAATCACGCGCTGCTCACCGAGGTTCTCAAGGGACGCTTCGGATTCGACGGGCTGGTGATCGGAGACTGGAACGGTCACGCGCAGCTGCCCGGCTGCGCCGCCAGCGACTGCCCGGCCGCGGTCAACGCGGGCGTCGACATCCTCATGGCTCCCGACGGCTGGCATGAACTCCTGGCCAACACGCTCGCGCAAGTCGGCTCAGGGCAGATCACCCCGGCGCGGCTCGACGACGCCGTGCGGCGCGTCCTACGGGTCAAGCTGCGGGCTCACCTGGATACCGAGGGCCGCCCCTCGACGCGCCCCTACGCCGGCCACTACGAGCTGCTCGGTTCCCCCGCGCACCGCGCCATCGCCCGCCAGGCGGTGCGCGAATCGCTCGTGCTGCTCAAGAATCGCAACCACCTGTTGCCGCTGGCGCCGGGGATGCGGGTGCTGGTCGCAGGTGACGGCGCGGACAGCATCGCGAAGCAAAGCGGGGGCTGAACCATCGACTGGCAGGGCACCGAACCCAACCAGGACTTCCCACACGCGGAGTCCATCTACGCGGGTATCGCGCGCGCCGTATCGGCCAGCGGCGGCACGCCGAACCTGAACCCTAACGGGGAATTCAGCACGCGACCCGACGTGGCGATCGTGGTCTTCGGGGAGAGCCCCTACGCGGAATACGCGGGCGACGCGCAGACTCTCGAGTACAGCCCGGGCGACAAGCGGGATCTCGCGCTGCTGCGGCGGCTGCGCGCCCTCGACGTGCCGGTGGTGGCGGTGTTCCTATCCGGTCGCCCGCTGTGGGTGAACGCCGAGATCAACGCCGCCGACAGCTTCGTGGCCATCTGGCTCCCCGGCCCAGAGGGCGGGGGAATCGCCGATGTGCTGTTCCGGGCGGCCGATGGCTCTGTGCCGTACGACTTCCGCGGCACGCTGCCGTTTTCCTGGCCGGCGACGCCGCGGCCGCCAGCGGTGGACGGACTGCCAGGCGAGGAACCGCTGTTCGCGGTGGGTTACGGGCTGACCTACGCTGACGACGGATATTTGCGGCGACTGCCCGAGGCTTACGTGCCGCCGCCGCTGCCGCCCGCGCGGCGCATCAAGGACTAGTCGGCGGATGCGCCGACGGCCACCCAAGCCAGGTCGGAATTCGACACCGAGCCGAGATTGAAGCCGCGCGCCGCGGCGGCCATGCGCGTCAATGCCTGCGCGATGGGCATGGGCGGGCTGCTGTCGCCCTTCTTGGGCTTGTGGAAACGCACGGGATTGATCCGCGCGACCACGTAGTTGCGCAGGTACGGGGACTTGAAGCCACGGGCCTGCAGCCCGGCGATGACCGTCTTCACACGGGCGTCGATCTCGATCAGGCGCGCGGCGTAGTCCTCGCGCTGGCGCACGCTCACCGCGAGCGTACGCTCGCTGAAGCGATCCACCTTCCTCAGGAAAGAACTGTACGCGCCGCCGGCGAAGCGCGGGTTCTTCTCGTAGACCACCCCGAGGGTGAGCAGCTCCGCGGTCTCGAACTCGGCCGTGAACTTGTTCTCCGGTTCGCGGCCGCGGCGCTTGGCGAGGTTGCGTGCCATGCGGATGACCTCGAGGCTGCGGTCCTTGAGGTTGTGCGCCTTCTCGGTGTTGAGCGCGAGGATGCGATAGGCGAGCGAGTCATCCGGTGAGATGAGCGCGGTGATCTGCTTGAGGCCGAGCATCTTGGCCGCCGCGAGGCGGTGCCGCCCGTTGGGAGTCCACAGGCGCCCATCCTCCCCGCGCACCACGATGAGGGGATCAAGGAACGCGGCCGTTTCCTCGATAGCCTTCGCCAGGCGCTTCGCGTGGGTGGGGGACAGATCGCGCTGGAAAGGCGTCGGCTGGACCGCCGCGAACGGCAGGCTCGCCAGCAATAGCACGCGTCCGCCGAGCGGCTCGCGATAGGCGCCGATGGGCGCGCCACCGGCGCTGCGTACCAGGGCGGCGAGATCCGCGACGGCCGGATCATCCATCGCCACCGCCACCTGCGCGGCATCGAGCCCGCGGCTGTCCTGACTCGGTGCCAGGCGTCCGCGGCCAGCCGCGCGTGATGTCGCGCGCTTGCTGGCTGCCGCCTTCTTTTTGCGTGCGGCCATGGCGCATCTCCCATCGGAAGCAGTGTGCGAGAATGACTGATTGTTCAGGATGTCGCCATGGTCTCCGTCACCTCATCACCCGCCAGTGTGTCCGCGGCGCGCATCCGCGCGCCCCTGCCGGCGCAGCGCATCGACGCGGCCGGTCACGCGCATGTCGACCAGCGCCTGGTGCTGGCGCTGGCGTTGCCGCTCATGGCCAACAGCGCGGTGCAGATCATCCTCAGTCTCACAGACATGTGGTTCATGGGCCGCATCTCCACCAAGGCGCTGGCGGCGGTCGGGGCGGTGCAGTGGCTGGTCATGGTCATCGTGCTGGTGCTCGGTGGCGCCGGGACCGCGGTGCAGACCCTCGTCGCCCAGAACTTCGGCGCGCGCCGCCAATGGCGCGCCGGACAGTCGGTGTGGACCGCGCTGTGGGCGATGGCATGCGCCGCGCCTCTCTTCATATTGGCTGGCTCCGCCAGCCACCTGATCCTCGCCCCGTTCGGCTTCGACCCCCAAGTCGAGAGCCTGGCCTCCGCGTTCTGGTTCCCGCGGGTTGGCGGCGCCTGCGTTGGCGCCGCGGTCTGGGCGCTGCTCGGCTTCTTCAACGGCATTGGCAGGCCGCGCGTCACGCTCGTGATAAGCATCGTCACCACCGTGGCCAACGCGCTGCTCAACCAGCTGTTCATCTTCCGCATGGGCTGGGGGATCGCAGGGTCCGCCTGGGCCACGAACGTCGCCCAGGTGATCGGCGTCTTGTTCGCCTTGGTCATCTTCCTGCGCCCGTACTACCGGCGCGAGTATAAGTCGCACCTGACCTGGCGCCCTCACGGGGGCCGGATCATGCAACAGCTGCGCCTCGGGGTGCCCATGGGCCTGTCGCCGGCGGCGGACCTGCTCGGCTTCGCTATCTTCCAGATGATGCAAACGCGCCTGGGAACCGCGGACGGAGCGGCGACGCAGATGGTGGTGATCCTCACCTCCCTGGCTTACATGCCCGGATATGGCATCGCCTCCGCCGGCACGACCCTCGTCGGGCAGTCGATCGGCGCCGGCGCGCGCGACTGGGCACTACGGGTCGGCAATCGCACCATCCTGCTGGCGGCCCTCTACATGGGTGGGATTGGGGTGCTGATCGCGCTTAGCGGAGGCTGGCTGCTGCCGTTTTTCACTGGCGCCCACGACGCGGACGCGGTGAGCGCGGTCGCGCTTGGCACCCAGCTGCTGTGGCTCGCCGCGGGGTACCAGTTCTTTGACGGTCTGAACCTCGGCAGCAATATGTGCCTGCGCGGCGCCGGGGACGTCAAGGTGCCGGCCCTGCTGGTGCTGCCCATGTCGCTGCTCCTGTTCGCACCCCTGGCGCACGCGCTCACCTTCGCCCCGGGGCAGGGCTTGGTGCGCTTCCTGCCGCAATACGGGTTCGGCGCGGTGGGCGGCTGGGTGGCGGTCCTGGTCTACATCATCGTGCTTGGCACCACGCTCTTCCTGCGCTGGCGCTCGCGCGCATGGCAGCGGATCCGCTTGTAGGAGGGGCCGTGTTCATCGCGCTTAAGTCACTGCTTCGCACGCTGATCCTGCCGCCGTCGGGACCGCTGCTGGCGGGGTTCCTCGGGATCTGGTTTCTGCGCGCCGGCAAGTCGGCGCGCGCCCGCCGCCTCGGCTGGACGCTGCTGATCGCAGGACTCGCCAGCCTGTGGCTGCTGTCAACCCCGATGGTCTCCAGCTTCCTTGCCCGGCTGGCTCAGCGCACGCCGACACTGGATCTCGCGCGCTCCCCGCAGGCGCAGGCCATCGTGATCCTGGCCGGCGGCTCCGTGCGCCGCGCGGCGCCCGAATACGGCGATGGGCCCGCCGCCGGGGGCGAAATGCTCGAGCGCCTCGCCTATGGCGCATTCCTCGCCCAGCGCACAAAGCTTCCGGTCCTGGTCACGGGCACCCCCGCGGAGGCTGAAGCGATGAGCGTGTCGCTGTCGCGGGATTTCGGGGTTCACGCGCGCTGGATCGAGAATCAGTCGCGTGACACTTTCGACAACGCGCGGTTCTCCGCGCGGCTGCTGCGCGCGCAGGGCGTCACGCGCATTCTGCTGGTGACCAATGCGGCGCACGAGTGGCGCGCAACCGCGGAGTTCAGGAGCACAGGGCTTGAGGTGGTGCCCGCGCCGGTGGGCGTATGGACGCCGCCGCGCTATACCGCGCTCAGCGTATTGCCCAGCCCGGTCGCGCTGCTGGAATCGACCCAAGCGGTATACGAGTTGCTGGGGGATCTCGCGCGCCGCGCGATGGCCGCGCTCAACGTGCGCCGGCACAGCCCCTGAGGCGCGGCGGGGACAGCGCCATGGACGAGGAAGGACTAAGCACGATTTATCGCTCGCCGCGACGCCGCGACTGTGACGAGCGCCTGCTGGTGCTCACCGCCGTCGGGCTCAATGGGATCGTGGGGCTCGGGGATGGAGCGTTCCTGCTGCGCGTGCCCACCGAGCTCGCAGGCTATGCGACCCAGCACCTGCTTCAGTACGAGAGCGAGAACCGCGCGCCGCCAGCGGTGCCCCCACCCGCCCCGGCGTACCCGTTCGCCTGGGTCGGCTGCCTGGCCTACGTCACCGTGCTCATGGGAGTCGCCGCGGCACTCTCGCGGGGGCTGGGACGCCTGGATGCCTTCGACATCGGTACCCTCGACGCCGCACGCGTGCAGGCCGGACAGTGGTGGCGCGCATGGACCGCGCTCACGCTGCACCTGGATGGTCCGCACCTCGCCGCGAACCTCGCCGCGGGGGTCTGGTTCGGCTATCTCGCCGGCCGCCAGATGGGGGTGGGCAACGCGTGGTTCCTCACTGTCACCGCCGCAGCGGTGGCCAACCTGCTGGAGGGATTGCTTGGGCCGCCCGGGCACCTGTCTGTGGGAGCCTCCACCGCGGTGTTCGCCGCTCTGGGGGCGATGGCCGCCTACTCATGGCGCGAGCGCTACCAGTTACCCCAGCGCTGGGCGCGTCGCTGGGGGCCACTCGTGGCGGGGGTGATCCTCCTCGGCTGGACCGGCTCCGGGGAGGAGGGCACGCAGACCGATGTCATCGCGCACCTCGCTGGCTTCGCCGTTGGCGCGGTGCTTGGCGCGACCGTGGCTCTGCCGCGATTGAACGCTCTCGTGCGCAGGATCCCGCAGTGGCTCACCGGTGGCGCTGCGCTCGCCTCGGTCCTCATCGCCTGGTGGTGCGCGCTCGCCAGCTAGCGGCCGCGCCTCAGGGGCCTTCGACGCTGTAGCCCTCGGCGCGCAGGGTCGCAAGCACACCATGCTCGCCCAGCAGGCGATCCATCGACTGCACCGCGAGCGTACCGCGATTGCGCTTCAGGCTGTCCTCGGTCGCGATGAGCCAGTTGTCCTGGGCGCGCGCGATGAGGGCGCGCACCCGCTCGGAGGTGGAGACGGCGGCGATGCAGGCGGTGCGGTCATCGGTGTGCGGAAGCTTGCGCAGCGCGTCCACGTCCCCGAGAGCCCAGGCGCGCGCGCGCGCCTGCATCGCGCCCAGGTCCCCCTCCAGCAGCGTCACCACCGAATCCAGGCAGGCGACCTCGCGGTCGAGTGGGGTTGCGCTCACATCCTTGAGGACATCGACCGGATTCTCGATCTTGATCTTGTCCTGATGCACGCGTACGTCCTGTGCCCGCGCCAGGTCGAGCACTGACTGCTGCACTTCGTTGTGCAGGGCGAGTCCGGCGGCATCGAGCACCTTCGTGAGCAGCTCGCGCGCGGCCAGCATCGGGCGCATGTCCTCTAGCTTGTCGTCCTTCGGGAAGTAGCGCTGCCTGAGCGCGGTCACTCGCGCGTACAACCGCGGCGGCAGTGATTGGCGCAGCGGTACGTGGTCCGGCGGCTGCTGCAACCGACGCCACTCGATGTAGACGCGCAGCGCCGTGATCGGATTGGCGCCGATGCCATAAGTCGGCCACGCCGGGATCACCTCCTGCGTCTGGCGCAGGACCTCGCGCACCGTGTCCGGCTGCCAGACCATCCGCTTGGGCAGCGGCGAGATCGTGCCCAGGATCCAAAGGGTGTGGTCGCCCTTTTGGACCTTCCACATGCGTGGGCCCTCACGCTGGCCTTCGACCAGGACCTCCTGGATCGGCTGTGTGTCGGAGGGGCTTGCGGCCGCCTGCGCGCGCGCGCCAGGGCCGCCGGCGAGCAGCACACCCACAATCAGCACGTAGGGCGCGGCGCGCATTCCTGGCCTGTCGACTTCAGTCGGTGTTCGGCAGCTGCCGGGGCGCGGTCTCGGTCGTGGGGTCGTAGACCCGTCTGAGCGTGACCGAGGGCAGCTCACCGGAGGCGATGGAGAATGACTCGAGCAGGTGAACCCCATCAGGGGAGAGTGCGTAGGACTCGGTCACCTCGGGCCCCATCTGCGGCTTAACCCTGATGACGTAGGCCTTCCCCTGCCAACCGCAGTTCTGGTCACCGACACCGCCTTCGGCTGAAACAACGCTATGACCCCCCGACGTGAAGCTGCGGCGGGAAGTGCCGTAGTCGAGCACGAACTCGTTTGCGGACTGGCGCACCGTGAGGAAATCCCCGCGATCAATCATCGCGCGGATCATGCCCGCCATCGGCGAGCGGCGCAGCGGGTCCCCGCGGCGCGGCCCACCGTTGTTGGTGGGGCCGGACGGCGCGGCGCCTTCGGGCG
>JANYBG010000034.1 GCA_025360865.1 Pseudomonadota bacterium | reverse complement strand
TGCTGGGGATGAACATCATGGCGGGCGGGATCTGGTCGCTCGGCTTCGCGATCGTCGAGGCACGGCGGCGCAATCTGCTCAAGCGGCTGGTCTCGACACCGATGCCGCACTCCGAGTATCTGGCGTCGTTCCTCCTCTCCCGCTTCGTCTTCCTGCTGCTCGAGATCGCGATGATCCTCGGCTGCTCGATGCTCTTCTTCGGCGTGCCGGTGCGCGGCTCACTGCTGCAGCTGTTCGTCGTGTGCCTGCTCTCGGCGCTCTCCTTTGGTGGATTGGGGCTCCTGATCGCGTCGCGCGCGCGGACGACGGAGGGAGTCTCCGGGCTGATGAATCTCGCGATGATGCCGATGTGGGTACTGTCGGGAGTGTTCTTCTCGTCGAGCAACTTTCCGAGAGTCGCGCAGCCGTTCATTCAGGCGCTGCCGCTGACGGCGACGATCAATGCACTGCGGGCGACAATGCTGCAGGGAGCTGGATGGACCTCTGTCGCGCCATCTCTCGGAATTGTGTCTTTGTGGCTGGTGGTGAGCTTCGGATTGGCGATGAAGTTGTTTCGGTGGAGATGAGGTACTTTGGACTTCCCCCGTGTCGGTGGACACCGAGTTTACGCTGCTTGGCGGAGTGCCTCGTAGCGTGCCGGGCTGAGCGAGCCTAAGCTCGTGTGCCGGCGCTGGCGATTGTACCATACCTCAATGAACTCGAACAGGGCGGGGTGCGCCGCCGCGTGGGTCGCATAGCGCGCGGTGCTGAGTAACTCGTGCTCGAGCGTCGCACAGAAGCTTTCCGCCACGGCGTTGATGCGCCTATGTTCTGTCAAGCGGCATGGGCGACGTGTTCGTGCGCGGGGGCAGCGCGCATCGGTGGGAGGAGTGTGAATATTTCCCGCGCGATGTATCGCTTCAGGCACCGCATGATCTCCAGCTTCGTGCGCCCTTCGGCCATGCGACGTGCGGCAGAGGCCTTCGTCGCGGGATCGATGCGCCAGCGCACGAACGCGATGACCCAGAGCGCTCGATTCGCCTCTCGATTGCCGCCTCGGTTGAGGCGATGCCGACGCTGACGTCCGGACGAGGCGTCGACAGGCGAGACGCCACAGAGGGCCGCGAACAACCGTTCGTTGCGGAGCCGCTCTGGATTGTCGCCCGCGGCGACGAGGAGGGCGGCCGCGACCTCTGGGCCGACGCCCGGTCGATCCAGCAGCGCGGGCGCGCACTGGCGCCCGAGCGGCTCCAGTTGCGCCGTAAGCGACGCGATCTCTGTGTCCAAGTGTCCCCAGCGACGAGCAAGCCCGTGGAGCACGGCGCGCGTTGTCGCTTCGAGCGGGGACGCTGCCGTGCGTGATCGTTGGCGCTGCAGCGTCGCTACCAGCCGCACGAGACTCAGGGCGCGGAGCTGGTCGCGGATGCGCTCCGGTGCGCTGGCGACGACGGCATGGAGTTGATTGCCTGCCTGGGTCTGGGCGTGCATCGCGGACCGACGCTGCAGCCGGAGCAAGCGGAGGATCTCGACGCTGCCATCCTGCGCCTTGGGGATGCGGGGCGTGTCCTGGGCGAGTGCGGCACGCGCCGCCGCCTCGGCATCAATCGCATCCGATTTGCCGCGTTGACGTCGCAGTTGCCGATTCGGGCGGTTCACCTCGACAACGGGAATCCCAGCCGTACGCAACGCGCGTGTGAGGCCAGCGCCATACGAACTCGTGCCCTCCACGCCGATGCGCAGCAGTGCGCCGAACGTGCCGGTCCATCGGAGCAGCGCGGCGTATCCCGTGGCCGTGGTGGGGAACGAACGTGTTCCCAGCAGACGTCCGACCAGATCGATCACGGCGGCCACGTGCGCGTCTTTGTGCGTATCCACGCCGCCGACCACGGCACGGGTGATATCCTGTGGATCATTCTGCACGACACCCTCTCGAGCGTAGGAGACAGCGGCCGGCGCAGAGGACAGGACAGTGACGAGCGATCAGCCAGACACGTGCTCCTATGAGGTCACTCCCAGCGGCGGTGCGCGATGCACCACGGTCAGCTGTCGACGGATCAACGCAAGGACACCAGGAACGGGTCGATCCCAAGCAGGGGTCAGGCAGCCAGCCGTAGATGCAATATGGGAATCTCACTGTCCCAGCAATCGCCCTTGTGAGCTGCGCCGGGTTCCGTGGACACCAATTTAGGGTGTTCTTTCGGAACGGAGGTGGCACATGGCAACGCAGCGCCGGCGGTTCAGCAGGGAGTTCAAGGTAGAAGCGGTCCGACTCGTGGTCGAGCGTGGGGTGTCAGCCGCGCAGGCGGCGCGCGACTTGGGCATCCACATCAATGTGCTGCGCACTTGGGTTCGGGAGCAGCGGGCCGACCCGACGCACGCGTTCCCGGGGAATGGGCAGCAGAAGCCCGAGGACGCCGAGATCACGCAGTTGAAACGGGAAGTCGCCCGTTTGAAGATGGAGCGCGACATCCTGAAAAAAGCCGCGGCCTACTTCGCGAAGGAGTCGATGTGAAGTTCGGCTTCATCGCGAAACATCGAGGAATCTGGCCGGTGGACGTGCAGTGCGAGGCGCTCGGGGTCTCGCGGAGTGG
>JANYBG010000006.1 GCA_025360865.1 Pseudomonadota bacterium | reverse complement strand
ACACTCGAGCCTTCTGAGCGGTTTGAACGGTTCCACAAACTGTTGCCTGCTGTTGAAAATACGTACACGACCAGGTTCCACACTATCTTCCGAATAGCCTTTTTTTACTGAGATATAGTTGGCAAGCAGCGTATAACGGACCGATCGGTGTCGTCACGCTGACATTCTTGGCGCAATACACGAAATTTGAGAACTTTAGTTCAGGTGAGCCTTGATGAAATCCGGATGCGACCAGTCGATGCCACGATCCAGGATCGCAACGGTCACACCAGTACCGTCAACATTGAACGTTGACACAGCAAGATCCGCGCGTGTCTCCGGACGCACGAGATCCATTGCGGCGATATGCGTTGTCCAAACAGCCGCTAGGAAACAATGTAACCAAGATCCTCCGCTGCAACGAATATTCTTTCGGTAAGAGAAGCATCCGTTAGAGCTCGGTTGTATCTTGGCAAGGTCGGCAGGATCGACCTGCGTTCAGCGCGATCGGTAAACGCAACGGCGAATGCATTTCCATGCATGGATGAACAGTAGGCGATGCCGTCACAATCGGGATAGGCAACGTAGAGTTGACGCGCCCATGCGCGAGCTCGATCTTTTCGACCAGAATGCAAAACGGTAGAGGCTCCGATTCTCGTAACGAACGCCCCGGTCAGATCGAGCAGACGAACCTCTTTCGTCAGGTCGAATATTACAAGCCAAGGATTCCGAAATGATCGGTCAATATGCCGGTGTTCTTGATACACCTCGGCCAGACACGTGGTTACATCCCGAGCAGCGTAAAGAATGGAATGCGATTGAGCGCTGGGAAAGCCATTGGCCCCGGCCTCATGGTGATCCAGGCGTGATGACGTGATTGGGCCGAAGTGCCTGAACTGGCTCCAATGCACCGGGTGAGTGCCACCAGCAAAGTAGATTCTGGCGAGGCTGGATCCTAGTGGAAGAGTCGTGAACACCGGATCGATGTTCCGTAGCATTGAAACGTCCGGAGGGTTGGGAAATTTCCCCACCACTTCACAGGTCCCGAGCCATCGCCACAACAGGTTCTGGGTCACCCACAGTCAACAACCAGTCGCGCGGGCTCAGTCCCGTCGCATCGTCATCGTCTTGCGCGAGCTCGTGTTTCGGGCTAACGAACCAGGAGGCGAATGCCAATGCCGGCAATCCACTTGGAAGCGCGGCAAGTACCGCCTTCAACCCGGGAATTTCGCGATCGCGCTCGAATTGAACCATCGGGATTTTGTGCTCGCCGTCGACATCGATGGCGAGCAGTGATCTCTCTCGGATACGTTGACGAATGCGACTTTCGTCGACGCCGAGTCGTTTTGCGACGCCTCGCGTGTTGTCGCTATTGGCTACGAGATTGAAGAAAGCTCCCAAGGAGCGCTCGCGTGCTCGTTCCGCACGCTTGGCCATGTTTTTTACCGGGCCGAACCCAACGGCGTCCAAAGCCGCAAGCTCACCGGCCGATAGGGCTTGTTGCGGCCGCAGTACATTTCGCTGAACCAGGTCTGCGTCCGCTCGACCCGCCACGAAAGTGTTGTAGGCGGAAAGGAGAATTTGCTGAATGTCTTTCGGAATGCGAGTGGGCTCAACGCCAACAAACATGCGTGACGTGGTCGCAGCGACCGTCTTCATCTTTTTGCGAATAACCACTCCCGTGGCACGAACAGCGTGCTTCGACAATTTCTTGGCTGGTCCGGAAGTGGACTTGGACTTGAGGGCACGCATAAGATTACCTATAACTAACGACGGGACGTACAGGGAGTATAGCACAGTCAACGCTCTCGAACGGTCCGTAGACCCGTTCAATAATCCACAAAGCAAATAAGCGCTGGGTGAGCTGGGCGGCGTACCATCAGTAAAGAGCATGGCCCGCATGGGTTTGCCGACGGTTGACTTCACCGCTCCCTAAGGCCGCTTGCAATTACAGGCGTCGTTGTGTTTGAATGAGCTTCCCCGCATGAGCTACTCAGTCTCATGCCCGCGCGCCTACTTCGCGCCGCTGCAGTCCCCCTTCCTAGTTGCTTATTCCTTGACCATTTAACCTGTGTGGTACTACCAGATTAAATGGTCACGCTTTGACCAATTACTGTGGCCGGTACGATATTGGTGGTCGTGCGCATGAGCGAATGTCCAACAAGGAGCCATACCAGGAGCCAAATCCGGATACCCACATTTACTCCGGGAGTTCCTCACCCATTCCTAATCCTGCGTGGGCTGCGCGCTGATCGCTGATCCGTCGCGCCGTTGGCCAAGCCCGCCCAAACCACGAATCGCGGCGTAGACGATCACACAGCCTCTCTTGGGTGCCGGCAGAGGAGTGATCTGCTCCCCGTAGGATGGTGAGCTGTTACCAATGCAGGGAATTTGTAGAAGGCACGTACACCAGAGCTCCAATCCTTGGGCTCGTGTTGCAACCATTTACCCTGGGCGTGCTTACCCCGCTTCAAATCTTGCGCGAGACACGCGCTGCTCGCCGCTTGTTCGCATAGGTCACTGAGCCCGATCTGACCCCGACTCGCCGCTTAGACGGCTACACAGTCGCTCGTAGGAGCCAGCACAGTCGGTGCCCTGGAATGCGCTGAAGGTAATGTTCCCATCCCGTCCACACGTTCGATGAGCTTGGCGTACGGCGGTAACGCTTCCCACATGCGTCGGCCGTAGGCCGTAGACACGATGCGTCGATCCATCACGTAGATCACACCCGAATCATTCTCGGTTCGGATCAGTCGACCCAAACGCTGCACCAGCCGGCGGTATGCCTCCGGTGTTGCCTCCTCGGAAAAATAACTTCGACCGCGCTCGCGCAACCAACTCTCCCGCGTCTCAGCGACCGGACCATCCGGCGGCAGGAAGGGTAGACGCGCGATCACTAGCACCTCGCATTGAGACCCCGGCAAATCCATTCCCTCGGAGAACATCTCCAAGCCGAACAGAATCGAGCGATCTCCACGGACCACGCGCTCGCGGTGCTGTTCCAAAATCTGGCCCATGGACGTTTTGCCCGACATCAGCACCAGGTCAGCTACATCCGGCTGCAGTAGTTCGAAGACGGCGCCCATCTGACGACGCGACGTAAACAGGACCAGAGTCCCGGCGCGTGGCGCATGTCGTTGCACCACCAGACGCGCAACGGCCAGGGTGTGGCGCTCCTCGTCCTTGGGATCACATGCCGTCAGCGGCACAACCAACCGTGCCTGGCGCTCCAAGTCAAAAGGCGAGGGCAGTGCCAGGTACTTCGTTGCATCCTCGCCGCCCAGGCCCACCCGGTCAGCGAAGTGCCGGAATGTTCCCATCGTCTGCAAGGTCGCTGAGGTCATGATCACGGCGTGCGCGCGATCGAGCAACCAGCCGCGCAATCGTCCCGCCACGTCCGTGGGCGCTGCGACCAGCGTGTGACTGGTTGCACCTCGACGCGTCTCCTGTCGAACCCACAACGCAGGGGGAGGCGAGTAGGGGTGTTCTGCGGCAGCCGCCTCACGCACCAGACCCGCCCACTCACACAGCTTGCCCACGCGATCGATAATTGGCGTCAGCTGCGCCACATGACGACCCACCACAGCCACCGGTACGCCCGCCGGCGGCTTCTCGCGCAGATCATCCCGCACCTGCCGAACAAACTTTCCCACCGTGCGTGCCGATACCGCCAGGGCGGCTGCCTCGTCCACCACCTGGGGATACTTGTCCGCCGTCCAACGCTGGGTGATCTCGGTTCCCTGCGCTGCGCCCGAGCGATATCCCGGAGCGTTCAACGACAGCGCACTGACCAGGCCGTCGGCAACCGACTTGAACTGCGCGCGCAATTCCCGCAGTGCTTCTCCGACGCGATCGGTCACCGCTTCCTTGCCTGCGTCTCGAACAATTGCTGAGAGCAGTCCAGGAAGTTTTTGCAACACGCGCTCCGTGGCAGACACCGGCAACTCGACAGTGAAGCGCTCGATGGCGTTCACGGCGAAGTTATGTGCTTCGTCGATGACCACGACACAGTGCTCGGGAGACGGCAGTAGCGCCCCACCGCCCATTGCCAAATCAGACAGGAGCAAATCGTGGTTGGTGATAATCAGCTGCGCCTTGGATACCTCAGCGCGCGCCGCGCGTATCGGACACCGGTGCAAGTGCGGGCACAACTTGCCGATACACCCCTGCTTGCCCAGCGTGATGTGTCCACGCACAGTTTGGTCTACGGTAACCGGGTACTCGTCCAGGTCACCATCCCAGCCGGATTCGCGCGCAAGCACCAACGCCTCCACCGCAGATCGCTGCTCAATACTGGGGGGTTCATCCCAGACAGCGGCCGCACCACCGGGCTCAATACCCAGCGCCAATTCCACCTGTGCGGGATCTTTGCCTGCCGCGGCATACAGGGCGTGATCGCACACGAAACGTCCGCGTCCTTTGGCGACCGCCGCCTTCACCGATTCACCCAGTAATGCTTCGAGCGTCGGGATCTCGTGCGTGAGCAGTTGCCTTTGAAGGGCAAAGGTCGCAGTGGCCACCACAAGTTTCTTGTCAGCCGCCCGTGCCTGTGCGTACGCGCCGATCAGGTAGGCCATGGATTTACCCGTGCCTGGTGGGCCCTCGGCACAAATCAGGCGCGGCGTAGTTTTCTGGGCGATCCCATCCGCGATCGCAGCGGCCATCGTCCGCTGGCTTGATCGTTCCTGAAACCCACTCTGGCGAGTAAGTCTGTGGTACACGGCCTGTGTGTCACTAGGCGCTTGCTGTTGGTCGTTGCTTTCCATAGCTTGGGTCTCTTAGAGAGGCTTGGGAACGTGGGCGGGGAAATTGCGTGGGAACAGTTTTTTTATCCCACCCTTGTCCTGTAGGTCGTTGATGTAGCCTTCCAAAGCGAGAGCCAGCGCGGCGTGCTCCTTGACCCGCTTACGCAGGTCATCCACAAACCTGGCCTCGGTCCGCAGGCCAGCGAGCGCCGTTTCCGTTTCGCTCAGTGTGCGCAGCAGCCACGTTTGCGGGAATTTGTTGTGGGCGAGCTTGGCGAGTAGATCCAGGTTGTACATCGTGTCCGGTTCATCCGAGGCCTTGTTTTCCTCTTTCGCCTTGTCACTTTTGTATTTCCCTCGCCCGATGGGGATATCAATCCAATGACGTACGCGGGCTTCATCGTAGATCTCATTCTGCCAGGTGATACGCAGCGTACTGGCCGGGTTGTTCTTGTCGGCCCAGCGCACCGAGGGTTGGACTTTGTAGAAGATCTTCTTGCGATCGTCAGGATCTGCGAATCGAACTGCCTCGGCCTGGCCTTGCTTGGCGTAGGTTCGGTAGTAGTCGCAAATCCGCAGGGCCTCGTCGTGTATTTGTTTGATTCGGTGATCAAGACGTTCAAGCAGCGGGTCAATGCCCCTGGCGAAATAGTGGTTCTCTTGCTGCCCCTTGGCCAGCCCAGGCTCGTGTTGGGCAGGCTCTTCACCCTCGGCTATTTCACCTACTACGGGGGGCATGTTCCTCGGGAACAACGGGGTTATGAACCGGGACTCTTGCAGATTCGTGATGGCATCCTCGACGGACTTAGCGCGTTCGCCATGGCTATGAATCCACCGTCGCAAATCCGAGAGCAAGCGCGCCTCGGTCCGTAATCCCGCCATGGCCGTCTCGACCTGGATTACGATGTGCCGTAGGTGCGTGAGAGCGGTACCCGTCAACACCTCCAGGCTGTACATCGCCGCAGTCAGTATGTTCTGGTCACCCAGAAGTCAGGCGCGGGTAAGCGCACCAAGCAAATTGACCAGA
>JANYBG010000245.1 GCA_025360865.1 Pseudomonadota bacterium | reverse complement strand
AAACGCTCCCGGCGCGTCACCTTGCCCTTCGTTTCCCACGCCGCCGATGCAAAGGTGGTCTGCTTCATCGCTCCCTCACCGCCGCTGTCCCCTGCACACAGTATCGGCCAATTACCTCAACCTGTGCAGAGCTTCCCTAGGGGCCGCCGCGCGACGCGGCCCGGTTCCTCAGGCTATCAGCGCGGAGTCGCTGCGCGATGAGCGCTTGCGGTCCTGTTCCTTCAGGAAGCGCTTGCGGATGCGGATCGAGGCCGGGGTGACCTCCACGAGCTCGTCATCGGCGATGAACTCCACCGCGTACTCGAGCGTCAGCTGGATCGGCGGTACCAGCAGGATCGCGTCATCCTTGCCGGCGGCGCGGACATTAGTGAGCTTCTTGGTCTTGATCGGGTTGACCACGAGGTCGTTCTCACGGCTGTGGATGCCGATGATCATCCCCTCATACAGCTTTTCGCCCGGGTTCACGAACATCCGTCCCCGCTCCTGCAGGTTCCAGAGGGAATAGGCCACCGCCTCACCCTGTTCGTTGCTGATAAGCACGCCGTTGTGCCGGTCGGGGATCTCGCCCTCGACCGCGTCGAAGCCGTCGAAGATGTGGCTGATGAGTCCGTTGCCCCGGGTCAGGGTCATGAACTCGCCCTGGAAGCCGATGAGCCCGCGAGCCGGCACGCGGTACTCGAGGCGCGCGCGGCCGTTGCCGTCGATTGCCATGTCCGTGAGCTTGGCGCGGCGGCCGCCGAGTGCCTCCATCACCGCACCCTGGTTGCCCTCGTCGATGTCGACGGTGAGTGCCTCGTAGGGCTCGTGGACCTCGCCGTTGACCACCTTCGTGATGACCTGCGGACGCGAAACGGCCAGTTCGTAGCCCTCGCGGCGCATGTTCTCGATCAGGATCGTCAGGTGCAGTTCACCGCGACCCGAGACGCGTATGACGTCCGGCTCCTCGGTATCGTCCACGCGCAGCGCGACGTTGCTCTGCAGCTCGCGGTACAGGCGCTCGCGGATCTGGCGGCTGGTGACGTACTTGCCCTCGCGTCCGCACAGCGGCGAGGTGTTCACCTGGAAGTTCATGGCAAGCGTGGGCTCATCGACACTGATGGGCGGCAGGCCCTCGGCGTGCTCCGGATCGCAGATGGTGACCCCGATGTTCACATCCTCGATGCCCGTGATCGCGACGATGTCGCCGGCGCTGGCCTCCTCAACCGCGTTGCGTTGCAGCCCGGTGAAGGTGAGCACCTGCTGGATCTTGGCGGTGCCGCGATCCTCGTCCCCGGAGCGCAGCACCACGGTCATGCCCGGACGGACGACGCCGCGGCGGATGCGACCGATGCCGATGCGACCGACGTACGAATTGTAGTCAAGGGTGGAGATCTGCAGCTGCAGCGGCAGGTTCGCCTGGGCCGCCGGCGGTGGCACGTACGCGAGGACCGCCTCGAAGAGCGCTGACATGTCCGGGCGGCGTTCGGTGTAGTCCGTGCTCGCCCAACCCTGCAGCGCCGAGGCGTAGATCACCGGGAAGTCCAGCTGCGCATCGGTCGCGCCCAGCTTGTCGAACAGGTCGAAGGTCTGGTCGACCACCCAGCCGGGGCGGCTGCCCGGGCGGTCGATCTTGTTGACCACGACGATGGCCTTGAGCCCGAGCGCGAGCGCCTTGCGGGTCACGAAGCGCGTCTGGGGCATCGGGCCCTCGACGGCATCGACCAGCAGCAGCACGCCATCGACCATCGACAGAACGCGCTCCACCTCGCCGCCGAAGTCAGCGTGCCCTGGGGTGTCGACGATGTTGATACGGGTGCCGCCATACTCGATCGCGCAGTTCTTGGCGAGGATGGTGATGCCGCGCTCACGCTCTATGTCGTTCGAGTCCATGATGCGTTCGCCCATACGCTCGTGGGCCGCGAAGGTGCCGGACTGCTTGAGCAGGCAATCGACCAGGGTCGTCTTGCCATGGTCGACGTGCGCGATGATGGCGATGTTGCGTATCGGGCGGTTCATGGGTGATTTCGCGGCCGTTCGGCCAGACCGCCCGCAGGCTGCGGGACGCTGCCCTAGGATCAGTCCAAAAAAGGGTGCGCAGGGTAGCAGATCCGCCCCCGCACCGCTCGTTTCGCGGCCTCAGGCCATTACCCCCCTAGATATGGGGTTCCCCGATGCGCAGCGCCGCAGTGGCCTGCCGGACCTCGATGAAAAAGGCGATGAATGCGGCGCTCAGGCACAGCATCGCACCAACAAAGAGCAGGGCGATTTCCTTGGTGAGACCGACCCGGAGGAAAGCATTGGCGAAGAGGGTCACGACCACGAGGGCCACCAGCAGCGCCGCTATGGTGCACAGGGAGATGGCAACGTTCACGTACCGGGCGCGCCGAGCGAGCACCGTGAGGTCCTGCAGGTGCTGAGGCAGTGTCTGCGGCTGTGCCGCGAGCTTGCCCTCTAGGGCGCGGGCGCGGTCAACGATGCGGGCCAGGCGGTTGGTCAGGACTCCCAGCATCGCCGCCACGCCCGACAACAGGAACACCGGGGCGATGGCCGCCTGGATCAGGTGCGCGATGTCGGTGGTCTCGTTCACTGCCGGACCACTTTTATCACACCGCGGCCCCTGTTGAAGCCGGCGCGAGGACTGGCCGTTCTTGCCCGCGCCGAGTCCTTGTTGTACGATCGTTCAACAACGTAACAGCCTTGGGCCGACCTCATGAAATCCTCCCACCTGAAAAGCGTCACGGCGGCTCCCCAGGACGCTCTGGACAACCTGAGCCTGCCGGCCTGGATCTACCACGACCAGGAATTCTTCGAGCGCGAGAAGCAGGCGATCTTCCGCAACAGCTGGCAGGTCGTGTGCCATGTGAACGACATCCCCAAGGTCGGAGACTTCCACACCTTCGAGTTCTTCGGCGAGTCCGTCATCGTCCTGCGGGCCGAGGAGGGCGTGCGGGCGTTCCACAACGTGTGCCGTCATCGGGCGGCGCGCCTGGTCGATGGCCCTAAGGGAAACTGCGGCAAGCGCATCACCTGCCCGTACCACGCGTGGACATACGGCCTCGACGGCCGCCTGGTGGCCCTGAGCCGCGAGACCTTCCACAACCTCGATACCTCGCGCCACGGACTTGCCGTCTGTGAGCACGAGATCTACCACGGATTCATCTTCGTGCGCTTCGCCCCAGGGCTGCCCAGCGTGCACGAGATGCTCGCCCCCTACGAGCACGAGATCGCGCCGTACCGCTTCGAGGAACTCGTCCCCATTGGGCGGGTCTCGATGCGTCCGCGCTCGGTGAACTGGAAGAACGTCACCGACAACTTCTCCGACGGGCTGCATATCAACGTCGCGCACCCTGGGCTCACGCGCCTGTTCGGCCGGGGCTACGGCATCGAGGCCAAGGCGTGGGTCGACAAGATGTGGGGCGCGCTGCGCGATACGCCCTCGAGCAACTGGTCCGAGCGGGCGTACCAGTGCATGCTGCCCGAGATCGAGCACCTGCCGACCGAGCGCCAGCGCCTCTGGACCTATTTCAAGCTGTGGCCGAACGTCGCCTTCGACATCTACCCTGACCAGATCGATTTCATGCAGATCATCCCGGTGTCCCCGACCCAGACGATGATCCGCGAGATCGCCTATGCGCACCCGGACGCCCGCCGCGCGATGAAGGCGGTGCGCTACCTTAACTGGCGCATCAATCGCCGCGTCAGCCTCGAGGACAAGGAGCTCATCGGCCGCGTCCAGCAGGGCATGGGTTCCAGCAGCTACTCCTGCGGGCCGCTGAGCGATGGGGAGGTCTGCCTGCGCAGCTTCGCCAGACGTATGCGTGGCCTGATCCCCGAAAGCACGCTCCCGCAGGCGCCGGCGAGGGGCTGGAGTCATGGCTGACAGCGACCGCCACTGCGACGCGCTGATCATCGGCGGCGGCCATAACGGGTTGGTCTGCGCGGCCTACCTCGCCCAGGCCGGACTCAAGGTCACGGTGCTCGAGCGCCGTGACGTCGTGGGCGGCGCCGCGGTCACCGAGGAATTCCACCCGGGATTCCGCAACTCGGTCGCCGCCTACACCGTCTCGCTCCTGAACCCCAAGGTCATCAAGGACCTCGACCTGCACGCCCACGGTCTGCGCATCGTGGAGCGCCGCGCGGCGAACTTCCTGCCGACCGCGGATGGCCGCTACCTGCTCAGCGGCGGCGAGCGCACGCGCGACGCGGTCGCGCGCTTCTCACAGCGGGATGCGTCGCGGCTGGCCGAGTATGGGCAGCGCCTGGAGTCGATCGCCGATGTCATGCGCGACCTGGCGTTGACCACTCCGCCCAACGCGCTCGAGGGCAGCTGGCGCCAGGTGCTGCCGGAACTGGTGAGCGCTGCGCGCGTCGGCGGGCGCCTGCGTAAGCTCGACATGCGGCTACGGCGGGATCTGCTATCGCTGTTCTCAATGTCCTGCGGGGACTATCTCGACAACTGGTTCGAGAGCGATCCGATCAAGGCCACGTTTGGCTTCGACGGCGTCGTGGGCAATTACGCCAGCCCCTACAGCGCCGGCTCCGCCTACGTGCTCCTGCACCACGTGTTCGGCGAGGTCAACGGCAAGCGCGGCGCCTGGGGTCACGCCATCGGGGGCATGGGCGCCATCACCCAGGCGATGGCCAAGGCCGCCGCCGCGCGCGGCGTGGTGATCCGCGTGGCGACTCCCGTGCGCGAGGTGATCGTCGAGGGAGATCGCGCGGTCGGGGTCGTCACCGAGTCCGGCGAGACGCTGCGCGCCTCCGCGGTAATTTCGAACCTCAACCCGAAACTGCTGTATCTCAACATGTTCAAGCCCGGGGCGCTGCCAGCGGAGTTTCGCGAGCACATCAGCCACTGGCGCTGCGGTTCCGGCACGTTCCGCATGAACGTCGCGCTGAGCGAGCTGCCGGACTTCACCTGCCTGCCGGGCAAGCAGGTGGGCGATCACCACACCGCCGGAATCATCATCGCCCCGACGCTGGCGTACATGGAGCAAGCCTACTTCGATGCCCGCAGCACCGGCTGGTCGAGGAAACCGATCGTCGAGGTGTGCATCCCCTCCACGCTCGATGACTCCCTCGCTCCCAAGGGCCTGCACGTCGCCAGCATGTTCTGCCAGCACGTCGCGCCGCGGCTTCCGAATGATGAGAGCTGGGACACGCATCGCGAGGCGGTGGCGGACCTCATGATCGACACCGTCAACGAGTACGCGCCGAACTTCAAGGCATCCGTGCTCGGTCGCCAGATCATGAGTCCCCTGGACCTGGAGCGTACCTTCGGTCTGATCGGCGGGGATATCTGCCACGGGCAGCTGAGCCTTGATCAGTTGTTCTCGGCGCGCCCGATGCTCGGCTACGGCAACTACCGGGGGCCGTTGAGCGGACTGTACATGTGCGGGGCGGGCACGCACCCGGGTGGTGGTGTGAACGGCGCCGCGGGCCACAACGCCGCGCGCGAGATCGTCAGTGACTTCCGGCGCGGGCACCTGCGAGGGGTCGCGTGATGGCCCCGCGCCGTCCCTCTGGGCCATGGCGCTGAGCGACGCGCGCGCGACCGCCAAGCCGCGCTACGAGCGGCAGCTTCCCGAGCAGCGCCGCCAGGAGCTCATCGACGCCACGATCGAGTGCCTGAAGCGCGATGGCCACGAGGGCCTCTCGATGCGCGCCATCGCCACGCAGGCCGGGGTCTCGCTGGGGCTGATCAACCACCATTTCCCCAACAAGGATGACCTTGTGGCCGCGGCCTACCGGCACTTCAATAGCCAGCTGGTGGATGGGCTCAAGGCGGCCGTGCACAAGGCGCCATCATTCCCGCGCGCGCGCATGCGCGCCTTCCTCAAGGCTTCCTTCTCGCGCCCGAATCTTGATCCGGAGACTCTCGCGGTGTGGGTGGTGTTCTGGGGTATGTACCGCCATTCGCCCATGATCCAGGGTGTGCACCGTGAGTCCTACCAAGGCTACGTGCAGCTGCTGCGGGACATGCTCACGGAGCTCGTCGCGGGGGCCGATGCCGGTGCCCCCCCGGTTGACCTGCGCCTCGCCGCCATCGGCCTCACCGCGCTCCTGGACGGCCTATGGCTCGAATGGTGTTTGCAGCCCGGTACGTTTCGTCCCGCCGAGGCGATCGCCCTATGCGAGGCCTGGGTGGACAATCTCGTCCGGCGCGCCGATGTCGCCGCACTGGAATAACTGGTAACCGTCCCCACATCGGAACCTTGGCGGATGGCGGAGATGCGGCTTGAGCAGCCCCGGTCGGGTACGGATCGTTATCGTTGGCTGCGGCTTCGGCGGGCTTTTCGCCGCGAAGGCGCTGCGCGACACGGCCGCGGACGTGCTGGTCATTGACCGCAACAACTATCACCTGTTCCAGCCACTGCTCTACCAAGTCGCCTCAGCCGCGCTCGCACCGGCGGACATCGCCCAGCCGGTGCGCGCGATCCTGCGTACCCAGCGCAACGCGCGCGTCATTCTGGCTGAGGTCACCGGCATCGACCTGGCGGCCCGCAGCCTGACCGCCTCCGGCCAGCGCGTCGACTATGATTACCTGGTGCTCGCTCCGGGGGCGGTCGATAACTACTTCGGACACGCTGACTGGCGCGCCTTCGCGCCGGGAATGAAGGATATCGAGGAGGCGACGCTCATCCGCTCGCGGCTGCTGCGTTCTTTCGAGCGGGCGGAGATTGAGGAGGATGCCGCGGCACGGGCGGCCGAGCTGACCTTCGTCATCGTCGGCGGTGGCCCGACGGGCGTGGAACTCGCCGGCGCGATCAAGGAGCTCGCCGTGGATGTCATCCCACGCGATTTTCGGCGCGCCGACACGCGCCGGGCGCGCGTCATCCTCATCGAGGCCGGCGACCGGCTGCTGCCGTCCATGCACGCGGACTCATCGCTGCGCGCGCTCGCCCAGTTAGATGAACTGGGAGTTGAAGTGCTGCTGGGCAGCCGCGTCACGCGTGTGCTCGCCGCGGGTGTCGAGGCCGGGGGCGCCTTCATCCCCAGCCGCAACGTCATCTGGGCGGCCGGCGTGCGTCCGGCGCCGGTGATCGCGGCGCTCGGCGCGGCGACCGGCCCCGGCGGGCGGGTCGCGGTCAGCGCTGATTGCTCATTGCCGGGACACCCGGAGGTCTTCGTGATCGGCGATGCGGCGTACCTGGTCGATGCTCGCGGGCAGACCGTGCCTGGGGTATCCCAGGGCGCAATGCAAATGGGGCGTTACGTGGCACGGCTGCTCGCGGCCCGCATCAGCGGCCGTGCCGCGGGTGCGCCCGCGGCCTTCCGCTACCGTGACCTCGGGTCCATGGCCACGGTCGGCAGGTCGCGCGCGGTCGTGGAGATCGGCGGGCTGCGCTTCGGCGGCCTGATGGCATGGCTGGCATGGCTGGCGCTGCACGTGACGACCCTCATCGGCTTTCGCAACCGGGCGGCGGTGTTCGCCTCCTGGATTTACAGCTATGTCTTCTTCCGCCGCGGCTCGCGCCTGATCGTCCGCCCCCGACCGGGCGGGGACGGGCAACCCCACGATCACACCGACTGATGGCAGACCCGACCAATCCACCGCGGCAGCGGCCGGTCTTCGCTCCCACGCGTGATCCGACCACCCTGCGGGGCTTCTTCGGCGTATTCCGCTACAGCCGGCGCGCGCTGCAGCTCGTGTGGAGTACCAACCGCGCCCTGAGCCTGACTCTCGCCGCACTCACCCTTTTCGCCGGCGTGCTGCCGGCAGGCGTCGCCTACATTGGCGCGCTCATCGTCGATGCGGTGGTTGGGGCGATGCGCGATGGCGTTGGCGGGCGCCATGTCGGGGACCTCGTGCTCCTGGAGGGATTGCTGGTGATCGCGATCTCCGCGGTGCAGCGCGGCATCTCCGTGTGCCAGTCGCTGCTGAGAGCCCAGCTCGGGCAGCGCGTCAACGTCATGATCCTCGAGAAGGCGCTGACTCTTGAGTTGCAGCACTTCGAGGACTCCGAGTTCTACGACAAGCTCACGCGCGCGCGGCGCGAGGCCTCCACGCGCCCTCTGAGCCTGGTGATGCGCACCTTCTTCCTGGTGCAGAATAGCATCTCGCTGGTGAGCTACGGCACGCTGCTCGCGCGCTTCTCGCCCTGGGCGGTGGCGGTGCTGCTGGTGGCCGGGCTGCCGTCCTTCATCGCCGAGGCGAAGTTCTCGGGTGACGCGTTCCGCCTGTTCCGTTGGCGCTCGCCCGAGACGCGCATGCAGATTTATCTTGAGACGGTGCTGGCGCGCGAGGACCACGCCAAGGAGGTCAAGCTCTTCGGCTTGGGCGCGCGCCTGCTTGAGCGCTATCGCGACATCTTCCGCCGCATCTATAAAGAGGACCGCGAGCTCACCATACGGCGCGATGCCTGGGGCTTTGGCCTGGGGCTGATC
>JANYBG010000135.1 GCA_025360865.1 Pseudomonadota bacterium | reverse complement strand
AAACGCTCCCGGCGCGTCACCTTGCCCTTCGTTTCCCACGCCGCCGATGCAAAGGTGGTCTGCTTCATCGCTCCCTCACCGCCGCTGTCCCCTGCACACAGTATCGGCCAATTACCTCAACCTGTGCAGAGCTTCCCTAGGTTCCCACACCCTCGCCGAAATCACGAACGATCGCATCGCAGCGGCGAGACGACCTCGCTTCGCAGGCTTTCACGCGCATCAAGGTGCGCAGAGCCAAGAATGGCGGAGACACCGCGCCTAGGGCATACAAGCGATCCGGCGCCACGGTGAACCGCTACCTTGGAACGCTCTCTCACATGTTGACGATGGCCGTGCGGGAATGGCGTCTGATCGATAGGAATCCCGTCGCTGATGTCGGCAGGAAGAAGGAAGCCCGAGGACGAACACGCTTCCTCCGAGATGATGAGCGCGAGGCCCTGCTCGCGGCCTGCGCTGGTTCTTCGTGGCCGCCCCTGTGCACCCTGGTGCTTCTCGCGATCTCGACCGGGGCGCGGCGTGGGGAGCTGATCCGCCTGCGGTGGACTGACATCACCCTCGACCCTCCCGCACCCCAGGCGATCATCCAGCACACCAAGAACGGTGATCCGCGCCGGCTGCCCTGGTAGGCAAGGCGCTCGCGTCCCTCAAGGCACTCCAAATCGGCCATGGCGCCGAAAGCAGCTTCGTCTTTCCCTGTAGAGCGGGGATGGATAAGCCATACCTCGGCTTCGACGCGCATTGGTACGCCGCACTGGCGAGGGCGGGTATCAATGACTTCCGCTTTCACGATCTGCGTCACACCTGCGCCTCATACCTGGCGGCCCAGGGGTCAAGCCTCCTTGAGATAGCGGATGTGCTGGGTCACCGCACCATGGCGATGGTCAAGCGCTACAGCCACCTGGCCCAGGGACATAAGGCGACCGTGATCGCGAGGATGGCCAGGGAGCGTGGGCTGTAGCGCTTTTTTTGTGGCCCTTCCCGTCGGTAGTCACAGCCCCCGCGCGTGCCTCCCGACTCTAGCGTGGGAATTTGGGAGGCTCCCCTATGGCTTCCGCGAAAGCGGGCAAGGAACGCGCGACAACCTCTCATGCGCGCCGGAGATATCTGGCGGCGCTGTTGGGAACCACACCCAACTCCTCCGCCGCCCGCGTGGCGACGAATGGGGCAGCGTGCGCTGAACGGATTCCGCACCATCCGGCCTCATTGATCTTGCTTGACGGATTTCAGTCCAGGCGCGCTGGGGTCCGGCACTGAATCCCGCGCGCGCGAGGTGACTGGCGGACACGCGGGGCCTTGGTGCCGTAATTAGGGTGTCACATGTCGCGGGGATCCTGCCACGTGTCCACCGTTCAATAAACCGGGAGATCCATGGTGAAGTGGCAAATAATCGTAGTCGCGTCGCTCCTCGCAGTCGTATCCATGTTCGCCGCCGTCGACGCCGGTGCGCACGATGGACTAAATGGCGAAATCAGGCATGTTCTTCTGATTAGCGTCGATGGCATGCATGCGCTTGACGTGGCCAACTACGTCAAGGCACACGAGGGCTCCGCCCTGGAGGATCTGAGTGAACACGGCGTGACCTTCTCCAATGCCCGCACGCCGGCCAATTCCGACTCCTTTCCCGGGCTGCTGGCTCTGATAACGGGAGGCTCGCCGCGGACGCATGGTCTCTTCTACGACTCTAGCTACGACCGCACGATATGGGCGCCCGACAACACCGCGTGCTCGGGAAGCCCCGGTACGCAGATGACTTTTGACGAGTCGATCGACCTTTATGTGGCCGGCGTCTCGCAGAATGTCATCGATCCGCGCGCCTTGCCGCGCTTCATCGACTCGCACGGACATTGTTCCCCGATGTATCCGCACAATGCGCTGCGTAGCAATACTATTTTTGAGGTCATTAAGGCCGAACGGACCGGACGCACGGCCTGGGCGGACAAGCACCCTGCGTATGAGCTGGTCAATGGCCCGTCGGGAGCGGGCGTTGACGATCTGTATACCCCGGAGATCACTAACGTAGGCGGTATCGACAACACGACGAGCATCGTGTGCACCGTGCAGAACGACGCTCTCAAGGTGCAGGCCGTGCTGAATGAGATCCAGGGGCTCACTCATGACGGCAGCAAGCACGTGGGTGTGCCGACCGTTTTCGGGATGAACTTTCAGGGCGTGAGCGTGGGTCAGAAGTTGCTGGTGGACAACGCCGACAGTGGTTGCGCGGCTGATAGCGACCCTAGCACCGACAAGCAGAGGGGAGGCTATCTGGATGCTTCGGGGGCGCCCACCCCGGTGCTCGCATACGGACTCAGAAAGACCGACGAGGCCCTCGCGCGCATCGTCAGTGCGCTCAAGAAAGCGGGAATTTACGATTCAACCCTTATGATCGTCACCGCCAAACACGGGCAGTCGCCGATTAACCTGGCGAAGCTGGTCAAGCCGGGCCACTTCGCGGACCTGGTTTGCGTGATTTCTGACTGCGGCACCAACGAGGCCGCCAAGATCATCACCGACGCGGGCAACAATTGCCCGGAAGGTCCGTGTGGATTTGTGCAGGATGATGACGTCGCCCTCATCTGGCTTCCCGACCAGAACAAGACGAAGCTCGTGGCGGACTACCTGAACCGGAACGCGAAGGCCCTCTACATCGAAGATGTAATGGCCGGCGAGGAACTGCAGCTGAGGTTCCGTGATCCCCGGCACGACAGCCGAACTCCGGACATCATTGTCCAGCCGGTGTATGGGACTGTTTATACCGGTCCGACCAAGAACAAGATCGCCGAGCACGGCGGCTTCAGTTTCGGCGACACCAACGTGGGATTGATAGTGTCCAACCCCGCGCTCGAGGCGAGAACGGTGAAGACACCCGTGCTGAGCTCACAAGTCGCGGCCACCATTCTCAAGGCGCTGGGCATCGATCCGGGCGAACTGCAGTCGGTCCGTAAGGAGGGCATCGCGGTGCTGCCGTTCCTGTTCGAATCGGGCAAGGATGACGAGTAGGAACGGCGACCGGACAGCATTCGCGATCAAGGGGCATGCCCGCCGCGGGGGATGCCCCTTTTTCTTATTGAGAGCGCGGCCTCGCGAGAGGGCTTCAGCGCCTCCCGAGCCGCTCCAGCGAACGCGGACCCCTCGCGCAGCCACACGATTCGTCACCTGGCGCTTCCGCCCAAGCCAAACGGCAATCGAAGCCCGAGGTGCAGCCCGGGTGCGGGATAAATGTTCCGGGCTTCGACGCATGAGCGGCCCCGATGCGGAATAGCTCGGGGCTACTGGACGGTCACGACGGAGCTACCGCTGTAGTGACCCCTTAAGAGCCCGGCCCGGGCGAGGAAGTTAACAATATGACAACGGATTGATTCCTGGTACGCCCACAACCACCGCCAGAGTTTCGACTGGCTTCGCCACGGAAGCTGGGCGACCGGCCCGTACCGGAATACAGTGCGTGTCGGGGAAAGAGTTTCTACGCGCACACGGCGTGCGGGAACTCAACTAACAAACCAATACTGATTACACTCGAAGGGGATAGCGATGAGAATCCGTACGCTCGTGCCGGGCGCGCTGCTCGGCGCGCTGACCTGTGCGTTTTCGCTGCCGGGATCGGCCAGTGAGACCCACATGAAGCACCTCGGTGCCGCAGACCAGAATGCGAGCACACGCTTCAATGTATACCTGCCCTTGACCCACACGGCGGCCCTCGAGGAATTGCTGCGGGACCAAACCGACGCCAACTCGCCCTCGTACCGTCAATGGCTCACGCCGGAGCAATTCAAGGAGCGGTTTGGCCCAAGCCACGAATCCATCGAGCGCGCGAAGGCGATCCTCGAGGCGAATAGCCTGACGGTAACGGCCGAGCGCACCCAAAGCCTGGAGGTTCGCGGCTCGGTGGCGGCAATCGAACGCCTGTTCGCCACGCGACTCGAGCTCGTACAGACCCCGCGCGGACTGGTGAAGTTAACCGCCCCAAACCACGGACATCTCACGATGCCGGCGGCCCTTGCCGAGCTCGGCGCGGTGATTCCAGAGTTCGCGCCTCACCTGATGGCGAAGGTGCATTCCCAGCACCTGGAGGCCAGCCGGCAGCAGCTCAATCGCGGCGCGCTGCCAGGAGCCTCCTCTGGCGACCGATTGGCGAACGACTTCAGCCTGTTTTACGCCAATGATCTCAAGGAGGCCTATCAGGCTCCCTCGTTTCGAGCGCTGGTAAGGCCCCCGTTCTCGCGTCACCCGGCGCAGGTGCAGATGGCAGGGGTTGGCACAACCATCGGGATCGTCATCTCCTCGGTGATCGATCCGGTCGACCTCGCCGCCAGCTTCAATTCGACCATCAGCATCGGCCCGATTCTCGACGTGCAGGAATACTCGCGTAACTCCAACCTGCCGGTGCCGACGGTGAAAATCCGCCCGGTCGACGGGGGCAGCGGCCCATTCAACCCGGCCACGGCGGACGCATTCGAGGCCTCTCTGGACACCCAGATGTCCCTAGGCACGGCTCCGGGCGCCCGGGAAATTCTCTATGACATGCCGGACCTGAGTGAGGCTTCGATCACGGATGCCTACACCGCGCTGGTCGAGGACAACAAGGTCGATGTGGTGAGCTCCTCGTTCGGCAAGTGTGAACTCGATTTCACGGCGGCGGCGAATGGCGGTCAGGATTTCACCTTCATTCTCCGGCAGCAACATGCGATCTTTCAGCAGGGTAACGCGCAGGGAATCTCTTTCTTCGCCAGCTCCGGTGATGACGGTGCCCCGATGTGCACCTCGATAGCGTTCGACAACAATCCGACCAACGGCACCTCGTTCGTTAAGGGTGTCTCGGTCCCGGCAAGTGATCCCAGTGTCACGGGCGTGGGCGGCACTAACCTGAAAACGGTGGGCGCGCCAAGTTCGGATGACGTGACCTATGTGTCCGAGAACGCGAACTTCGACCCACGCTTGCCGGCGCAGTTCACGCTCACGGACGGGAGCACGGTCTCAGTGGACAACCACACGTGGGGCTCGGGTGGCGGCTTCAGCGTTATCTTCAAGAAGCCCGGGTACCAGTACCTGGTCGATACCGAGAGCGACAGGCACCGCTCGGTTCCCGATGTGTCGCTGATGATGGGCGGCTGTCCAGGAGATGCCGACCTCGCCGAGCAGGATTGCACGGTGCTCCCCCGTAGCGCGGTCATCGTCTGGATCGGGCAGTCGCTCGCGGTGCTGATTGGCACCAGCGCGTCCACGCCCGAAATGGCCGCGGTTACCGCCCTTCTCGTGGAGAGGTTGGGCACGCGTGTGGGCAATATCAATCCGTTGATCTACGGCCTGTCAGCCCTGCAAACGTGGCTCGGAGGCCGCAGGGCGCCGAAGGAATTTCAGTACTTCCACCGCAACATCTCCGGCAACAACAACGGCTTCATCGTCGAGCCGGGGCAGGCCTACAGCGAGGTACTCGGCAACGGTACGCTCGACATCAAGAACTTCCTTCTACTCCAGGAGTCTCCCGCGGCCGGCGAGCCGGGCAGCCGCAGCAATCCGTAGTCGCGCGACAACCAGGCGGCGGGGCATCGAGAAGAGTCCCTGGCCGTGAATGTCCACCCCCAGGCCGCCCCCAGCGGACGAACTTCCGCTGGCGGCGGCCTGGGGGTTTGTTCCGCGAGATCGCTGACCCACCGATGCGGGGCGCGGTAGGTCGCCGACACTGAATCTGGGGTCCGGCCCCGGAACGCGAACTGCGGAATCAACCGCGGGCGCAAGCTCGACGCCCTCTCCTCCTCCAGACGGCGAATTTCGCCTCCCCTAGTGCGCCGCCCGGGAGGGCTGGAGGCAGTCGCTAGGCGCTCCACGGGTGGCGAACCGCTACCGGTGGTATCTTCCCGGGACCGTCCCCGCTGCGGGTGAGTCGCGCAATACTTGCGATCGGAGTCCGATGAGCGAAGGCTGGAGCAAATGGGAACGCCAGATTGTCAATGGAGTCTATCCCTTACGGCTTTTCCTCGGAAATTCGGACCACAGCGTGGTCTTTCTCACCGAATGCACGGCGCTGGGCCTCACTGATGCCGCGATAAAGCTGGTCCCGGCGAGCGCCTCACTCGATGAGACGCGACTGACGCGATGGAGAACGGCTGCCACACTCCTCCACCCTCATCTGGTGCGTACCTTGGACGCCGGCCGTTGTCAGCTCGGGGGACATCCGTTTCTCTTCGTGGTGACCGAATACGCGGAGCAGACGCTGGCGCAGATCCTGCAGCGCCGGACGCTGACAGTCGACGAAGTGCGGGAAATCGTCAGTCCCGCTGTGGATGCGCTGGGGTACCTGCACGGCCGCCACTTGGTGCATGGCCAGCTGAAACCATCCAATATCGTTAGCATCAACGACCAGCTGAAACTGGCGACCGATTCTGTCCGCCCGGCCGGCGAAGTGACGGCGGGCATCGCCAAGCCCTCCCCCTACGACGCACCCGAGGCCAGGGGCGGCAAGATTTGCGCCGCCAGTGATGTCTGGGGACTCGGGGTAACGCTAGTTGAGGCTCTCACCCAGCGAGCCCCCACTTCGGGTGAAGAACCATTGCTCGCCACCAGCCTCCCAGCGGCGCTTCGGCCGCAGTCCACCGACACGTTGCGGCGGTGCCTGAGTCGGGAACCAGACGCCCGGCCCGGGCTCGGGGAACTGGCAGACGCAATCAACCCCGCGCCGCGGGCCTCTCCGCTGCCCGTCACCATAACGCGCGTCGGGGATGGGCGCTCTGACGCCGGCGCGGCCCCCGTACAGCGCCCGCTCGTCGCACGTTCGTTCATCATTCCGGCCATCGTGGTGGGAATGCTAATTCTGGCCGGCACGTGGGCCGCTTTCCATTGGGCGCGCGGGCGTCCGAATTCCCCGCAGCTCCCGCCCCACCCTGAAGCCACGGCCGCAGGGGCGGCTCCCATGGCAGCCGCGTCACAGATCGCCGGTAGTGCTCCGCCCACGACGACCTCGGTCCTTCACTCAGAAGTGCCTGACATCTCGGGCAGCGCCCGTACCTCCATCCACGGGCGAATCAGGGTCACGGTCCGGGTAACCGTTGATCGGTCGGGAAACGTCGTTGATGTCGCCGTGAAAAATCCGGGCCCGAGCAAGTACTTCGCCAGAATTGCCGCTGATGCCGCCCGCAGGTGGAAATTCGCTCCGGCCGACAGTCCGCCAGCGCGTGCCCGCCTGCTGCAGTTTAACTTCACGCGCGCCGGGGTAACCGGGAAGGTCCTCGACTAGTCCGCTTGACTCGCACCTTGCCTCGGTCACGAATTGGCCGGGTTTTTCGGCAAGCACATTCGCAGGGTCGTTTGGCAAAGGCCGAGACCTTGACGTGCGCGGGAGAGTCCAGTGGCGTCCGGGTTATTCCATCCGCGTCGGCTCGCGCGCTCCGTCATGTAATACGTCGGGACCTCCATCTCAGTATCAGAACACAGCCAATCCCAAAGACTGGCAGCCCCAACAATAGAACTAAGGTCTGCGCAATCTCGTCGTGAATCTCGATGGGTGGCGCGGAAGGGTTCGTGAAATAGTCATTGAGGTTACGCGCGGACGCCTCCGCCTCTTCACGCAACGGATAGCTGAGGACGGGATAATTCCGATACTGGCCCGACTTCAAGGTGAGATTCACTGCGCAGCTGGAGTCGCGGCGGCCCCCGACGCCATTCCCCGCGCAAATAGTCACAGCACCCGCGATTTCAGATTCAGGAATAGTGAAGATGCTGTTGCCGAAGACACCCAGAAAGCGTGTTTGTAGCACCTCGCATTGAGCCCGCTCACCAATCCGGTTGCACCGGAGCCCGAAATCCGAGGGACCAAAGATCCCCGTCAGCAGGTAAATCATGGCTGCCGCGAACGGCAAAGCGGCCGTTGCCAAAATTCACAGGAACTTGCTGCTTTTATTCAAATGCACTCTCTGACCTATGGGATTTTCTCACAGGCCGAAATCGTCGTCCGGCGTGTGCGTGAAACGACGTAGCGATACCACAAACTAAGGCCGTCCGTGGCTGCCCCATACGACTTAAACTGGCCATCGGCAAATGAATGAGCCACGCAGCACGAGCACGCGGGCTTCCTGGGCGCGCTGTAGGCGCTGGTCCGCCTTTTCCGGCAGAGATCAACCCCCGAAGAAACGCTCGGCCCGTTCGGGGTCACCCAAAGGCGAGCCGCCTGACTTTCCCAGCATCGCCTCGGAAGCCCTCTGAACGTCAGATCAGGTACCCCGTCGTCCGCGCGCGCGCAAGCGATTTCGCATATGTCGGTGCGTCAGATAAGACTTACAACCGGGTGGCGCACCGGCACGCTGTGCTGTCCGATCGCTGGGTGTATAAATTCCTTGTGCAGCGCGCGGTGGCGAGGAAGACCTCTTTCAGCACACACTGGATGGGATCACGATGGACGGGCGGCCCGAAGTTGCTGGAACACGCGAAGGACCGGATTCGACAGCGGATACGGTGGAGTTCGAGCTCAGCGCCGAGCAGCTCGCGTTCCTGCGAGCGGCCGAAACCCCGTCAGCAACGACGCTTGCCTCCCAGCAGCACAGTTACGACACGTACGTTTACGCGCGAACGCGACGAATCGACGTCGTGGCTACGATAACATTCGCCGCACTCGTGTTTTTCGTGACCGCCTTCAGCGGCTGGTACTCGCTGGTCCCGACATCGGCCGCTCGCGCTAACTCCGCTTCAATACAAATCGCCCCATCTGTGCCACTTGTGTCGGCTCCGGCATCTCAGCCGGACACCGACCCCGCTCTGGTGCGGGTGGTGAATCCCTTCGATTCCAGCGAAGTATTCGAGCTTCCCGCACAGACGACCCCAGAGGAGGCCAAGCAGGTGGTCGCGGCACTTCTGATGCAACGCGCACGGGAGCGCCAGGAATCCGTGGCATCCCGGGCGAACAACCGTTCCCGGCACCACCCGGCCGCGACGCGAACGGCCGGGATTTTCACGACCAGGTTGGTGAGCGCGCGGATCCAGACCGATCGCACCCGCCAGAAGCCCGGTAGCGCGCCCGCGGAATGAGGCAATCGGCCTGCCTGAGCGCCCTCCGTTGAGCATCCCTCCGTTGAGCATCCCTTCTTTACTTCGAGCGCGCATGGAATCGTTGCGGATTGCTTCATACCGCGACGAGCCGGCGCGAGTGCTCGCTCATCGCCCCTCGAACCCGTTGTCATCGCTCGCTCAATCGCCCTCCGTCGGCTCTGAGTGTGAGAGCACGGTTCCATCGTATCGGCGGTCGCCTTGCGCTAGAGTCTTACACACACCTGCGCGAGGGTGCGCACACGCGGCTGGTCACTCCGGTGAGAGAGTTGTGGAGCAAACAGTCGAGAGGCCCCCATGACATTCCTGCGTTCAAGTCGAGAGACCCGTTCAGCTGCCCTGCCATCGATCCTGGCCGCGCTGGGGGTCGCGTTGCTGATGACAACCATCGCCGAGGGGCATCACCATCACAAGAAGAGCGAGCAAGGTCAGAGCGGGCAGTTTGACTACTACCTGCTCAGCCTGTCGTGGGCGCCCACGTACTGCCTCACTCACAGCGACGACAGCTCAGAATGCTCGAGCAAGGGCTACGGTTTCGTGCTGCACGGTC
This sequence comes from Pseudomonadota bacterium, assembly GCA_025360865.1. GTDB lineage: Bacteria > Pseudomonadota > Gammaproteobacteria > Steroidobacterales > Steroidobacteraceae > 13-2-20CM-66-19. The sequence goes on along the minus strand of JANYBG010000135.1, from coordinate 48,583 downwards.
TGTGGCCGCAGTATGATCGCGGCGGATACCCTGACAGGTGCGTCACTGATTTGGACCTCACCTCGGCCGCTGCCGCCAAGGGGCGCTCCCTTTATCCCAGCGAGCGACTGATGTCACACGAATGGCAGGAACATGGCACGTGCAGCGGCATGACCGCGCTCGACTACTTCCGCACCGCCGATCAGGCCACTGCGGCGGTGAAGGTCCCGGCCGAGCTGGACACTCCCCGAAGCGATCAGTCCTTCACCGCCGATCAGATCATCAGCCTATTCCAGCATGCCAATCCGCGGATGCCAGAAGGTGGCATGACAGTCGCCTGCAACCGCGCGAACCTGTCGGAGGTGCGCATATGCCTGACCCGGGAGCTTGCGGTGCGGGCATGCGGCCCGGGTGTCCATACCAGCTGTCCCAACGTCGCGCTGCAGCTGCCTGCCTCCCGTTAGCGGCGCTTCCATGGCGCCACCGAGTTCCACGGCGCGCACCGCCCGCCACTGGACCTGCGGCCATCCTGAAAGCCGTTCACCTGGGCTGGTTCCTGTCTGCGGCGGCCGGGGTGTCGGCGGTCGCGGCTGGTAGAGGGTCAGGAACGCTGCTGAGCGGATTGCAACCTGACTCGCGCCCCGTTGCAGTGCAGCACGCGGCTACACCGATCGCCTCCAAACGCCACTCCACCCATATGACCCTGGGGGCGAATGGCGGACCGATGTCCTGCTGAGCATCATTCCAGGGAAGCATTACGTCAGCGCCCGCCGCGCAGCTCCCGCCGGATATCACCTACAAGTCTTCCCGGACCGAACCTACTCCGCAGCTCGCGGCTTAGCTGCAGGCTTCATCTCCCGGCTATGCCACAATCCACGCCTGTCCTGAAAACCGACCGGGCGCTCGGAGACCGTGAGCTCTACAGGAACATGAGAAACCAAGCTTCGACCAGACCATGGCTGCGCCTTTGTGGACTCGCCGGGCTGAGCCTGTTCCTGGCGGGGGGTTGCGCTGGCTTGCCCGGCCGTGACGCTCCCCGTCGTGAGCCGGTGAGCACAGACGCGGCGCCGAACGGTGCGCTTGTTGAGCCATTCGTCACGGGCGCGCGGCTGAACAGCGGCGCCTCGGGATTCCGGTTGTATTCAGTGGGTATCGATGGACTCCTCATGCGCCTTGAACTCATCGCGCGGGCAACGAAGTCACTTGAATTGCAGTACTACATTTTCCACGGCGACGAGTCGGGAAAGTTGATCACAGAAGCACTGGTACAAGCCGCGCAGCGCGGAGTGCGAATACGCCTGATTGTCGATGACGGTGAAGCCGTCGCCGGGGACGAGCAATTGTTCGCGCTCGCGGCCAGTCCCAATGTAGCAATCCGCATCTACAATCCCTGGCGGTATCGCGGGCACAGTCGGGTCCTGCGGGCCGCCGAGTTTCTCTTCGATAAGTCACGCCTCGATCACCGGATGCACAACAAGCTTTTCGTCGTGGACGGGGCTATCGCCTTGATTGGGGGCCGAAATATCGGGGATCAGTACTTCCAGGTGGACCCGGATTCCCAGTTCGCTGATGCCGATGTTTTGGTGGCCGGGCCGCTGGTGCCAAGGCTGGCGGAGACATTCGAGACTTTTTGGCGAAGCGAGATCGCCACTCCGGTGGAGGCGGTGGTGCCGCGCGACCAGTACGACGCGGGGCGCGCGGCGGCGCTCGCAGCGCGCCGGACTCCCCCGCAGAGGGCCACCTCCGCCGATTCGCATTTCACGGAGAAGCTGACCGCGGGTGAGCCGCTCCAGACCCTGCTTTCAGGTTCCGCTCCGGTGAGCTGGGCTACTGCGGAGCTCGCCTGCGATAGTCCCGATAAGAAGACGGTCGCGGCAGGTGAGCGGGTCGGAAGCCTCATGTTCAACACGGTCGCGAACGCTGTGCGCGCCACCCAATCCGAACTGCTGATGGTGACCCCCTATCTGATCCCGACACCTGATGAAGAGAAACTGCTTACCGAGAAGTCCGAGACACACCGCCGAGTCCGCATTCTGACGACCTCCCTCGAGGCCACCAATGATCCTGCCGCCGAGGCCGGATACGACCATTATCGGGTGCCCTTGCTCCAGGCCGGGGTGGAACTGTACGAAATTCGCAACCGCCCAGAGAGTACCCGCGGCAGTGGTGAGTCCAGGAAGATGACCCGTTACGGCACCTATGGCCTCCATGCGAAGCTTCTCGTCTTCGATCGCAAGTCAATCTTTGTTGGATCCATGAACTATGACGCCCGTTCACGGAGGCTCAATACGGAAATAGGCCTCATTATTTACAGTCCGGAAATCGCCCTGCAAGGCGCGCAACGCTTCGACGCCATGACCCAGCCCGGCAATGCCTATGCAGTCAGCCTGCAGCCATCAAACTCCCGAGGAACGCCGACGCTCGTGTGGAACACGGTCGAACAGGGCACGCCCGTTACCTATACGAAAGAGCCCGCGCGCAGCGCCTGGCAGCGAGTGGAGGTACGGACCCTATCGCTGCTTCCCCTCGATCACGAGTTATGACTTGGACCGCCGAATCTGATGGCACGAAGATTTGTCTGACACTACGCGCGCGGTGATCCCGCCCTAGGCTCGGCCTGAGGTGGCGGCGTGACCTCGATCGCCGCGGCGATCCACGCCTGGAGCGGCTCGCCAGGAAATCGCCCCGTTCATCGGTGATCGGCCATTTGGTCCTGACTTAAGAGCGTTCGTCGCATGAAACACTTCGCGGCCGGGTTTCGCAGGCACTGGCAGCCGGGCGCGTTCCGGTTCTGACCGTCTCGTCTGACGCGAACCTCTAGGACCCGCCGGTTCCATAGCTGCGTGCGAGATAGTCAGCGATGGCGCTCACCTGGTCGTCCGGGATCGGCGCGCCGTACGCCTTCTTCATCTTTTCGACTTCCGCCTTCCAGAATGCGAGCGGCTTGTCGCGCGGCTGGGTGGTGATGTACTCAGCGGAATGGCAGGTAAGACACTGGCCCTTGGCGATTTCAGCCCCGGAACCGGGCTTGAGCGATGCCGCCTCGGTGGGTAGCTCTATCTTCAGACTCGAAGCAAGGGCGCCGGCGGCGACCAGGGCACCGGCCAACGCGAGCCACCGCGTGTTTGTCCGTATCATGGCTTGCTCACCTATGCTGCGACAACGTGGGTGGTCTCAACCACGTTGCGCATATAGCCGGCGGGGTTCCACAGCGTCTCCAGCGGCTGGCTCTGGCCGATCGTGTTTATGGCACGCACCTGCAGCGTGCGAGCGCCACGGGCGAGCGAAACGGTTGTCTGCCACTGCCGGAAGGAATACTTTCCCAGGTCAGCCGCGAGGGTCGTCTGCCGCCAGCTCTGCCCTCGGTCGGTCGAAAGGCTGACTTCGCGTATCCCGTAGCCACCGTCAAAGGCGATCCCCCGCACGAGCATGGGCCGCCCGGACTTCACGGTGGCGCCATCCTTAACATTGGTGATGAACGAGCGAACCGGAAAGCGCGAGATCGGCACGGTCTTCTTCACCGTTGTTCCCGGTGGCACGCACGCGCAGGGGTTGTCCGGGATTCGATACGCCGTCGACATCCAGAAATTATCGAGCACCGCATCGAGCACCGTTATCTCGTTGAGGTGCTTGACCCAGTAGGTACCGAAATAGCCTGGCACCACGAGTCGCACCGGATAGCCGTTGAGCAGCGGCAGATCCGCGCCATTCATCGAGTAGGCAAGCATGACCTCGCCGTCAGCGGCGTGGTCGACATCGAGTGCCTTGGCGAAATCCGGGGTGGCGGGCAGCACTGGCCCATCCAGGCCGTCGAACCGAACTTGTCTGGCGCCCGCCTGAACCCCCGCCAAATCGAGCACCGTCTTCAGCGCCACACCGCGCCACTTGGCGTTACCCATCGCGCCATTGCCAAGCTGCCCGCCGGCCACGCGGGGCGCGGAAAAAGCCCGCCCATTGCCCGAGCACTGGTTGACGGCTACATACTCGATGGGCTCGAGCTTCCGCAGGTCAGCCAGGCTGAGTGTGAGGGGCGTATCGACCTTACCCCCGACGCTGATTCTGAATGCCTCAGGATCAATTTCCGTTGGGACGCCGGCCAGGTGATAGCGAACAAAGAACGCATCGTTCGGCGTCAGAACATCTCCATCAAATACTTCAAACGGAGTTTCCAGCTGTGGAGGCCGAGAGGTCTGCACAATCAGCGAGCGCTTTTGCGGGTACCGGACCAAGGGGCGTTCGCCATTGGCGACCGGTAGCGTGTAGTGGTCATCGGCCAGCACGGCCGCGTGCCGTGTACCCAGCAGCACCCCAATGCCCAGCCCACCGGCGGCGCGCAGAAAGTCACGGCGCGGCAACCCCGTCGTTCTTGATTTTCCCATGACTGACCCCAGGTCGCATCCGACTGCCGAGCGCAGCGACCGCTAAGATAGTCTAAGACCCTCCTGGCGGCGATACCCAGAGATCGGCTCCGCGGGCGCGCGGGGGACACGGCGTGTCCTCCATCCGTTCGTGCGAATGCGTGCGTGCGTAGGGCAAGCCCACCAGTGGCTACGCAGGCAGCCGAGGTCGGCGCGTTCCAGCCGGGGACCGGCCGCAGCGCGTGGGCGGCCGTCTTCGCTCAATGCGTTTACATCGCGTCAGCGACTGCGGAGGTTTTCACGCGATGCCGGGAGCGTGACGAGCACCAGTCCGTCAGGGGCGATTTCCAGGCTCAGTGAACCGCCTTTAAGTTCCACAACCGACGGGGCGGGCAGGATCGCAGCCGCGCGCAGGTCACGGAGCTGCGCCCGGGTGGGGTACCGTGGTGATCCCATGCGCGTATAGGCCGCCAACGCGTTCCCGTGGGTGCGATCCAGCACCTGGAGCGTTGCATTGGGCGGATGCGCGTTCCTGACCTGCAGCGTCACTCTACGGGCAGACCCCGGAGAGCCGACATCCGTGTAGTTCCACAGCGCAACCACCAGCTCGCCCTTTTCCCGACGAGTCGCCAGCGTGCCTTCGGCGTCGATTTCCAAACGCTCCATCCCGAGTTGATGCAGCAGGGCGAAGGCATTGAAGGCGGGCTTGCGGATATGTCCGGCCGCGAGCAGGCCATAGCCGCCATAGAACGGCTTCTGCACCACGCCTGCCTCCTCGAATACATCCGAGAAGGTCCAATACGCTATCTCCTGCGCGAGCCCCTCGCACTGGCGGATGGTTTGTGCCAGCCACGCGCCCATGAATGGCGCGTCGGTGATTTCCGTGCGGTTCATGTAGGTCGCGTTGAATTCGCTCAGGATCAGCGGCAATTCAGGCATTGCGGACGCCTTGATTTCCGAATGTGCCTTCGCGACCGCCCGGCAAACCATCTGGTCACGGGGAATATGTTCCTCGGACCCGAACACGTCTTTGGCCGAGTCATCCCCGTAGACGTGGGTGGAAATGAAATCCACGGGTATGCCGAGTTCGTGACAATGCCGGATGAAATCCGCGACCCACGCGGCCTGCGCTGTCACCGGTCCCCCGACACGCACGCGTCCGTCCACCTCCTTGAGCGCCCGGGCCGTGTGGTCATAGAGCGTCCAGTACGTGGACTGCTTCGGCTCGCCGGCCCAGAAGTCCAGGTTCGGCTCGTTCCACACCTCGAAGTACCACTGGCTGACCTCTGCGATCCCGTAGCGCTGCACCAGATGGGTGGCAAGCGCTGTGATCAGGGCATCCCACCGGTCGTAGTCCTTTGGCGGGGCGACCACCGGGTGATACCAGAAGCTGTGCCGCGTATCCGCCGCCGCCAGGCGGTGTGGCATGAAGCTGAGCTCCACGATGGGGCGAACACCCTCCGCCAGCAGGCCATCGTAGATCTCATCAACGTACGAGAAATTGTAGATGGCCTCCCCGCGGGGACCCTCCGTGTACACTCCCACTTCATCGTCGAGAATGCCGTGGAAGCGTGCGTACGAGACTCCCGTGACGCTGCGCAGGTCACGCAGGTCCTCGCGATAGCTTTCGCGAAGGCTCAGCACCGCACGGCCCGAGCCGAACACGTGCTCCCAAAAGTGCGGGAACGGGCGCCCGGGCGCCCTCGCATCGACGGTCACCGTCTCAACGGGCTGGCTGAGTGCCGGTGCGACGCCCCCCGCGAGGACCGCGCCCACCAGGAACCCCCGCACGACAGCACCGCGCGCGACGAAGTGGCCCACACGCCCCGGTATCACTTCAGTTGCGCAAGCCAGCCGCCTGCGAAGCCCGCGCGCTGCAGGCCACACTGAAGATGGGAATTGGTACGCATCACCCGCCAGACCAGATCACTGCGGAAGTTCTCGATCATGGCCAGGATCGGACCTTGATCGATGCCCAGGTAGTCCTGATCCACCCAGCCGGGGCGCTTGGGCTCGGCCGGTCGGTCAGCAAAGCGGAAACTGGCATTGAATGCATCGCGAAACCCGTAATCCGAATAGATGTCCGCGCCAAAGCGATGATACATCTCGAGCGTCGCCGGCAGGACGATCTCAGGGGCGAACGGCAGTGAACTGATGGCCGCCGTGGGCGCAATGGTGCCATCGTCGACAACACCCCCCGGGGCAAGTCCGCGCGCCGCGTATTCCAGAAACGCCGGGCGCGCACCCTGATACTCCGCCCCGGCGCCCACGCCGGCGCCGGGGCCGGGGCCATCGGAGGCGCTCATACCCCAGACGTTCTTCCCATAGGCCTGCCAGTGCTTCGGATTGGCGATGGCGTACCTGCGCTGGGCGTACGTTGCTCGGCGGCTGTTCTCAAAATAGTCCAGGTCACGCCCACGCATGTAGGCATCCTGGATGCCGCGAAAATCCACCCACACATGGGTGTACTGGTGGCCGAACAGCGGGGCGAATCCCAGATAGGTCTGGTCGTATACCGAGGTCCACTGCTTGTCATAGCCCGCGGTCCAGGCTGCCCATGCCTGCTCCCCGATCGGGTGCGAAGGCGAACCCAGGGCGAGCAGATACACCAGCATCCCCTCGTTGTATCCGCGCCAGTCACTTTCGGAAAACCCCGCCTCCGGAGTCCACGCCAACGTCACCGCCGGCGCGCGTGGCTGCGCCCAGGTCCAGTCCACCCGGCGGTAGAGCCGCTCCACGAGCTTGCGGATCTGCGCCTCCCCCGGATCCGTGCCGCTGAAGTAGGACTGACAGAAGAGCATGCCTGCCAGCAGCAGCGAAGTGTCCACCGTCGAGATCTCACTGTTGCCGGCGCGGGCGCCCGTGTGCATATCCACGAAATGGTAGTAGAACCCGTGCTGGTTCTGCGCGCGCGCGAAGAACCGCAAGGTCGTCAGTACGCGTTTGCGGGCTGCCGCGCGCGAGACGTAGCCACGCTCGACCCCGATCGGATACGCGGTCAGACCAAAGCCCACGGCCGCGATGCTCGAGACCGAGGGTGTGGGATAGCGATCCGGGACCAGACCGTTCGCCGGGTTCGCGGTGTCCCAGAAGAAGCGGAACGTGCGCTCCTCGAGCTCCGCGAGGAAGGGGTCGAGCGGGCGCTCGCCCAGCTCTGCGCCGGCGACTGCGGCCCCGTGAGCTTGCTCGGGCGCACCAAGGACGGGGCCACTGACGCAAAGCGAGGCGCAGCCGGCGGCGAGGAGCCCAAGCAGGCCGTGGCCAGGCGTTGCGCAACCGCCGATCAGCCTCACCAGCTTCCGCCGCACCGCCGAGAGCCATTCCTGGCGCATGGTTCGAGACCCGTCCTTAGAAGCACTGCGGGACCATCCAGAGTTTCGTGGTCGAGAATCGCTGTGATTCACCCCAGCTGCAGTGATACGGACCGCAGAAAACAATGCCGCCGCATAGCAGCCAGAGATGCACCGATAAATGATCGCTGCTTCACGCTTTTCACAACGAATGACATATCCCCAGCGCGCCCGGCGCGCAGTAGCGGCATCCGGGCGAGCCGGGCGCGCCGCCGGGGACCGTTCGGCGCTGGCGCGCACCCGGCGGCGATGCCACCGCGATCCCGCATGGTTAAGCGCATCCTCGATCTCCCTTCGCGGACGAACCAGTGAGTCGCGGAGGAGGCGAGGATTTCGTGCGATGCGGTGCTTAGCGGGCGGTTCCCGGGAATCTCTGGATGCGCGCCCCGCTGCGAGGATCTCAGGGCCCCTGGATCTTGATCTCCCGCCCGCAGGGACGCGCGGGGTGGGCCGCGATGCCGCGGAGCCCCTGGAGCAGGCTCCGCCAGAGTCCAGCCGCCGGCACGCCGCCATCCTCGTAGAGGCTCGGATAGACTACAGGCCCCGCCACCACCGGCAGAGATCCGTATGCCAAGCCAACGTCGCTTGCCACTTGCCACGATGCTGCTGCTCTACAGCGGCTACACCGCGGCCGCGGCGGCGGATCTGCGGGCGACGGCCCACGAGTACTACCAGTGGCGTGATGCGGCCTATCCGGTGGCGACCAGCGACCAGGGCGAGCACCGCTATGACAGTCGCCTCACTGACTACAGCATGGGCGAGGTGCGGCGTCGCAGGGAGCACGTGCGCGACCTGCTTGCCAGAATGAATGCCACCGTCACCGACGGGTGGAGCAAGGACGAGCGGATTGACCTCATCCTTTTCCAGTCCCAGCTCGCGGGCGCGGACTTCTTCGATCGACAACTGGATCCGGAAAGCTCGGACCCTCAGGTGTATGTCAATGAATGCTCGAACGCGATCTTCAGTCTGCTGAAGAAAGACTATGCGCCGGCCCGGACCCGCGCGCTTGCGGCCACTGCCAGGCTTGAGCAGATGCCCGCGCTGCTGCGGACCGCCCGCACTAACCTCACGCATCCGGTCAAGCTATATGCCTCGCTTGCGGTCCAAGCGGCGCGTGAGGGAGACGAGCTGTACACGGTCAGCCTCATGACGCTCGCCGACCACATGTCCCCCGCGGAGCGCAAGCGTCTGATCGCCGCACGCGACGCGGCCGTCAAGGCGTTGCATGACTATGCCGACTGGCTGAAAGCCGGCCTGCCGAGGATGCCGGACTGGCAGCCGATGGGAGAGGCGCGGTACAACTACCTGCTCAAACGCGTGCTGTTGCTACCCTTGGACGCTCGCGACGTCGCGCATCTGGGAGAGGTGGAGCTGGCTCGCTACCGGGCACTGGAGGCGATGCTGAAGGATCCCACGCTCGCTTCCCCCGACCCGCGCCGCGCGGCGCATATACCGAAAGACCAGACCGAGTTTCTTGCGGTCTATCAATCGCGCCTGAAGGAGATCGTAAGCTTCCTGCAGGCGAATCGGCTGGTGACCATCCCCGATTACGTGGGTGCCTTCGAGATCCGTGAACTCCCCGCGGCGTTCAAGCCCACCTCCCCTGGTGGCTTCATGAACCCGCCCGGCATCTACGACAAAGACCCAGGCGGGTTCTACTTCATTCCGACCTACGATCCGACCAGCGGTAACTTCTATATACGCGCGGCCATCGAGGACCCGCGACCCATCCTCGCGCACGAGGGCATCCCCGGACACTTCCTGCAGCTGTCGATAGCGAACCACGTCCAAAGTGAAATCCGGCTTCAGCATGCCGACACCGTCTTCACGGAAGGTTGGGCGCTATACGGGGAGGAGATGCTCTCGCGCGAAGGCCTTTATCCGCAGAATTCCGCGGCGCAGGCGCAGGTCTTGCGTTTGGCCCGCTACCGGGCGGCCCGCATCGGCGTGGACGTGAACCTGCACACCGGTCGCTGGAACTTCGCGCAGGCGGTGGGCTACTTCATGGAGGCTGGCGGGCTGGACCGCGAAGCCGCGGAGGGTGAAGCCGCGGGGGCCGCCTCCTCACCCACCCAGAAGATCTCGTACATCACCGGCAAGTGGCAGATCATGCGGTTGCTCGGCCTTTATCGCGATCGCCGAGGTACCGACTTTCGCCTTGGTGCGTTTCACGACCAGCTGATCAGCTACGGGAGTCTGCCGGTGTCGGTGATCGAATTCCTGATGCTGGACGACGAGTCCTCACTGCGGGCCGCGTTGCAGTGAGCTGAATCCGCATGGGACAGCCGCGATCCCGCCTCGTTCGGGTGGTATCGGGCGCGGGGCGAAGCGCGACGACCTCGCAACGGGTGCGGGAGCCTTCGGTGTCAGGGAGCGGGCGTTCCCCTGGGTGCATCCGCGGGGATCATCTCCGCTTCGATAAGCGCGAAGGGAATCGTCCCGGATGGATTCATGCGGGCGAAGAACTCGGCGACGCTGAACGGTTTACCGTTCATTTCCTGCTGGCGCGCGTAGTCGCTGATCAGTCGTTCGAATTGCATTTTGCCGGTGATGTAGCTCGTTCCGTAGCCCGGCTGGCGCAAGTACAGCAACTGCTCGAAAGCCACCAGGTCGCTCGTCGGATCCGACCATCCGCGGGGAGTCCATTGCGCGTGAAAGCGCCCCGCTTCCTGCAACGTCAATTGATTGGCCTGCACATATAGCGACGCCAGGCCGCGCGCGGCGCGGTTGGCGAGCATCACCCAGACTATTTCGCGTCCCCTGGGATTGTCGTCATAGAGTCCCGCCTGCATCAGCGTCTCTTCCATGGCGGTTGCCAACCCTTCGGAGCGGCTGTCGAACATATTGGACAGTGCTGGCAGGCGTCGCACCGGGCTCGCGTTCGGCTCTTCTTTCATCCGCGCCAGTTCAATCCAGTGATAGTCGTGCGAAAACAGCCCCAACGGCTCGCGCGCGCTCGCCTGCAGGAAGAAATTGCGCTTCTCCAGCGGCACGTACGCCAGGATCTGTTGCGCCATGGCGTCGCGGTAATAGGCCTTGTCGGGCACGATGCCGGCCGTGATGAGGAAATCGGTCAACTTCCGCATTCGCTGTTCCATCAGCGCATGAAACGCCTCCGGCGAATTGCCCGGATCGAGCAACGGCAGCGCGCGGTTGTGGAACTCCTCCATGCTCAGGCTGGCGCGCGCTCGCTCCAATTCCCGCCGCAGCAGGGTCACCTGCTGGTCCCAGTCATACGGCACCAGGTGCACATTCCTCAGGTACCAGTTGTAGTTCTCGATGCCGACCCCTGACGGTCCCGTTTTACCCGGCGCCTGCGCTCCCAGCCACGTGGCGAAATCATCAGTCGCGCGACGGGCGGACTCCACGGCGCCCAGCAGGGGCTTGCCTGCCCCCGCGAGGTTCGCGCGCCTGGTCCCTTCAAGGGTTCGCATATCGAGACCGCCGGCCTCCAGGTGGGCCAGTATTTCGCCCTGGTCGCGGAGCGTACGTACGCTATACACCCACAGATCGCGCGCGTTACTGGCCTGAAGGTTTAGCCGCGCTTGAGCGAGCAGCGCCGGTATCGCCCCCAGCAAGCAGGTCAGCTTCTGTTGGTCGGCCCGGGACAGCGGGAAATCGTAGGAGAACAGATCAATGGCTGGGGCCGCCGTCACACCTTCGTGCTGCGGCACATCGCTGCGCTCACCGAACAGAGTCGCATAGAACGACGGATCGCGGGCCCAGGGACGGCGGACGCGCAAGTCAAAGTCCAACCCGTTCATTTCGGCCTCGATCAGCCGCGCATCAACTTGTTGCGCCGCGCTCCAGTGCTGGGTGTCGATCGCCGCCAACCGGGCGCGATAGCGGGGCAACTGTTCCGCCTTGGCGGTCATTGCCCCGGCGCCATAGTCGGGAACGCAATTGCTGATCGCCGGCCGCTCGAACCCGCGCCAGTCCTGGGCCAATTGAACAAGGCTCGCGTAGTCGCTGGCGGCGAGACCTGGCAACGGAGAGACGAATAAGAGCACAGCCGAGGACTTGACGAATGCGCGCATGAACTCGCCTCTTTTCGCGATCCACCCGGGATCGCGGGATCGGTCAGCCGCGGGACGCCGGAACGACCGCTTCCAGCGCAGGCGCCGCCCCCCGGCCCCGCCTGAAAATCACGTAGGCGAGCAGTACGACGCCGATGGAGAGGGTGCTGGTCCAGAATTCGGCGCGGTGCGCAGGTTCAAGGGCCATCGCGACGAGCACCGTGACCATTCCCGCGATCGCAAGATAGCTCAGCCACGGGAAGAGCCACATGGGCAGCGTCGGTGCGGGTGCGCCGGCGCGCTCGCGGGCGCGTCGCGTGCGTACCTGCGACACGCCTATGGCCAGGTATATGACGGCGATGACGGCGCCGGAGGCGTTGACCAGGAAGGCGAACACCACGCTCGGCGAGAAAATGGCGGCGACCACCCCGGCCATTCCGACCAGGCTTGCCAGCAGCACGGCGCGCGCCGGCACGTGGCTGCGGTTGGTCTTAACCAGCCAGCGCGGCGCGTCGCCGCGACTGGCGAGGACGAACAGCACCCGGGAGGCCACATAGAAGGATGAATTGAGGCACGACAGGACCGCGGTGAGGATCACCGCCGCCATGATTTCACTGGCGTACGGAAAGTGCATCCCGTCCAACGCGAGCGTGAAGGGAGACTGGCCAGAGACGACCTGCGTCCAGGGCACAGTGCTGACGATCACGAAGATCGACCCGACGTAGAAGAGCAGAATGCGCGTGATGATGCTCGAGGTCATCCGCGCCACCGCCTTGGCTGGCTCCGGCGATTCCGCCGCGGCGATCGTGACCACCTCCGCTCCCATCATCGACCAGATGACGGTCGTCACGGCCGCCAGCACGGCGAACGGCCCCCTGGGCGCGAAGCCGCCATGGGCGACGAGGGTCGAGAAGGTGGCACCGGTCGCGGAGCGATAGCCGAACGCGTGGGCGCCGACCACGATGATGAAACACAGGATGGCCGCGACCTTGATCGATGAGAACCAGAACTCGAACTCGCCGTAGGCGCGGGCCGACATGAGATTCACGCTCGTCATAAGCAGCATGAGCACCGCGCCGATCTCCCACATGGGCAACGGTAACCAGCGTTGGATGATCCCCGCACCGGCGATCGCCTCGACCGGGATCACAACGACCCAGAAGTACCAGTACAGCCAGCCGACCGAGAACCCGGCCCAGTTGCCCAGAGCGGAGCGTGTGAATTCAGTGAACGAGCGCACGTGCGGCATGTCGACGGCCATCTCGCCGAGCATGCGCATGATCAGCAGGACCAGCAGGCCCGTCAGCGCGTAGCTGATGATTATCGCAGGCCCGGCGGCGGTGATCGCGACGCTACTGCCGACGAAAAGACCGGCGCCGATGATGCCCCCGATGGTGATCATGGCGACGTGTCGTGGCCGCAGGGAGCGGCTCAGTTCGTTCTTATCCGCCTCAACGGCGGGCGGGACGTCTGTCATTGGGCGTCTACTATACCGAGTCCTGTCGCGACCGCTGCTGCGAATTCCGCAGCGGATCAACGCACCTGGGAGCTGCCCAACGAAGTGTCTAGTCCAGCGCCAAACGGGGAACGCTCCCCAGGCTGCTTTCAGCAAAAGGCACGAAGTCGCGCTACGGCACCACCGCAGGCGGACCGAGGGTGGCCTACCAGCGCACTCGGGGATCGCCGTCAACGCCTCGATCAGCCCGTGTCAGCGTCCCGGTACAATCGTGCGGTAAAGGCCTCGTGGTGCGCTTAGGGCCGCAGGGCTCCGACCCGTGCGAATTTTGGCTCGGGATACCCGGGGGAGCGGCTTTTCGACAAAGCGGCCGGCAGTCGTTGTCGCGGCAGGATGATCGGCTCGAACGTCGCAGTTCGCGGCGGCTTCGAGGTAGCCGACACGGGTGCTCATTCGGCGCAGCGTCTCCACTGCCCGTCCCGCGCGGAGAGCCAATTCGAGGAGTCCGTGAGTTGGCCGTGCTCGCCATACATGTCGACCTGCAGCACCGGGCGTCCGTGTTCGCGCGACAAGGCCAGCGACAATTCGGCTGTGAACAGCCAAGTACGGTGGTTGTCCGTCCATGCTCCCCAGACCTTGTCCTTCTCCCCGGCAGTGATCGCAAGCTGTCGCAGAACCAGTGAAAGCTCGTTGAGATCCGTAAGTTTGCGCGCGCCATCGGGCAGCACATCAACGGATGCCACGAACAACTCAAGCAGGGCCTCGACCTGTGAGGGCTGTTGGATCGTGCGAAGCCTCTCCGTGTCCATCACTTACCGTCCGTTGGCGAACCATCCCCATGAGTGCGATGCTGAGGGCCCTCCGAAGCCGCTGTCAGCACGTGATCGTCGCAAGCGCGATTGGGGCCGCCCCCCGTGCGGTGCGGAACTCCGCTGCCATGCCTTACGACCTGCGACACTTGATCCGCGCGGTCAGGCTGATCTCCGGGCGTGACACTTTACCGCCATTCGCTCTGGCTGCCGGCAGCGCGGTCACGGTCGAAGTCACGCGGGTGCCGTCCGCCGCGATGATCACCTCGAGAGACTCACCCGCTGGCCCGTTGAGCAGCGTTTCGGTTGCTGTGACGATGTTGCAATGGTCGGGCGGCGTGAAGCTGCACCTGTAAACCTCATCGCCATCGGCCGCGATTTCTCCAGCATCGCATACGATGAGCGCATGCATGATCCTGGTCGCGTCAGATTCGGTCGCGCCGGTGATGGCGGTGGCGGCAACGGAACTAATGCATAGCGCGAGCGAAAATATCCTCGCCCGGTACCGCGGTAAGCGGGATGTCGTCAGCGGACTGATCGGCGGTCGCTGGAACCTCCCCATCGTTGTCGAGCCGCTCCTGTGGCTTTAGCTTCGTTGCAGCCTGCGCTGGTCCCACATTGAAGCCCGGGCGGGCTTGCCCAAGTGCAACCACCGAAACCTGAAACGCAGCCCAGATGGCCGGGTCAGCGGAGGCGTCTCGGGCCAAGATGGCCCGCTCGGCCGCCCCGAGCGCTTCCGGCGCCCTCGACGAGTCACGAAGCAGGTATCTATAGAACACTGTCATGAGTCGCGCCCCGATCTCATCCGATATCGGCCAAAGCGAGCCCACCACGGCACGAGCACCCCGGGCGAGCGCGGTTGAGCTGATGCCTATGAGGCCCTCGCCCGGGGCTTCCTTGCCAAGGGCTGTGTCACAGGCGCTGAATATCGCGACATCCGCGGTGAGCGTAAGAAGGGCCAGGTCGGAAACCCGTAGCGCGCCATCCACCGCGTTACCGTTGGGGTCGTAGGAACCGAGCATCAAGGCCGAGAGCTGCGGAAACTGTGTGTCCACACTGCCGTGGGTGGCGACGTGGATGAAGCGATATTTGGACCAATCCATCGCGAGCAACCGCTGACGTGTCGCATCGACGCCGACTAGTTGATCGACGTCCGCGGACCAGAACTGTTCCGCGATCGCGGTCGCCTCCGCCGCGGCGAAAGGTAAGCGTTGATACGGGGGTCCGAACAGGCCTGGCGCCCCCGAACGCTGAGGCGAAGTTTGGGCCATCGATGGCGCAGGGCCGACGGTCGCGAGGCGGGGATCATCGGCCTGATACACAGGATCAGCGACGAGCAGCAACTGACGACGGCCCTGCGGCGGCGGCCGCCCCTCATGCGCGTTCAGCATCCATGCCGCCGGGGCAACCGCGACATCGTGCTGCATCGCGACAAACCCATCCGCCGTTCGCAGCGCCGCGAACGGCACGTAGTCCAGCGAGCCGTCAGGAATGAACACCCAACGCCGCGCGCCCGATAGCCAGGGATCGACCGGACGGATGATCAGCTCGTACAGCGCGCGAGCATCCAGGAGGCGGCGCTCGACCGGCACGTCCACGAGCCGCGTCAGTGAACGACGAAAGGCGGCAGCCTGACGGTCAATCACCGCGGGCCCCGGCAAACGTATCCAGTGGACCTCGGTGGATGTGACAACCCAGGCGTAGGCGGACTCGGATCCCAGCCAATACGACACGAGCACGCTGTCCTCCGGAACGCGTGGCGGACCGCCTTCCGCCACGCGCGGCCGCGAGGTTCCGCCGCTGGGTGTGGAGCCTTTGGCGATCAGGGTGCTGATCGTGTCGGCCTGACGCTCAAGTTCCGCGATATCACTCGTAAGATGCTTCGCGCGGGGGTCGCCTGATCCGGAGCTGTCCACTCGGGATTCCAGCGCGAATCGACGCCCCGAAAGCTCCCTATAGAGTTCGTCGCGGCGCCGGAACTCCGATGCGAGCGTGCGACGCGCGGCAGGCGCGTATTCCTGAGCGGCAAGGTCAGCGAGCGAGCGGGCGCGCGAAGCATCCGCGGTGCCGAAAGACGCAGCCGCGAGCCGATCGGCCTCAGCGTTTCGCCCCGCCGCCAGTGCCGCCTCGTAACGAGCCCGCTGCAATTCAATCTTGACGTCGTAGGCTGACCGCAGCGGTGCCGCAAGCTGGACCCTTAGCTCCGGATTCGCGGTCCGCAGGCGCACGGCAGCACCCTGTCCCAGCGCCCGGTCGACAGCCGCGAGGGCATCCTCGGCTCGTCCTGCGAGCCGCAGCGTCCGCGCGAGTTCAAGGTTCGCGTCGAATTCGGCCCTGACGCCGCCCAACCGGTGCAAGCGCGGCCGCGCCACCCCGAGGTCCGCCACGGCTTCCCTCAGTCGACCCATTCTCCGAAGCACGACCGCGCGTTGCAGCAGTCCCTCAGCGTGAATGAGCGGATCAGCTGTCGGACCCGTCAGCAGTACATCGTCAAGCTGCGCTTTCGCGTCCTCCAGGTAACCGGCCGCGGCGGTGTGCGCCGCCAGCTGAATCCGGATGCGCTGCATTGACGACGGCGCCTCAGCAAGGCCGAGCGCCTCCCGGTCGGCGGCAACGGCCTCATCCATTCTGCCCTGATCAGCGGACACGGCCGCGAGCGCGCGTAGACTCGTCACCCGCCCGCGAACATCCAAAGCCGCCGTGCGGATGATGAGGGAACGCTCGAGAAACTCACGCGCGCGCTCACGGTCTCCCAGCGCGTAGTAATTCACGCCAATTCCGTAGAGGCAGTACGCCTCATCTCGCTCGGACTGGGCCCTTCGGGCGAAGCCAAGGGCGCGGTCATAGAGGCGCAGCGACTCGTCGAAGTGACCTAGCGCGTAGTCCGCAAGCGCGGTATTGGTGATCGAGGCGAGAAAGATGCTTGGAAAGGGCTCCGGACCGATGTCTGTGAGCGCGCGCTCGAACCAGCGTTGCGCCTCCGGCAGACGCCCGAGCCCCCACAGACACAACGCCTGGTTCTGCCATGCCTGGGCACGGCGTAGCGTGTCGCCGATGGCGCCAAACAGGCGACTTGATCTCGCGGACGCCGACACGCACTCCCGGAAGCGACTCTCGTACAGGTAAGTCAATCCGACGTTCGTGAACTGCAGACCCGCGTCATACGTCTCGCCTCGCCGCAGGTGAAACCGACTCAGGCGGTGTAGCTGCGCACGCGCACGCGCGAGAAGTTCGCCTGAGTTCGTTTCATCGCCGCGGACCGTTCTTACGGCCACGGGGGGGGATCCGATCTCGATCCACGCCGCGGCCACGAGTGCATCAGCCCTCGCCCGTCGATACGCATCGTCGCCGCCGAGGGTCCGCGCCGCCGCCTTAGCCCAGTCGACCGTATTCCCCCAGTCGGCCAGATCGAAGTATTCGACCGCGGCGAGGGCAAGCAGCGTCCGCCCACGCAGGAGCGCGTCCGCGGAACCCGCGAGGGCGCGCTCGGCGGTGGAGTATCCGTCCGCCGCCCGCAAGAACGCCTCGCGCGCGCCATGGGCGCCGGAGGCCGAATGGCCCCGTGAAATCAACTGTCCCAAAGCGTAGTCGGCATCCGCCGCGGCGAGTGTCCGGAAGACCCCCATACAGTCAGGTCGAGTGCGCAGTGCCACAAGATCAAAAACGCGAACGGCGGCGGTTCCGGTTCCGTTGATCTGGTCCTTGCCCCTCACGCGCACGGTGAGAAAGCCGGAATCCGGCGCGGTGACCACGGCCCGCTGGGTGCCCGTGCGACGCTCGGGGTTGTCGGCACGTGCGATGACTTCACTCTTCGCCTTGAGAATCTCAGCGATCGCGTCGGTCCCCGACTCCGCGACTTCGAACAGGTACACGTGGCCTGGAACGAGGAACAAGTCCAAAGAGGCGGGAACCTGCCCAACGATTCTGAGCGGGCCGGCGCTGAAGGCAGACGCACCGAGCGCGTTGGCGCACGACACGCTCGCCAACGCCGCCGGCGTCGCGCAGACCACGAGAACGATTGCCGCAAGAAGCCCAAGCCCGCTGTGAAAGAAGGCAATCCGCTGCGGCATTTGGTGGTTGCGGCTTATACTTGGATTATGACCGCCGTCGACGAACACGCAATACCCGCCGCGATGCTCCCTCCGGAATCGGACGTACTTGCGCCGGTGGCGGATCCGGTCTCGCGACTGACCGCGGTGTATCGGGACTACCCGGGACTGCGTGCGCTGATCTTGCGGCGGGTTCGCGATCCAGAGGTCGCCGCGGATATTCTTCAGGACGCCGCCGTCACAACGCTGGAGAAACTGCGACGCGGCGAAATCGCTCATCCGGAGCGCATGGGAGGGTACCTGTATCGAGTCGCCCTCAACCATCTGCGAAACCACCGTCGGCGTGATCGCACGGCGCTCTCCAGCGCCGACGCCGTCGATGAACTCCCCGGGATCGAGGATGATCCGGACTGGGAGAAAGTGGGTCGCCCGCAGTGGGTCACCGCGGCGCGGCGGACACTCGATGCGATGCCGGTAACGCGGGATCGGGAGGTCCTGGTTCGGTTCTATCTGAATGATGAGGATAAGGAGCACATCTGTCGGGAGCTGGGCTTGTCCGAGGAGCACTTCAATCGGGTCATCTTTCGCGCTCGCAATCGGTTCAAGGAGCTCCTTGAAAGGCAGGGATTCTGGAAAGGTGACCTGCTCACCATCGCGTTATTCGGCCTGAATTTCCTGGCGTATGCCGCAGGCGGCGCGCGGTGTTAGACGTAAGCGGCGAGCTGCAGCGGATACGCGCATACGTTGTCGGACGTCTGTCGGACGAGGAACGAGAACGGTTCGAGGACCGGCTCGTCGGCGACCCCGAGCTTGTGCGTGAGCTCGAGCGATTCTTGCAGCTGCGCGAAGGACTTGAGGTGGTGCGCTCCGAGGGCTACCTGACCAATGCGGCGCCCGGGCGCATCAACTTTCGGCTCTGGCGGCCCGTGCTCGCGGCAGCCGTGGTCGCTGGCCTTGGGCTGTTTCTGTGGCTGCACAACAGCTCGGGCACCTCTCCGGTATTGATGGCATCGCTTGACCCGCGCGCCGCCGGCGGCGCGATCGCCGGGCAGTTCACCTTTGTCGCGGTACGGGGAAGCACAACTCCCACGCTGAGGCTTCCGCCGTCCGGCCTCATCAAGTTTCGCGCGAGGCCAGCGACGCGCGTTTCCCGGTACCGCCTGATCCTCGATCGCTACCAAGCGCATTCTGCAACGCTGGTGGGCTCCATCGGCGGCCTTACCGCCGACGCGGATGGCTATGTGCAAGGCTACGCCGACGCATCCCGACTTGAGGCAGGCGATTACGTCCTGCGAATCGCACCGGATCCGGACCTCGCCGGCTCGCCTGAGAGTTTTCCCTTCACGCTTCGACGCTCCGCTGAGACCACGCCGTGAATCACGCCTAAGGCAGGCTTTCGACCTCGACGACGACGACCCCGGCAACGGCCCAGAGTCGCGGCAGAACGCCGGCCTCCACCGATCCCATCAGTAGTCCGACCTCCGCGAGTGTAGCGGTATGCCGAAGGCCCGCCGCGCGGCACGCGGCGGCCACCTCGTAAATGCAGAAGCTTGCGTCGTCGTCAACAGCGACCGCGACATTCACTCGGCTCACGATTCAGTCCCCGCGCCGGGGCGGCCTCCGTGGCTCTCACCCCCGTGGCTCTTGCCCCCGTGGCCACCTCCGCAAGCCTCCCGGGGGTGCGCAAGGCGATCGCGGCGAGTGCCGGCCACGTCTGGCTGGTAGACCCGAGAGCGCGTGCACGGGCTTTGGCCACGAGTCCGGGTTATCGCCATCGTTCGCGTGCCTCCACGGCCGGTAAGGCGCGCAATCGTTCGCGCGGCGCCGGGTCGCGAGAGTTCTCGACTCTCAAGTCCTAGCTGTCCCGGCGGACGCGTGAGTGTCACTCACGATCGATTTTTTTGGCGACTGAGATTCGAGGTCTCTCCGGGACAGTTACTTGGTGGGGCGTGGTTACGCGGACGCGACAGCCGCGAGCCCGCTGATTGACCACGTTCTGACTTCGCGACCGATTCATCCCACCGCGACCGAGGAGAGTTAGCATGAAGTTCACCGTCATCCCGTTCCTGGTTATCGCCTCAGCCACAACCGCGATCGCCGTTGCGCAAGACGGTTCCGGTCACGGGCCGCCCCATTCAACCATCATCATTCCGATGCCGGTGCCGCTGCCAATGCCTTACCCCGGCCCAGTGTCTCCACAGCCAGCGACCCCGCAGGCGCAAGCGCCAACCACGAGATAACGGCTGCGCAGGGCAGCTCACGCGCGCTGCATTTCGCGCACGCGTGTCGGTGGGCGGACCTGGCGGCCGCTACGCCCGATAGGGTCGGCTGGGGAGCTCACCAAGGGAACCTGGGAGCGCCGCGGCTCTCGACCCTGAGAGGGCTAGGATGTCTAACGCCAGACGTCGCGCGAGTGCGTGCTGGCGCCAGTCGACGACGCTGACGTGATCGCCATCCTTGACCGGCACGATCTGCGCGAGCCCGGCCGCCTCCTTGCGGATGTGCGGCCGCGCGGCGTCCCGGCGCGGCGCTTCAGACAAAGTCCAGCAACACCGCCGTCGCCCGGCTCCCCCCGAGGGCGACCGCGCATCAGCGCCACCCCGCCATTGGGTGTACCATTTGCATTCACTGGAGCACGATCCCCCCACACCTAAGCGAGGTACGAGAAGATGGCTTGGTGGGGTTGGATCATTGGCGGCGCGATCCTATTCGGCGCGGAACTGGGGTTCGTGAACGCGCAGTTCTACCTGGTCTTCGTCGGCTCCGCGGCGATGATCGTCGGCCTGCTCGCCGCCTCCACGTCAGTGGCCGCCTGGGCGCAGTGGGGGCTTTTCGCGATCCTGTCCGTCGTCCTGATGCTGGCGTTTCGCAGCCGCGTATATCAGAAATTTCGCCCCACTTTGCCGACGGTGAAGACCGGCCCTTCTGGCGGGGTGATAACGCTTCAAGGCCCGCTCGCGCCGGGTGAATCCTGTCAAACCGAATACCAGGGGACCCACTGGACGGTACGCAACGACAGCTCCCTCCCGATCGCCGCGGGCACCCGCGCGCGCGTCATGCGCGTGAGCGACCTGACGCTGCTGGTCGAACCCGTTTCCTAGGCCTTCGGCGAGATATCTATGTACGTGCCCTATGTGTTTATCGTGCTGGCCGTCATGGCTGTCGTTCTGGTGTGGCGAACGGCCACGGTGGTCCCGCAGCAAAGCGCCTTCGTCATTGAGAACCTCGGTCGCTACAGCCGCACGCTGCAGGCGGGTTTTCACATTCTGATCCCGTTCGTCGAGCGCATAGCGTATCGGCACAGCCTGAAGGAACAGGCCAATGATGTCCCCGAGCAGATCTGTATTACCCGGGACAACGTCCAGGTTGGCGTCGACGCGATTCTCTACCTCCAGGTCCTGGACCCGCACCTCGCCTCGTACGGCATCACGAACTACGGATTCGCCATCGGCCAGCTGGCGCAGACGACGCTGCGCAGCGAGATCGGCAAGATTGAGCTGGATCGCACATTCGAAGCTCGCGCGACGATCAACGCCAACATTGTCTCAGAGCTCGACAAGGCCTCAGGGGCCTGGGGCGTGAAGGTGATGCGCTACGAGATCAAGAATATCTCCCCTCCTAAGGACATCCTTTCGGCCATGGAGAAGCAAATGCGCGCGGAGCGGGAGAAACGCGCCGTCGTGCTCGCCTCCGAGGGCGAACGCGACGCCAAGATCAACGAGGCTGAGGGCGACAAGCAGCGTGTCATCAAGGCCTCTGAAGCCACCAAGCAGCAGCAGATCAACGAGGCCGACGGTCAGGCGGCCGCCATTCTGGCGGTGGCGACGGCGACCGCCGCTGGCCTGCGACAGGTAGGAGGCGCGCTCAGTGAGCGTGGCGGGGTCGAGGCCATGCAGCTGCGCATCGGCGAGGAATACGTACGTCAATTTGGCAAGTTGGCCAAAGAAAGCACGACCCTGGTCATCCCAGGCCAGCTATCCGACCTCGCTTCCGTTGTCGCCATGGCGACCAGCATCATTCGTAAGCCTGAAGGGTCGTCGACAACGATTCCCGCGCGGTTCGATCAGCCCCGCCCCTAGAGGATCGCTTAGGAGCGTCCCGGGCCGGCTCAGCGCCGTCGCCGGGTGCTTGCGGGCGACCTCGCGGTAGGCGCTGACCCACCGATGCGCGCTCTCCTGGCGCTGGCAACGCGTTCCTCGCCCGGGATCGGGCCCTTTGGCACCACACGGATCCCGGCGAGAAGAAGGCCAAGAGCCATTTCCATTCTGTCGGCGTCGTAGTCACCTTTCTGGCCTGCGACCATCTGATCGAGGTACAGGTGCTGGACGTCGTGGATCACCAGAGCGGTCAACTGGGGGTCAAGGTCCGCTCTGAAGACCTGCTGACTAATCCCACGCTGGACCACGTCCGCGAAGCGCCTCCGCCAGTCGCGCACGATCCGCGGCAAACTGGTTAGCTTCTCCTGCAACTCGCGATCGCGTCGTGACATGAGCACTCGCAGCATCGGGGAATGCGCCGCGAACTCAAATGAGCCACGGAACATGCTTGCCAGTTCCCGCTCCGGGCGACCGTGAAAGCGCGCGGCCTCGTGTTCAGCGAATCCCGTCCACGTGACTAGGGTCTGCTCGATCACCGCGTCATAGAGCGCGGCCTTGTGGCCGAAGAACGCGAAAACGAGCGCTTTGGAGACCGCGGCCTCCGTGGCGACCAGTTGGATCGACGTCTTCGCGAATCCGTGGCGACTGAAGCAACGGTTGGCCGCGGCCAGGACCTGCCGCCGGCGCGCTAATGACTTGAGTTGCCGGGGTCCGTAGGCATCTGTCTGCGGCTCGGAGCGTTGCTTATCTGCCATGGTCAGCGCAATCGTGCCAGAGCGGCCGCGGGATCGCCACGCAATACGTGCAGCCGGTACGCGGACCTCGTGCCCTCGCGGGGCCGCAGCGCTCGTGACCGAATACTAAAGTCCTAATAGTTGCGCGAGTCCGCTCATACCCGCACTATATCCGCCGTCGACGGGATAGTCGCCACCCGTGCACGCGGAACCGTCCTCTGAGGCCAGAAGCAGCACCATCGGGACGATCTCGTCGACGCGCTTGCGGTCCGGTCGCAGGCGCTTCAGCACTCGGTAGGCCATGCGGTTGCCCAGCTCGTGCAGCTTCGCATCGCTGATCACTTCCGGAGGAAAGAACGGCCGTCCGATGAGCGGATTGCCGGCGTCCGGGTTGACGATGTTCACCCGGATCCCGTGCTGCCCGAGTTCCACCGCAGCGATCTTCGTCATGCCTCGCAGGGCCCACTTCGTTGCCCCGTAGGCCATCAGGCCCTGGTCGCCCGGGAAGACCCCATCAGTGGAACCGATGTTGACGATTGACCCGCCCCCGCGGCGCTTCATGCCCGGGACCACGGTCCGCATGCCCAAGAAGGGGCCCACTTGGTTGACGCGTACCGCGCGCTCATAGTCGGAAAGCGAGGTCTCTTCCAGAGGAGCCATCACCAGAACCGCGGCATTGTTGATGAGGATGTCGACCCCGCCAAAGCGATGCTCCGCCCGGGCAACCACGCGGGCCCAATGGCTCTCCTCGCCGACGTCCAATTCGACAAACTCGGCGTTGTCACCCAGCTCGCGCGCAAGCGCCTCGCCCTGCGCTACCCGGACGTCCGCGAGGATCACCCGGGCCCCCTCAGCCACGAACCGACGCGCGATCGCCTCACCCGTGCCCTGGGCGGCTCCGGTGACGATCGCGACCTTTCCCGCAAGCTTGCCGGCGCGCGTGGCGTGTTCGCTGTTTGAAATGACCTCGCTCCTTC
This sequence comes from Pseudomonadota bacterium, assembly GCA_025360865.1. Lineage (GTDB taxonomy): Bacteria > Pseudomonadota > Gammaproteobacteria > Steroidobacterales > Steroidobacteraceae > 13-2-20CM-66-19. The sequence goes on along the minus strand of JANYBG010000135.1, from coordinate 24,758 downwards.
GACGCTTCCGCCGGCCCAGTGTCCCGATCGCTCAGTATCGCAAGCTCACTTCGACGCCATAAGTGCGCGGATCGCCGTAGCGAACCAGTCGATTCGCATGCAGGCCTTCGAATACCGAAGCCGCATCCACGAAGTATTCCTTGTCAAAGGCGTTCTTGATCCAAAGCGCGGCACTGACTCCGCCGCGGCCACCAATGACTCCGTCGCGGCTCCACTTCAGTTGCGCATCGAACAGACCATATGAGGGGATCTCATCGCTGCCCGGATAGGGGTTCCTGGGCGTGGTGAAGGTGGAGGCCTGGTACGCATAGTCCAGGTACAGCCCGAGCTCTCCTTTTGCGATGTGAGCCATCGTCCAGTCGATAGTCGCATGGAGGGTGTTCTTAGGCGCGTTGGCTGGACGGTAGAGCGATAAGTCGTCACCGGGAGCGGCCTTCTTGAATTCACCCGCGAGATGCCCGTAGGACAAAGAGCCGATCAGCGACTCGGTGAACAGGTAGGTAGCGTCGAATTCCAGGCCGTAGAGGCGCTCCTTGCCTGCATTGAGTGTCTCGGTAAGCGCCGGATTGGACTGGCCGGGCACCTTAATAGTGAACTGGATGTCCGTGTAGTCGGATAGGAACACCGCGCCATTGAAGCGCAGGCGGTGCTGCAGGAGTTCCGATTTCCAGCCGATTTCATAGGCGGTCAAGGACTCCGGGCCAAAGGCGTGGCTGAAGTCCGCCGCGCGCATGTTGAAGCCACCGGCGTCATAGCCGGTTGAGATTCGGCCGTAGATCGAACTGGTATCAGTGAGCTTGAAGCTGACATCACCCGAGGGCGTGAACTTGTCGTAGCTGGCCGAGACGGGAGCCACGATGAAGTTGTCCGCCTCGCGCTCGTCCTTGGAATACCGCCCGCCCAGTGTCCAGGACCAGCGCGAAGTGCCACCCGGGCGCCAGGTCCAGGAGGTATACGCCGCATAGGCCTTGTTTGTAGCCGTGATGTGCCGCGGCAGGTCCAGATTTATAAGGCCAATCTCATCCGTTGCCACCTCATCGCCCGCCTCACGGAAGTAATAGAGGCCCGCGACATAGGTCAGTGCGGTGTCCGGTGTGCCCCCGATCAGCTGCAGTTCCTCGGAGAACTGGTGCTGGTGGTCGATCAGCTGCTTGTTACGGAATATCTCGAGGAATGAGTTCGCAGACTGATCCTGGTAGGCGTCGAAGTCGAGGGTCCGGTAGGCTGAGATCGACTTGAGCTCCCCGATTCCGGTCTCGATGCTCGCGGTTAGCTCGTTCCCGCCCGTGCGGGTGTGGCTGTCAGGAACCGGCAAGGGCAGCGCGAAACTGTTGACGCGATGCTTCGTCTCTGGAAGCACGCCTGTGAACAGCGAACTCACCGTATCCAGGTAAAGCAGGTCTGCGGTCGTTACATAGCGCGAATCATCCCACTCGTAGTCCAGCGTCACCGCCGCGCTTGGCTTCCAGCGCGCGGCGATGCGCGCGGCCTTGTTGTCCCACTGGTTGAAATCGTTCCCGCCGCCGGTGTTGTCGACCGTTCCGCCGCGCTGATCCGCCAAATACGCGACCTTCACTGCGAATTCATCGGTCACCGGCATGTTGAGCATTGTGCTCGACTTGAACGCGCCGTAATTCCCAACCCGCACTGTCTGCAAGATCTTGAAATCATCGGTCGTGGGTGGCTTCGTGACGATGTTGATCGCGCCACCCGTGGTATTGCGTCCGAACAGGGTGCCCTGCGGGCCGCGCAGCACTTCCACGCGCTCGATATCCGGCATGCTCTGGGCGAGGCCTGAGGTGCGTGCCACGTAGACCCCATCCAGATAGACGCCCACCGGGGAGTCCCCGGTCAGCTGACTGTCGGTCTGGCCGATTCCCCGGATGTAGAGCCTGAGTGTCGAATTGCCGACGGACCAGGTAATCTGCGTCAGGTTCGGAACGGCGTGGGTCAGGTCACCGAGCCCCGTCACTCCCATGTTCGACAGCGATCCCTCGTCAAACGCGAGGATCGACAGAGGCGCATCCTGCAGATTCGTCTCGCGCCGCTCGGCCGTGACGACAACCTCCTGCAGTTCGGAGCTGGATTGCGCGGCGCTCGCAGTCGTGGGGCGTAACCCCCCAGCGGCGCACAGCGCCAGCCCAAACATCAGCATGGCAGAGTGTGTACTTTTCACGTGGCACCCCCTAGCAATCGCCTATCGATTGACCGTTTGTATAGCAATCGGTCAATCGCATCCTAGCCGTAATGTCTTACAAGTCAAGCGCCGCAGCGGCGCGGGGCCGCGTCTCGCGTCGCCGTCCGCGACCTGTCCGCGGCTACCGTTATGAGCAGGCGATAGCCGATTTTTCCCCCGTTCGCGTTGAGTGTATCCGCCATCCACCGCCGGCCCTGCGGGCGCGGCTTGAGGGCCCAGCCTCCACTTGACGTCGCGGGTGAATGCATGCCAAATCTTTGACCAATCGCGCAAATGTTGGTCAATGACATGAAGAGACTTGAAATTGATGTCTTGGTGGCGGGCTCTGGGGCCGGCGGCCTGACAGCCGCGCTGGTCGCCGCCGCCGCCGGACTCAGCGTGCTCGTCGTGGAAAAGACCAACTACTGGGGGGGCACGTCCGCGACCTCGGGTGGTTTCATCTGGGTGCCCGCGAGCGAACTGGGCGCCGCGGCCGGCGGCCATGATTCCGTGGCGGAGGCGTCTGAGTACCTGCACGCGATCGTCGGCGCTGACGTAGCCGATGCCAATATCCGCGCCTTCGCGGAGTCCGCGCGCCATATGCTCGGGTGGCTGCAGCACAACTCCGAGGTGCGATACCGCTCCATTCCCTACACCGACTACCGGCCCGAGGCCCCAGGCGCGAAGCTGGGATACCGAACGCATGACGTGCTGCCGTTCGACGGCAGGCGACTGGGCCCGCATTTGAAATCACTGCAGCCGCCGGTGCCGGCCACGCTGCTCTTCAACCGCATCGCATTCACGATGGACGATGTCTTTCCGCTGTTACACCGGCCGCCGGGCTGGCAGCGCACGCTGGTGAAGGTCCTTGCCCGCTATTACTTGGACATCGGGCAGCGACTGGTCTCCCGGAGAAACCGCTTTCTCACCGCCGGCGGGGCACTGCTTGGACGTCTGCGCTACTCCTTGGAGCGCTACGACGTTCCCCTCTGGCTTAACTCCCCGGTTACCAGCCTAATACGGGACGCAAGCGGACGGGTAACCGGCGCGATTGTTGACCATCTGGGCGTCGCGCAATCGATCGTGACCCGGCGGGCGGTCGTGATGGCCACTGGCGGATTCGAGGGCAGCGCGGCATTGCGGCGTGCTCATTTGCCAGGCGCGTGGGACCCCTCGTCCAGTGGTGCATTGGAAACCAACACCGGCGACGGCCTTGAGCTCGGGCTGACCGTAGGAGCTGCGCTAGGCAACATGGACTCGGCGTGGTGGGGGCCAATGATCAAGCTCCCCGATGAACCGAGGGCCCGCCTGCTCACGTTCGAGCGCGCCTTCCCCGGCTGCATCATCGTCAACCAGGCCGGTCGCCGATACATGAACGAGGCGCTGGCATACGACATCGCCGGACTCAGGATGATCGAGGCTGACCGTCCGGGGGCGCGGACCTCCCCTTCGTATCTCATATTCGACGAGAGATATCGCCGCCGCTATCCCGTCGGTCCACTAATTCCCGGAATTCCCCTCGCGTTGCATCAGGCGGGACTGCGGCACTCTCTAGTCAAGGCTCGTACCTGGCGCGAGCTTGAGGCGCGACTTGCAATTCCCGCCGGCGGCCTTACCGGCACGGTAAAGCAGTTCAATCTGAACGCTGAACGGGGTCGCGATCCTGAGTTCGGGCGCGGGGACAGCGCCTACGACCGCTACTACGGCGATCCCAAGGTTCAGCCAAACCCGAACCTCGCGCCGCTGACCACCCCTCCCTTCTATGCGCTGCCGATCATCCCGGGAGACATCGGCACGAACGGCGGCCTGTTGTGCAACGAGCATGCCCAGGTCCTGGATCGTGACCTCAAGCCCATCGGCGGCCTCTATGCGACCGGCAATACTACGGCGAGCATGATGGGGCACGCCTACCCGGGTGCCGGAGGTACGCTCAGTCCTGCGATGACATTCGGCTATATAGCCGCCCGCAACGCCAGCGGGCTTCCGTTGGATCCGGCCACAGGCCCGCTTGCCTTGGAGCGAACCGCGCCGGGCGCTTAGGAAGTGAAGATACCCGGTGCATTGAGCGCAGAATCACAACGCGCCTGCTGCTGAAGGAAAATCCCAATGGCCAGGTACATTATGACGGTCCGGTCCAACGCGGCCCCAGGTCGCGAAGCCGAATTCAATGAATGGTACGACCGCCTCCTGCTGCCGGAGATGGTCCGCTCTCCGACTCTGGTTTCCGGACGGCGCTATCGTGTGGCCGCAGTCGCGCTGCCCGCCGGCCTTCAGAAGGCACGGCACGAGTACCTCGCCGTCTATGAGATCGAAACTGACAGCATCGAGGAAACCGTCCGTAGGCTGTGGAGCGTGGAAAACGTGGCACGCATCCCCCCGTCCACCGCGCTGGATTATACGGACGTTGACTGCCAGTTCTACGTGCCCATCGGGACACCCGTCACGCGCTAGCGATGCGCTCCAGGACGGTCCGGCCTAGGGCAACTTGCCTACGGCGGCATTCACGATCGCGGCCTCCTCGGCCCCTACCAGCCGCATGCAGAGCAGCCCACTGGTGTGGCCGAGGGTCCGCAGCCAGTTGTCCCCACCCGGATCGCGCCCGGCGATCCGGATCGTCACGCCGCCACCGGTATCGAGGATCGCGCTGTTACTGTTGAGGTGTATCTGGCTTGCGGTGTAGTCCAGCGATTCAAACCAGACATTGCAAAGCTGCAGGTTCCAGGTAGAACAGCGCGGGATGCGCGGCATCGTCAGGCACAGGACCTCATTGTCCCCGAGCGCCCAGGCGGACAGGTAGTACAGGATGTTCGGATCGCCGCCAATCGATACCAGGTACTTCTGGTCGGGAAATAACGGCAGGCGGTTGATGTGAGCCTGGAATCTAGCCGTGAAGTCACCGAAGAACGCGGAGGCGTTGCGCACGAACTGCGCGCTTGCGGTCAACCGGGACGCCATTTCAGCGACTGACAGCGCTACTGGCGGCTCCGGCTTGTCGACTCGCCGAAGTGTCAGCGGCACCTGCTTTCCCGGTAGGCCCTCGATTGTGCAACGCACGATCAGCAGGCTAGTGCGCGCGTTGGTGGTCAGGACATCGCGCCCGGAGCTGCGCGCGGAGATGCGGATCCGGGTCATGCCGTCAGCCAGCACCTCGAGGTCGTCGCCCCGCAATGATCCGCTTATGACGGTCTCACTGCCATCCACCTTGCCAGTCGCGACCACGCTGAAATAGCCGCAGTCGCGGAAATCCCCCATGAGAACGTATTCGTACTGGTCACTGATCGCCGCGGCGTAGTACCGGTTGTCCGGGTTGTCCCCGCCCACCTTGATTCTTTCATTGCACAGCGGGTACAGGAGTGGGTGGGCCGGGTCCGCCCCCTCCACGCCGCGATCAATGGAGGTGAATACCAGCCTCACGAGGTACCGCAGCCCCTCCGCGAGGTCAAGCCTGTCGATCGGGAAGTCAGTGCGTAGCAGCTGCTGGCCTGCGACTTTCAGACTGTCACAATACGCACCCCACGCCTCTGCCGCCGCCGCCGCGTCGGCGGCTCCATTACCACCCGCGCCGCTTGGCATCGCCACGGTCAAACCTCGCTTTCGACCCTGAAGAAGTTCTGGTAAGGCCTGAGCAGCTCGCGCTCCCTGGCGATCTCATCAGGGGTACCCACTTCATACGTGTGTTTCCCGTAGACGTGCTTAGGCTTCCCCACTAAGTAGGCACTCATGCGTCGCTCGGTCTGCGGCGATAGATCTAGCAACAAGTCACTGTAAAGGCCGCGCAGCGCCGAGCCGGGGTCTGCCGAGAACTCAAGGTACTGGATCGTCGCGAAGAACCCCGGTCGCAGTGTGCCATCCTTAACCCAGGTCACGAGCTTGTTCAGCATCTCCGCGATCTTGTCGATAAGCATCCATTTCTCATAGGTGCAGCTGCTGAAGGGGGTGTCCGTGCGAAAGGAGTAGATCGTCCCCAGCACGCTGACGATGGAGGAAACCGCGACGATTGGATCCCTGGCGGGAAAGATGATCTTGGCATCGGGATACACCGTCAGCAGCTGCGGGATCACCGGCAGGTGATTGGATCCCTTGAGCAACCAGTGCTTACGCTTGTAGCGCCATTGCAGGAGCTTCAGTATCTTTCGGTGCCACCGGTAGTACTCGGTGGCGTCGAGCTTGGCCAGGTAGGCTTCGTAAGAGGGAATCTGGAACGAGGCCAGGAACAGGTCGGAAGCGAAGCAGCCCTGCGTGAACTCGAGGCAATCCACGGGCAAATTGCCGGCGACTGCGTGCTGGGACTTCCATTCCGGTGCTATGCGATCCTGGAGAGTGATGAGATCGTGCGCGCGCTGAATCCTAGGGTCGCTTCGGTATGACTCCTCGGCCGGCGGCGGGCACGGAAACAACGCTTCCCACTTCAGTACGAAACGGAACTGGTCGTCCTGGGCGAGCGTCTCCTGCAGGATAGTCGTTCCCGAACGACCGAGCCCGATCACGAATACCGGCTCCGTGATCTGCTCGTCATCGATCTCCGGATGCCGCGTGTACCATTCGATGATCTGCAGGCGTCCCTGCAGATACATGAGCATGTCGGACCGGGTGTAAAGCCTTCCCAGGAGGTGCAAGTTCGCCTCGTCCTGAAGGGCGCGCAGCAGGATGTCGAGGTGTTCGCGCCAGGGCCCATCGCCGAAGTCCGCAAGGCCCGTGCTGTCGCAGGCGGCATCGATTAGCGAGGCGGCATCCAGAGGCACCACGTGCCGCGAATCGAGGATCTCGCCTTCCGCGTTGAGCCGGCTTATCCAGTCCGGCCTTGGCCCCATCTCGTAGGCTGCGCGCCTATCCAGAGTCTTGTCCCCCATACCGCCCCCTAGATTCTCGCTTCGCGCGACCGACCGTTTCGTCATTGACCCGAAACACTATATTCGGTCAATGACTTCCAGACAACGATCCGCCCGCCTTTCCCGACGGTTTAAGCCTCGGCGGCTCGGTCGCAACTACCGGGCCAGCTGCGCTACCCTGCGTCCTCCATGCGCATTCTGCTCGCCACGCCGCCGATGACTCAGCTCAATACGCCGTACCCCGCCACGGCGTACCTGATGGGCTTCCTGCGCCTGCACGCCGAGGAACTCGGCCTGGAACTAAGACAGGCCGATGCCTCACTCGCTCTGTTCCTGCGGCTGTTCTGCGCCGCGGGCCTCGCGCGCATGGCCGAAGTCCTGCGTCGCCGCAAGCGCGCCGCCCGTGGCCGCCTCCCGGTTCCGCCCGCCATCGCCCACTTCCTGCGGCACACCGAGCGTTACATCGAAACCGTCGAGCCGGCCATCCGGCTCCTGCAGCGACGCGATCCCAGCCTCGCCTTTCGTATCGCCGGACGGGCGTTCCTTCCTGAAGGCCCCCGCTTCGAGCACCTCAGCCCGCCGCCCTCCGCGGAGCACGTGGCGCTTGATGAACAGCTGCTGTCCGCGTTCGGCACGTTGGGCACGACGGAGCAGGCGCGATACCTCGCCAGCCTCTACGTCGATGACCTCGCCGACGTCTGGCGGCTGGGCATCGACCCACGGTTCGAGCTCGCGCGCTACGGCGAACGACTGGCCGCCAGCGCCGCCTCGTTCGACTCGCTTCACGAGGCGCTGAACGGCGAACCCACGCTGGTGGATGACACGCTCGACGAGCTGACCCGCGAGCTTGTCAGCTCACCGCCGGATGTCGTCGCCCTGACGGCGCCCTTCCCGGGCAACGTCTATGGCGCGTTCCGCATGGCACGGGCGATCCGCGCGGCCGCGCCCGACACGACGCTGATACTGGGCGGGGGCTGGGTGAACACCGAGCTGCGCTCGCTGCGGGACCCACGCGTATTCGACTACTTCGACTACCTCACGCTCGATGACGGCGAGCGCCCGATGTTGAACCTGCTGAGACGGTTGCGGGGCCGCGAGGCACCCCTCGTCCGCACGTACGTGCGCGAAGCCGCGCGGGTCGTCTTGAAAAGCGACCCGACCCAACACGACATCCCGCAAAAGGACACCGGCATCCCGACGTATGACGGACTACCGCTTGGCGAGTACGTGTCGCTCATCGAAATGCTGAACCCGATGCACCGCTTCTGGTCGGACGGACGCTGGAACAAGGTCACGCTGGCGCATGGCTGCTACTGGAAGAAGTGCTCGTTCTGCGACGTGTCGCTCGACTACATCGGCCGCTACGACCGTCCGGGGGAGGACCTCGTCGTGCGGCGCATCCGGGCGCTGATCGCGGAGACCGACGAGACCGGCTTCCACCTGGTCGATGAGGCCGCGCCGCCCGCGGGCATGCGCGCGCTCGCGCAGCGCCTGATCAAGGAAAAGCTCAGCATCACCTGGTGGGGGAACATCCGTTTCGAGAAGACCTTCACGCCCGAGCTGTGCCGCCTGCTCGCCTCCTCCGGCTGCGTGGCCGTGAGCGGCGGCCTCGAGGTGGCGTCCGACCGGCTCCTCAAGCTCATGCATAAAGGCGTCACCGTCGAACAGGTGGCGCGGGTGACCCGGGCGTTCAGCGACGCCGGGATCATGGTGCACGCGTACCTGATGTACGGCTTCCCGACGGAGACCGCGCAGGACACGATCGATGCGCTCGAGCGGGTGCGCCAGCTGTTCGCGGCCGGGTGCATCCAGTCGGCGTACTGGCACCGGTTCGCGGCGACCGCGCACTCACCCATCGGTCTGCAGCCGAGGAAGTACGGCATCACCCTGCGACCGCCGGAGGATGTCACGTTCGCGCTCAACGACCTCCCGTTCGAGGATCCGGTGGGCGCGGATCACGACTTCCTGGGCGGCGGCCTGCGCAAGGCGCTTTACAACTACATGCACGGCGTCGGCCTCGATGTCGACGTGCGCGAGTGGTTCGACCGGCGTCCCACCGCCCGTGCACGCGCTGGCGGTGGCTCGCGTCCGTCGGTTCCCGCCGCGACGGTGCCCCCGGACCTGATTGAAGGATTCCTCGGCTGATTCACGCGTGCTGATCGCCTTCAACAAGCCGTTCGGCGTCATCTGCAAGTTCAGCCGCGAACCTGAGCGCCGCACGCTGGCCGACTATATCGACGTGGCGAGCGTCTATCCCGCCGGACGGCTCGATACCGACAGCGAGGGACTGCTGCTACTGACCGACGACGGCGCGCTGCAGGCGCGCATCGCCACCCCGCGGTTCAAGCTGCCGAAAGTCTACTGGGCGCAGATCGAGGGCGCCCCGACCGAGGATGCGCTCGCCCCGCTGCGCTGCGGCGTGGATCTCGGGGACTTCAGGACCGAGCCGGCCGGCGCGCGGGTGATCGCGGAGCCCGTGGAGCTGTGGCCGCGCGACCCACCCATCCGCTGGCGCGCGAAGATTCCGACGACATGGCTCGAACTGACTCTGCGCGAGGGCAAGAATCGCCAGGTTCGCCGCATGACGGCGCACATCGGCTTCCCCACACTGCGACTGGTCCGGGCAGGCATAGGAGAAGTCACAGTCGAGGGCCTCGCGCCCGGCGCCTGGCGTGAGATCGACGCCGGGGCCCCGTGGCCAGGCCGCGGGAACGGCCGCCCCCGCGGCCGGTAGATATCCCCGCAGTGAGCTTTTCGCGCGGATGGATGGCCGACTGGCAGGCCGGCGGCGGCCCGCTAGTCGGTCGCGGCAAGCCCCTCGGGCGCTCCGCGGCCGAGTATGTCCGGCAGCGCGACGCCGCGCTCCGTGAACGAAAGGGACACGGAGTTGAGGCAGTGGCGCTCGCCGGTGGGCGGCGGCCCATCCGGGAACACGTGTCCCATGTGGCTGCCACAGCGCGCGCACACCTCCTCCACCCGAGTCATCCCGTAGCTACTGTCGCGTATGCGACGGATATGGCTCTCCGCGAAGGGATTGAAGAAGCTCGGCCAGCCCGTGCCCGAATCGAATTTCGCGGCGGACCTGAATAGCGGCAGCCCGCAGAAGCGACAGCAGTAGACGCCGTCCTTGTGGTTATCGAGAAACACCCCGCAGAACGCCGCCTCGGTACCGTGTTCGAGCAGGACGTCGCGCTCCTCCGGGCTCAGCCCGGCGGAGATGCTGGCGCGCTGGGTGTCCGTGGGGGGTCGCAGGTCGAACTGAGTCATACAGCGCTCCTCTAGCCTCACTCAGGATATCGCCACTGGGAGCGCCGCGCCGCGTAACCCGAGGCTCACCGGAGCGAAATTGTCCCCGCGGCCAACCTCGAGGCGTCCGCGGCCAGCTTATCCGGATCCACTCTTGTCGTCGGCCATCGGCCGGAACGCGCTGTAACGCACCGCGGCGCGCTCGCGGGCCTTGGTCGCCTCGACAGCGCGGTCCCGCGGCGGCGCGTTCGTCTTGAGCGAACACAGGAGTTCCAAGCTGCTCGCGCTGATCCGCTCCACGGCGGCGTTGAATGCGGGCTCGTTGACCTGCGAGGGCTTGTTGAAGCCGCTCACCTTGCGCACGAACTGCAGCGCCGCGGCGCGGACCTCGTCCGGCGTCACCGGCGGCTGGAAATTGAAGAGCATCTTGATGTTACGGCACACGGCGGCATCCTCCCCATCCGACACCGCCCATTCTGTGACCCGCGGGCGCGCCCGGCAAATCCGCGCATCGGAAGCACGCGGCAACCCACTCAGGCCCGCAGGCGCGCGTTGTCCGGATCGTATAGCGGCTCACGCGCGACTACCGCCGGGCAACGCTCGCCGAGTACCTCCACTTCGAGCTCGGTGCCGGGCAGCGCCAGGTCCGCGCGGACGTAGGCGAGCGCGATGCTGCGGTCCAGGCGGTAGCCGTAGCCGCCCGAGGTCACGAGCCCGACCCGCTCCTCCCCGTGGTGGACAATGGATACGGGCGCGGCATCCGCGTCGCGCGCCTCCACCAGCAGCGGCACGAACAGCTGCGTCGGGGCCGCCGCCCTGCGCAGCGCCTCCCGGCCGATGAAGTCCGCCGCCTTACCCAGGCGCACGAAGCGGCCGAGCGCCGCGGCGAACGGGGAGTATTCACGCGTCAGGTCCGCTTTCCAGCTCCTGTAACACTTCTCCAGTCGCAGGCTCTCCATGGCGTAGAGGCCGAAGTGCGCAATTGACCCCGGGCGGCCCGCGGCGAGCAGGCGCTCATACACGGCCGCCACTTGCCCGACCGGGATGTGCAGCTCCCACCCGAGTTCTCCCGCGTAGCTCACCCGCATGGCGACGACGAGCGCATCACCGATGCCGATGGGGCGCACGGCGAGCCATGGGAAGGCCCTGCTCGAGAGTTCAGCCTCGGTGATGCCGGCCAGCACCTCTCGCGAGCGCGGACCGGTCACGACGAGCGCTCCATAGTCGCCAGTGACATTGGCGATGCCGACCGGCCCGTGGCGCTGCGTGAGATGGGTATGGAGCCAGTGCTCATCGTGGCGTTCCGCCGCGGCCGCGGACACCAGCCAGAAAAGTCCCTCCGCCAAATGCGACACCGTCATCTCGCTGACGATTCCGCCGCGCGGTGAGCACAGGTAACTCAGCGCGGTGCGGCCGACCGGTGGCACCTCGCCTGCGATCATGTGATCGAGCCACGCGGCGGCACCGGCGCCTGTGACCTCGAACCGGGTGAAGCCGGGCATGTCCAGCAGCGCGGCGCCGCCGGCGACCGCGGCGCACTCGCGCGCCACGGCGCGATGCCAGTGCGGCCTGCGGAACGAGCTTCCCGGGCCGTCCGGATCGCCGTCAATCGCGTAGTACACCGCGCGCTCCCAGCCACCACGCGCACCGAACACCGCCCCGCGCTCCACCAGCCGGTCGTGAATGGGGGAGACCTTGTCGGGACGTCCCGCGGCGCGCTCTTCCTGCGGGTAGCCGATCCCGTATTCGTGCCGATAAGTCTCCCGGGCCTTGGCCAGTGCGCGACCACCCTCGGCACGCGCCAGGTAGCGCCGCGAATCGAACGACCACAAGTCCCAGTCCGGCTCACCGTTCACGACCCATTCCGCGATGGCGCGGCCGGCGCCGCCTGCCTGCGCGATCCCGAAGGTGAAGGCGCAGCAGTGGAAGAAATTGGCACCGCCCGCCGCGGGTCCTATCAGCGGATTACCGTCCGGCGCGTAGGGGATCGGCCCGTTGATGACCCGCTTGATACCCGCGGAGGCCAGGACGGGCACGCGCACGCAGGCGGCCTCGATGTAGCTCTCGATGCGGGCAAGGTCGTCCTCGAACAGCTGATGCGCGAATTCTCCCGGCAGCCCCTCGAGCCAGCGTGCATGGGCGTTGGCTTCGTAGGGACCCAGCAGCAGCCCGTGGCGCTCCTGCCGCAGGTAGTAGCTCACGTCAGGGTCGCGCAGCAGCGGCAGGCGCGCCGCGCCCCGCTCGACCAGGGCGGGGATGTCGTCCGTGATCAGGTACTGGTGCGACAGCGTGACGATCGGCAGCTGCTCGCCGATCATCGCGGCGATCTCGCCCCCGCGGTAACCGGCCGCGTTGATCACGTACTCCGCGTCGATCGTCCCCGCGCTGGTCTCAACGCGCCAGCCGTCCGGCCCGCGCCGGATCGCCGTCACGCGCGTCTGGCGGTGGATCGTAGCGCCACCCTCCCGCGCGCCCCGGGCGAGTGCCTGGGTCAGCTGCGCCGGGTCGATGTCACCGTCGTGCGGATCCCATAGGCCCAGCCGGATCCCGTCGAGCTCGACGAAAGGATGCCGCTCGCTGATCTGCGCAGGCGAGAGGAGCTCGAAGTCGATGCCCTGCGCGCGCGCCTGGGCGAGGACGTGGTGGAATTCGTCGGCACGGTCCCGGGTATGGGCGAGGCGGATGCTGCCGGTGGCGTGGTAGGTGATCTCGTGACCCGCCTCGCCGGCGAGCCGCGCATACAGGGCGGTCGAATACCGCTGCAGCTTGAGGATAGTCCAGGAGGTGGAGAAATTCGGGCAGTTGCCCGCGGCGTGCCAGGTGGAACCCGCGGTCAGCTCGTCACGCTCGACGAGCACGCAATCCGTCCATCCGAGCCGGGTCAGGTGGTAGAGCGCGCTGCAGCCCACCGCGCCGCCGCCAATGACGAGTACCCGCGCGTGACTGTTCACCTGCTCACCCGCGGCGCCCGGCTCAAACCCTCACCCGCGCACTGGTCGGATCGTAAAAGGGCCGCAGCGAGACCCGCGCCGGGATCCGTTCCATCGCGACCTCGACCGCGTAGCGCCCTATTGCGATCCAGTCGTCGGTGACCGCGGCGCCCTTGTTCTGGACATAGCCCAGCCCGAGCGCGGCCCCGATGCTATGGCCGAACATCGCCGATGAGGTTCGTCCGACCAGCTCGTCGTCCCGCCAGATCGGCTCGTTGTGGTACAGCAGGTGATCCGTGCCCTCGACCGCGACCGCCACGAGCCGGCGCCGAGCGCCTGACTCGCGCTGGCGCCGCAGCGCCTCGAGGCCCACGAAGCCGCCGGGCTTGTCCCAGGCGACGGCGAAGCCGAGGCCCGCCTCGAGGGGCGTGTCCTCATCGCCTAGGTCATGGCCCCAGTGCCGGTAGGCCTTCTCCATGCGCAGGCTGTTCAGGGCATGGTAGCCGGCGAGTCTGAGGCCAAAGTCCGCGCCGGCCGCGACGAGGACGTCGTACACCGACTGCGCGAACTCGGCGGGCATGTACAGTTCGTAGCCGAGCTCGCCCACGTAGGTGATGCGGCTGGCGCGCACGCGCGCGTATCCCAGGTCGATGATCCGCGAGCTCCCGAAGGGAAACGCGCTCGTGGCGAGGTCCGCGTCCGTCAAGCTTGCGAGCAAGTCACGGCTGCGCGGGCCCATCAGGCCGAGCACCGCGTAGCCTGATGAGACATCGATCGCGACGGCGCGGGCATCCGCGGCGATGCCCCGGCACAACCAACCAAAGTCGCGCACCTGTGTCGCGCAGCCCGTGACGATCAGATACGAATCCTCGGCCTCGCGCGTCACGGTGACGTCCGCCTCGATGCCGCCGCGTTCATTGAGCCACTGGGTGTAGACCACCCTGTCCACGGGTACGTCGATGTCGTTCGCGCAGATCCGCCCCAGCACGCGCGTCGCATCGGCTCCCTTGAGCACGAATTTCCCGAACGAGGACTGGTCGAAGAGACCTACCTGCTCGCGCACCGCCTGGTGCTCCCCGGCCGAGGGCCCGAACCAGTTCTGCCGGCCGTAGCTGTACTCATAGCGCGCCTCGGCGCCGCCGGTCGCGAACCAGTTGGCGCGCTCGTAGCCTGCCACCTCCCCGAAGCAGGCCCCGGCGGCCGCCAGCCGGTCATGCAGGGGGGACTTGCGCACGCCGCGCGCGCTCTCGACCTGACGGAACGGCCAGTGCATCGCGTACAGCAGCCCGAGTGTCTCCTCGGTCCGGTCGCGCAGGTAGCGCCGGTTGCGCTGGAACGGCGCGCACCGCCGGAGATCGACGTCCCACAGGTCAGACGGCGGGTGCGCGTCGACGATCCAGTCGGCGAGCACCTTGCCCGCCCCGCCGGCTGACTGGATGCCGATCGAATTGAAGCCGGCCGCCACGTACAGCCCGCGCATCTCCGGCGCCTCGCCCAGAAGATAACGGTCGTCGGGCGTGAAGCTCTCCGGTCCGTTGAAGAACACCTGTACCCCGGCGGACTCGAGCGCGGGCACGCGGCGCATGGCCGCGGCGAACAGCGGCTCAATGTGCGCCATGTCCGCGGGCAGTTGGTCGAAGGCGAAGTTCTCCGGGATCCCCTCGCCGCCCCAGGGCTTGGCCTTCGCCTCGAACCAGCCCACAAGAAGCTTGCCGGTATCCTCCTTGAAGTACGACACGGCATCGGCGTCACGCAGGATCGGCAGCCCGGACGCCAACCCCGGGACCGGCTGGGTGACGATGTAGAAGTGTTCGGCGGCGTGCAGCGGCACCGAGACATTGGCCCAGCCGCCCACCTCGCGCGCCCACATGCCCGCGCAGTTCACCACGATATCGGCGCGGACCTCGCCCTGCTGCGTCGCGACACCTGTCACGCGGCCGCGCGCGGTGCGGATCGCGGTGACCTTCGTGTCCTCGAGGATACGCACGCCCGCGGCGCGCGCCCCGCGGGCCAGCGCCTGCGTGGTGTCGACCGGATTGGTCTGGCCGTCCTTGGGCAGGAATATCGCGCCCACCAGTCCCTCGGTCGACAGCAGCGGCCAGCGCTCCTGCGCGGCACCTGGCGAGAGCGTCTGTACCTCAAGACCGAAGCAGCGCGCCATGGATGCGCCGCGCTTGAGTTCCTCGAACCGCGCCTCGCTCGCGGCCACCGCGATGGAGCCGACCTGCTTGAAGCCGGTCGCCTGGCCAGTCTCGCGTTCGAGACCCTCGTAGAGCGCGGTGGTGTATTGCGCCAGGCGGGTGAGGTTCTGGGTCGCGCGCAGCTGGCCCACCAGACCCGCGGCGTGCCAGGTGGTGCCACTGGTGAGCCGCTTGCGCTCGAGCAACAGCACATCCGTACAGCCCCGCTTGCCCAGGTGGTACGCGACGCTGCAGCCGACGATGCCGCCACCGATGATCACGACTCGCGCGTGGGACGGAATGCTCTGCACCTGGGATCTCCCGCTCGTGGATAAGCCCTGCGAGCGTACCTTGCGGGCTGACCGAAGGGCACCCCGCAGCCCTCGCGCCGGAGCCGCCCGCCCCGCCTCGCGGCGGCTTGTGTATCCCCGTTAGGGGCTCCTACACGAGTTTCCGTCGCCAACACCTCTAGCGGGCCGGGGAAATTCCGGACAATAGCGCGCGCAACCCGCGACGCGAACCACCGTGCCCGCGGAAGAACCTCGTGAGCGTCAAGCTGAAAACTCGTCTTCACGCGCGAGCGGGGATGGCGCAATCCCAGGTTCTACCAATGCGGCGGTGTGGCGGGCAGGCCGTCCGACACTTCTGCGCGCGGGAATCCGCGGGTACGCACGATCCACGCCAGGATCCGGACGGCGCCTGACCCGACGTCTTTAGGCACGCCGCTGGATCTCACAGCCGGGGCCGGGGGACGGACTCGTATCCGCGACTGGATTACGGGCCCTGATCTCCCGCCGATGCGCGCGCCGCCGCTGGCGGCGGCCATGTGGCTTCGTTGATTTCGGGAAGGATCACCAGACCCCGCCAAGCGCCACGGTGATCGCCTCGCCGTTCACGCCCCCGGCCGCGTCACCGCACAGGAACGCGATCACCTGCGCGACTTCGCGTGGCTCCAGGACGCGGTTGCGCGGATAGATCGCGGCGCGCTCGCGCCATACCTGGTCGACGGTGATGCCGCGTCGCTCTGACTCAGTGCGCGCCGAGCGCTCCGCCATCTCGGTACGCACCCAGCCCGGCAGCACCGCGTTGGAGGTCACCCCGAAAGGCCCTGCGTCCTGGGCCACCGCCCGGGCGAGTCCGATAACGCCGTGCTTGGAGGCGGTGTACGCGCTTCCGGATCGTTCCGCCGTTTGCCCGGCGGTGGAGCTGGTGTACACCACCCGCCCGAAGCCGCGCCGGCACATGCCTCCGACCGTCAGCCGCGTCAGCTCGAAGGGCCCATCGAGGTTCACTCGCATGGTCTGCCGCCAGACTTCCGGGTCCTGCTCCCAGACAAGTCGTTCGTGGGCCGAGCCGATGCCGTGGTTGACGACCAGGAGGTCGATCGGCCCGAGCCTGCGCTCGGTCTCAGCGACCGCCAGCGCGCAACCTTCCGGACTGCCAAGATCGGCGACCACATACTCGAGGCCGACGGCTGCCAACTCGCCCTGGTTGCGCGCCGCGACCATGACACGCGCTCCTGAGGCTGCGAGCAGCAGCGCGGCTTCGCGCCCGATTCCGCGACCACCACCGGTGACCAGCGCCACACGTTCAGTCATTACATCCACTCCCGCGGTGACCGGACCACGCAGGTCGCGGAGAGGTGGATCTTGCCACAGCCGCTGGCTGGCAAACACGTCCGGGCGTCCCGGCGACCCGCTGCGGATGGGTGAGCCAGCGGAAGGAACGAGGTCCGGCGTCCGGCTCTCAGGCGTGCGCGCGTATCCAGCGAATGAGATCGGCCTTGCCCATCGCCCCGGCCTGCCGCGCGATCTCCCGGCCACCCTTGAAGACCGCCACGGTGGGAATGCTGCGAATGTTGTATTCCCCGGCGAGAGTCGGCTCGGCCTCGGTATTCAGCCTCGCGAGCCTTAGCCGCGGCTCCAGCTCCGCGGCAGCCGCGGCGTAGTGCGGCGCCATCATCTGGCAGGGCCCGCACCAGGGTGCCCAGAAGTCAACGACGACGGGGATGTCGTTGCGTCCGATCTGCTGGCGGAACGTGGCCTGGCTGAGCTCGAGCACGCCGCCGGTGAAAAGACCCTGGTGGCAGTGGCCGCACTGGGGCGAATCCGCGAGGCGCTCGGCCTGGACGCGGTTCACGCCCTGGCAGTTTGGACATACGAGGTGCAGTGACTCGGCCATTCCTGCTGCTTGGGGGCGCGGCAAGGGGATTCAAGGCAGGCGCCAGCCGGGAGTGCCTGCCGCAGCGGTAATCACCGGGTGCCAGTCAGCCGATGTGGATCCGGTTGTCCTGACGCACGCCCAGGGAGGTATGCATGATCGCCTGCTCGCGCTCCGCACGCCATCGCAGGAACTGAAGTAGCGGCGCGGCGGCGGCCATCGGCACCGTGCGCGCGAACGCGCATACGGCCTTGTTCGCATCCTCCGCGGTGCGCACCCGTCGGCCCAGGATCAGACAGGTGCGCTCGGTCTCCTCGCGCTCGTACCGTTCCGGGCCATAGTCGATGAAGTCGCGCAGGTATGCTTGCAGGTCGATGATCCCCCGCAGCTTGTAGCCCGATGCCCCCATGGCGGCATCCTGGGCAAGTCCCGCGAGACATTCCTGGCTGTACTGGAAGACGATGCCGCAGGGATCTGCACCGCGCAACCGCGGCACGGGATCGTGGGTCTCGACCCCCTGGCACCGGCAGAGGGCCTCGACCAGTGAAAGAGCGTTGATCTGGCGGAACGCGAACAGCATTGGCACGTTCTGCAGCGCCGAGGGTTTGGAAAGCGCCATGTGCATGGCGATGAGCCAGCGCACCAGCACCAGTGCCAGCGCGTAGTCGAGCTTGCGCAGGTCCACGGCCGTGCCGCTCGCGGCCTCGTAATTCGCGATGTGTTCGCTGGCCTCCCCGAACGGCGCCCCGAGCGCGCGCGCGATGATGCACGCCAGGTCCTCCAGCGGATGGCCGATACGCACCATCTCCCAGTCGATAAGCGCACGGATGCCGCCGTCCTCGATCATGAAGTTCCCTGGACCCAGGTCGCCGTGGACGATGACCGATGCGGACTGCGCGTCAGGCACGGCCTGGCTAAGCCAGTTGAGCGTGAAATCAATCAGCGGGTCGTGGAGCGTGACGCGCTCGTCGTACAGAGCGCCCCAGGTGCGCATGTCCTCGGGGATAACCACACCCAGCGGCGCCCCGGCCGCGGCGCCAAACGCGCTCACCGAGCGCGGGTCGATTCGCTGCAGCATGACCACGGTGTCCACCAGCTCCTTGCGGATCGCCGCCTCCTCCGCCGCGCTCCCGGTCTTCTGGTAACTCGTATGCCCGGGCAGGAACTCCATCAGCATGGCGTTATGTTCGGGCGTGAACGCGTAGACGCGTGCGATTGGCAGCCCCGTTCCCTGCAGCTGCGCGAGAACGGAATACTCGCGGTTCAGCGTCAGGTCGGTGCCCGACAGCGGGCCGCGGCCAGCGTCAAGGCGCAGGAACGACTTTCCGCCATCGCTCGCCGTGAGGATGAAGCTGTTGCGCGAGGCGCCACCGGTCAGCTCGTGCACGTCGGCAAGAGGGGATCCCATCGTCCCCTCGATCCAGTTGACGAGCGCGGGCGCAAGTGTGGCCATTGACGTATCAGCTGTCGGGTCGCGCGCTAGGCGATGATCGCCAGGCTCGTGAGTACTAAGCGCATCAAGTCCGCCTGTCGATGCGTGTCGGTTTTAATGAACACTGATCGCAACTGGACTCGCGCGGTATTCTCAGAGATGCCCAGGCGCGTCGCCGCCTCGCTGATCGACAGGCCCTCGAGCAACTCACCCACGAGGGCGACTTCGGCCTTTGACAGCCCATACAGCCGCGCGAAGGTTCCAATTGAGATGATGCGCTGCAGCTTCTCGCCAGCAAGGAACAGCGCCACCCCCCCGGCCGTAATGGCGCCCTGCGGATCCGCCTCCTGCACCGGGCGCAGCAGCACGTGCAGCGTGTGTTCGCCGCCAGGGGCGGCGAGCACCAGTGAGCCGCTGGCGGGGTCGCCGCCCTTAGCGGGCGCGAGCGCCTGCTGGATGGCCCGGCCGAGCAGCACCTCATGATCCATATCGCCCGCCTGCAGAAAACTGCTGACCACGCGCAGCAGTTGCGTCTCCTTCATCATGCGCGACGCGGTCGCGTTCACGCGGATCACGTGCGCACGCTCATTGAGGATGATCACGCCGAAGGCCAGCTGGTCGATCGCCTTGATGTAGGCGTTGACCTCCAGCTGGCGCCGCCGACCGCGCTCGAATATCTCGAGCGCCGCCTTGAGGTGCGGGTACAGGCGCATCATCAGGGACTTCTCGGCCAGGCCGAACAGGCCGGACGGCTCGCGCCGCGACAGCTTGAGGCTTCCCAGGTAGGTGCCGCCGAAGACGACATTCATGGCTAGGATGTCGTTGTTGCCATCGAGCTTGAGCAGCTCGTTGTAGAAGCGTGAGCGCTGGAACTCCTCGAAGGAGACCCGGTCGAAAATGTTGCAGGCGACCCCCTCTTCGAGATCCAGAAATGGGTCGTCGTCGAACCTGACGCTGCGGTACACATCCACCAGCGCCCGGGTCGCGTGGACGTCGAAGATGTCGCCGCGATCGCCGTTGGCGGGCTGGCGGACCACGAGCGTCGCCGTGCAAGCCTGGAACTGCGTGCTAAGCTCCTCGAGGAACTCCGTCCAGGGACTTGGGGAATGGATGCTGCGATAGAGCTTGAGCAGCAACTCGTCGAAGCCAATCGGCTGCGCGCTCGCGGCCTCACCCCGGGTCTTGCCGATGCGATCCCCCATGCGCCCAAGTGTACTGTCATCGCCGCGCGGCGCGCGAAAGCTCGCCCCAGGGATGCGTGCTGAGATAGGCAGCCGTCTCGCCGATGAAGTGCACCTCGACGATTCGCCGCTGGAAATGGAAGCCCTCGTCGGAGTGGCCGAAGGAATCGCGGTAGCGGCCACCGGTGATGATTCGCGGCGGGCGATTACCATGCTGCTGGACGATGAGGAAATGCGACTCGGCGCCCAGCCCGCCATCCTCGGTCGTGAAGACGTCGATGTTCGAGACGTAGTGCAGCGCCCGGCCGGTGGCGTAGTGCGACTCCGGGTTCGCCGGATTCCCGTTGGCGTCGTAGAAGAGGTGCCGCCGCATGAGCGCGCGCACGCCGTCCGTCCCGACGAAGACCTCGCCGACTCCCGCGAACACGATCTCGCCCCGGGCGAACAGGCGCGCGAGATCCTCCACGCGGCCGACGTCCTGCAGCCGGGTGGAACGGTGGATGAGGCGGCGCAGGGTGTACTCGGTGGCGTAGTCGAGCAAATCGCACGCCCTAGATCCGCGCGGCGCGGTCGCGGCCGTGCCATAGCGGGACGCTCCACACGTCCTGCTCTTCGCCGTAGATGATCTCGCCGTCGATCTCCCAGCGCATCAGATGCAGCCAGGTGATCAGGTTCGGATAGGGTTCATAGACCATGCGGTTGACGGGCACGCCATGGCCGCGGATGCGGCGCCCTTCCGCGTCGCAGATCTCGATGTCGACGCGTTCCAGGATCTCGCTCGCGTAGATACTCCGGCGCGTGCCGCCGGCTAGGCTGAGCCGCTTCCCGTCCCGGGCGAGGTAGCCCTTGAACACCTCGTCGCCATTGGCACCGGGCTTGGAATAACACACGAACGCGAGCTTCTCGGACTGTCCGTGGCAGTAGTTCATGCGGATGTCATCGGTGATGACCCGCGCGCCCCAGGAACGGTCTCGGATGCCGAAGCAGTCGACCTCGTGGCGACGGCCACCGAGCTCCAGGAAGCCACTGTACCGCCCGGCCTGGTCGATGTGACCGGCGAAGAACTCGCTCATTCCTTTCGCACTGACAATGTCCGGGGGCGTGACCGCGTCAAACCGCAGCTCAAGCGCGATGTCGCGGCGCGAGTAGGACATCTCGTACCGCCGTCCCTCCTCGATCGTGCGCAGCCGGCTGCCGCAGTCGAGTTCCAGGTCGCGCAGGTCCGCTCGCGCCGGCAGCGGACGGTTGACCTCGTAGTGGAAGGCCGGAATGTCCCACGGCAGGTACGCGTCGGCGTCCCACACGATACAGCCCCCGCCATAGATCCCAAGGACCGGCCGGAACCAGTGATAGAGGTAGACCGTCGTCGCCAGTTCCGGAATCCACGCTCCGTACCAGAACGTCTCCGTCCAGGCCGGCTGGAACTTGTCCCAGTCGTGGAAGGTGTCCACCGAGTTTTCAACGACCAGCATGGTGAGCCCGTGATGCCTTGGGATCAGGTGTTCTGCAGCATAGAACCCCGGGCAAAGCGCGGTAATCACCAGAACCGATTACCACCGGGGGCATGACCTGTGGTGGGCGCCCCCACCGCCCGGAAGGCTGGCGGATTGGATAACCCAATCAAATGATTGACCCTCCGGGGTCCGCGCGCGACAGTCGCTGGCATGACTGCCGACGACCGGACTGCGATCGAAAGCCTGATTTTTCGCTATGCGCGCTATGTCGACACCGCGCGATATGAGGATCTCGGGGCGCTGTTCGCCGATGCGGCCATCACCGCCAACAAGACCTCGCAGCGCTTCGTGGGCGCGGCCGAGGTGCGTGACTACTGGCGGATGAGCAACAAGCGCTTCGAGGGCGGAACCCCGCGTACCCACCATATCGTCACCAACCTTGAGTTCGAGGACGGCCCGGGAGCCGGCTCGGTGCGGGTGCGCGCGTGTTTCACCGTTCTCCAGGGGACCCTGGCGATCGCGCTGCAGCCGATCGCCTGCGGACGCTACGACGACGTGTTCGACCGGGGCCCGGCCGGCTGGCGCTTCCGCTCGAAGCACATCGAGGTGACGCTGCTCGGGAATATGAACGACCACCTGAACGTCTCGATCTCCTGAAACAACGCGTGCGCCCTGAGCGTGCCGCGCCGCGCCAGTGGCGGCCACCGCATTCAGTCGAGCGCGGCCCAGCGCCGCGCGGGGTACAGGCGCGCGGCCGGCGAGTACAGCCACTCCAGGCGGAAGCAGCGGCGTCCGAAGAAGCGGATCAGCCGCTCATCGTCGAGGCGTCTTTCACGGACCGCCGCATCCAGCGCCGCGTTACCTTCCGCCGCGGTGCCGACGCGACGACCCAGCAGCTCACTCAGCTCGTCGAGGTCCGCGCGCCGGATCTGCGGGCCGAGCCGCTGCACCCGCTCCATGCACTGGATAAGCACGGAAACCTCCAGCGCGCGAGCCCGCGCGAACGGGTTCGTAAGCGCCGGGCGTACATCGTTCTCGTTGGCGAAATCCGCCGCCAGCGCCAGCGGGTCGGTGACGCCCTCGTCCCGGGGCATCTCGACGGTTCCGATCTCGATACCCAGGGATTCGGCCATCGACTCAAGCGTGGAGCGGTCGCCGATATACCGATAGGCGAGATACCAGGCCTGCGGTTCGCGAAGGTTCGCGACCACCGTGCGCTCGGCGATCGGGATCATGCCGCGCACGTTCTGCTGCACCCGGTAGTAGCGCACCGCAGCGAGATCGACCTTAAGACCCGAGTGCCGCTCGTACCGGCCCATTAGGCCGGTGAGCCCACCCGAGGGGTTCCAGAACTCCCGCACGCAGATGTTGCCCAGATCCTCCATGGGGTCGCCCAGGTGCGCCCATTCCCAGTCGATGACCGAGGTGACGCGGTTACCATCGAACAGGAAATTCCCCGGACCCGTATCCCCCTGCACCATCGAGACGCGCTGCACGCTCGAGGGCACGAAGCGCTCCAGCCAGTCGACCCCATAGGTGATTAGCGGATCGTGGTAGCCGGAAAGGAATTCGGACCATCGGTGCCTCACCAGGTCTAGCTCCCGGAGCGCGAGGTCCCGCGGGGTGGCCGGTCGCGGAAATTCCGCGGCGGGAAAGCGCTCGATGTCGAGCCGGTGCAGTTCGGCGACGATGTCGATGAAATTCGACATCACCACGTGCTGCTGGTCCATCGGCGCGTTCTGCAGGTCGGAGCGCCCGGGCACGCGCTCGAACAGCGTGCACGCCAGGGCCTCGTTGCGCGCCAGCACTCGCGGCACCGGCACCGGCGTGTCACGCAGCGCCGCGACGATTCGCGTCTCGCGGCCAAGCGACCAGGGGTCGCCCGGGATTTTCGCGCGTTCAAGCCGCAGGAATCCCTCGGTCACGGCCCCCTTGGAGCTCGTGATGTCGACCACCCAGGCTTCCCGCCGGGCGCTGTGCCGCTCGAGACGAGTCACCTCGCCCCCACCGACTTGCGCGATCCATTCGACAATTCCGCCGGGCAGATCGTGATTGAGCATGAGATTCCTCTGGTGTGCGCGAACCGATCAGCGAGACTCTCAGAGCCCGATCCCGAATCTTTCCAGGAGCATCCGCGTGGTGGCCGGCGAGTGAGGGAAGGAGCCGGGAGTCCTGGCGGAGACCTCCTGGCCTCCGGCCCGGAGGCGCGCCAGCTGTTCCGCCTGGACCAGAGCGACGTTGATGGGTATGACCACGGGCACCACGCTGCCCCCCACCTCGACCTGGCTGAAACGCTGCGCTCCGCAAACGAGGCTGAAGCCACCGCAGCCGAAGACGACGCTGGTAGCGCCGTCGGCCGCGAGCTGCCGCGCCACGGGGTCGAAGCGCCGGATGGCGGCGGGCGGATCGCCCATGGCCTCGCGCCAGGCATCCGCGAAGGGCACCGCGTCCGCGCGGATGCCGCCCGGAAGCAGAGTCGGCGTGAGCCCGAGATCTTGGATCTGCCGCGTGGCGAACGCAACCTGCCCGGGGAGGTTCGGGACGATCAGGCCGACCCGCCGCCCAAGCCGCGCGGCGAAGGACAGACTCGAGGCGCCGATGCCGACTACGGGGATGGACACGACGCTGCGGGCAGGCTCGACGCCAAAGTCATCGAAGCAGTTGACGACGACAGCGTCGAATCCCTCCTCGGCGGCGCGGATGATGGCGCGGACGATCTCAACCGTGGAGAGCAGCTGAAAGAAGCTGTCACGATAGAACTCGACGCCAGCCTCGAGGTGGCTTGGCGCGTGCGCAAGGCCTCGCACCTCGACACGCGTTGATGGATCGAGCAGTCCCTGCGCGCACTCCTCCAGCATCCCCTGCATGGCTAGACGCGAGGATTTCTCGTCGAGTACATTGTTCACGACGCAGATACGCATGCGGGTTTCTTCAGGTGGGTGAACGGGGGACGCTGTGATCAAGACATTCACGCTGGTGCGAAAGAATCCCGCCCTCAGCGACCAGGAGTTTTTCGAGCGCTGGATCGCGCACACCAAGGCGTGGGACCTGCGCGATCATCCGGAAATCCTCCTGAACCGCCTGGCGCTGCTCAAGGACAACCCGCTGTTCACGGGCATCGCCGAGAACCATTGGCCGGACCGCGCCGCCCTCGACGCGGCGGCGAGCTG
>JANYBG010000032.1 GCA_025360865.1 Pseudomonadota bacterium | reverse complement strand
GAACCCTCGCCCCAACAGGAACTGGATGTGGACTCGTTCATCTATCCCAAGATGCTGATAGTTCGTACTCATGCCAACACATTAACCTCGTCAATGTGTTGCACTTCAGTTTAGAGCCCGCCGTCCCAAATTGGGCCCCCGCTACCAAATCTATCTTGTGCCTATGCCGATCACATAGGTGACGGGTTATACCGCACACCTTGCACTTGAGAATCGACGAGAACAGGTAGCGCGCCGCACGGCCGCCCGATCGCCTCACCCGGCGGCTGTCGCCGCCAGCGTCTGGCCTCGGTTTGCCGCGCCCTGACGCGGCTTCACAGTCTACCTACCTTCGCGCCGACTGGAGGAAGGCCTACCCCGACCACTATAACGTACTGCTTGTGCCTAAGCCTGACGCTGCTTCGCGCGCGCCGGAGCTTGCGTGGCCGCCCGCGAGTACACCCTCAACACTGAAGACAATCACGACAAGCTTCGGCACCTCATCAACTCGCGAGAAGTGCTTTAAGCTCACGTTCGATGTAGTTCGAGTCGGCGGGGTTGAGGCCCGCACCGGCTAAGTGTCCCCAAAGTGACGGAATGATGCGGAACTGAGCGTGGGGTACGCACGCTGCCTCTGCTTTCATGTCGTCGACCGTGAAGTAGAGGTCTGTTTGACTGGCCATGATTATTGCCTTGGCTTTAATAGCCCTGAGAGCGTGCTCCAACCCTTCCAACCCGGGCGTCGCACCCAAGTCGTTCAACTCCCAAGTCCGAATCATGGATAACAAGTTATTCGCGTCCCGACGCCCGTAGCGCTTCTCCCAGAAGCCGGTTAGAAATCCCTCAAGTGAGTCGAAACCCATCTCTCGCCATAGTTCTTGCTTGTAGAACGGCTGCGATAGCCCCCATCCGGCATAAACACGTGAGAACGCACGCAATCCAAGAGCGGGTTGTTCACGATAATCGCCACCCATCCAGGCTGCGTCCGCCGTGAGCGCCGCCCGCAGGCCTTGCAGAAATACCACGTTATGAGGAGAGGTCTTAGCCGTACCGCAGAAGGGCGCGATTCGTTCGACCATCGTCGGGTAGCTCGCCGCCCACTGGTACGTCTGCTGTGCGCCCATCGAATAGTCGACGACAAGGGCTATATGCCGTATGCCGAATCGCTCCGTCGCCAGACGGTGCTGTGCAGCAACGTCGTCACGGATGCTGATCGTGGGGAACCGCGTCCGATCGTTGGGCGGCAGAGAATTGTTCGGCGACGATGATAGGCCGTTGCCGAGTTGATCTAACACGATGATGAAGTAGTGATCCGGATCCAACGCCTTTCCCGGTCCAATTGGCCACTCAATGTCCCCGTGCTGGGCAGCAATCTGGGTTGGATAAAGAATGGCATTGCTCTTATCAGCGTTGAGTCGGCCATGCGTCTTGTAAGCCAGCTTGGCATTGGAAAGCACGGCCCCTGATTCGAGGGCGAAACTGCCAAGATCAAAGACGCCTTCTTCCGAAGCTGATCGTTCAGCCGCCGCTAATGGCGCATGCGGTGGGTCGAGCCAAGGAATGGCACCCGCTCCGCCGAGCAGATAAAGAAATCGCCGTCGGTTCGAACCACCCACATACGCTCCGTGCCGCACGCTCTCAGCCCGACCACCCCACCTCTCACGATCTCATGTTCCGGTACACATGGGAACGTCTTGTCATGCAAACTCTGGCACGCTAGGTTTTCTCGTCGAGATCTAATGCCTAAGGGTCGGGAAAGTGAAATGCCGCCCATCGAGCTTTGGGAGGGATTCTTTGACCCAAACGGCACGCTTGAGGCACTCGGCTGCGGTGGTTCGCCAGGTGATGTGGTGGAGTTCGGCTGCGGGTACGGCACATTCACGATTGCCCGGCGTGCCGCATTTCAGGTACCGTTTACACATCGGACATCGATCCCTCAATGGTACGTGCAACAATTGATCGAGCTGCACGAACGGCGGTTCGTAATGTCGTTGTCGAAACACGGGATTTTGTATCCGAAGGCTGCGGGCGGCCCGATGGCTCGGCGACCTTCGTCATGCTCTTCAATATTTTGCACATTGAAGATCCGACGAGTTTGCTCCGCGAAGCTCATCGGGTTCTGCAGCTCGGTGGCACTGTGGGCGTGATTCACTGGCGCCAAGACATTGAAACACCGCGAGGTCCTTCGCCTGAAGTTCGCCCGCGCCCGGCGCAGTGTCGCGCCTGGGCCGAGCAGTCAGGGCTGCGTTGGATCACATCGCCCAATCTGCCCAACTCTCGGTGGCATTGGGGGATGCTATTGCAGCGCCCCACTTAATGATGGTCAGGAATTTTGCAGCACGGGGCAGCGTAGTCCCTTGCCGGCCGAACATGCCTCTCGATCAGACCACCGCACCGATGAGGGAGCCAACCGCCGCCGTTACGCCCATCACCAACGCACCCCAGGTCAATACGCGTATCGCACCACGCAGCATAGGCGCGCCGCCCGCGCGCGCCGCGAGGGCGCCCAGCACCCCGAGGAACGCGAGCGAGACGGCGACGACGAGAGAGACATGCGTTGTACCGGGAGCGACTACGCTCGCGAGCAGCGGGACGAGGCCCCCAAGCGCGAAGCTTAACGAGGACGCCGCCGCTGCCTGCAGTGGTCGTGCTGCGAGAGTTTCCGTGATACCGATGTCGTCCCTAGTATGGGCCGCGAGAGCGTTATGAGTCATGAGTTGATGCGCAACCTGGCCAGCCAGTTCGCGCTCAAGTCCACGTTGGACATAGATCTCGCGCAACTCGACGCACTCGGCTCCGAAGTCATGCCGCAACGCCCGTCGTTCGGTCTCAATGTCTGCGCTCTCCGTGTCCGCCTGGGAGCTCACAGATACATATTCACCTGCACCCATCGACAGCGTACCGGCAACAAGTCCAGCAAACGCCGCGACATACACTCCTTTCGGACCCGCGTGCGCTGCCGTAACTCCAAGCATCAAGCTGGAGATCGAAAGCAGCCCATCATTCGCGCCGAGTACGCCTGCACGCAGCCATCCAGATCGGTGAGTAAGATGAGTGTGTTGCGCCATAATTCGATGCTTCCGACGGCCCTTGGATACTACACGCGACGCCAGAGCTGCGACTGCGGCCACCACACTAGCGATTCTTGGACTGTAGCTTGACGACTGCCTCAGCTTACGCGTGCCTACCTCAAGTGAGCCTAATTCACACCCTCTGGGGGTGAAAATAAGTCGGCGGTTTCAAGTCTGAAGCGCAACGTT